>NZ_JBAKHD010000005.1:0-481249 GCF_049065735.1 Brucella sp. IR073
GATGGGGTATCGAAGGCTTCTTCGCCAAACTCAAGCAGTGGCGGCGCATTGCCACTCGTTACGACAAACTCGCCGCCAACTTCCTCGGCTTCATCAAGCTCGCCAGTATTATGCTCTGGATCAAATAGTTAAATTGTCACTACGGCCTAAACCGTTGCCGCGATGAAAATGTCGAGGCATGGATTCCTGTGACAAGCACAGGAATGACGAAAGTGGGGATGGCTGCCCTCAACGAGAACCGTTGTGCAGGCTGCGGGGGTGGAGACTATCGGCTACATCAAAGCAATCCGTCATTCCTTTGCTTGTCACAGGAATCCATGCCTCGACCTTGCTTCCGGTGCGACGGTGAAGAAGCGTATACTGCTTCCGTCTAAAAACAATCCCCGGCCCCCGCTCAAGGATATTGCGCGCCGTTGACTGCCAGATACACCGCGTAGAGCGATTTGGTCGCCGCGATGAACAGGCGGTTGCGGCGGGGGCCGCCGAAGGTGACGTTGGCGACGGTTTGCGGGGTTTTGATCTTGCCGAGCAGCGTTCCCTGGGGCGAGAAGCAATGGACGCCGTCGCCCGCGCTGGTCCAGAGATTGCCGCCGGTGTCGAAACGGAAGCCGTCCGGCAGGCCGGTGTCGATGGTGCAGAAGACCGTACCGCCGGTTACGCTTTTACCGTCATCCGCGACGGTAAAGACGCGGATATGGCGCGGGGCGGTTTCGTCATGGCTATAGGCGCTGTCGGCGACGAAAAGTTTGGTTTCGTCGGGGGAGAAGGCGAGGCCGTTGGGCTGGCGGAAGTCGGTTATGACGGCGTCGAGCGTGCCGGCTCTGGGATCGAGGCGGTAGACATTGCGGGTCGGCTGCTCCGGTTCCGCCTTGTAGCCTTCATAGTCGGACATGATGCCGTAGGTGGGATCGGTGAACCAGATCGTGCCGTCGGAGCGAACCACCACATCGTTCGGCGCATTGAGCTTTTTGCCCTGATAGTTGCCGGCGAGCACGGTGATGCTGCCGTCGTGCTCGGTCCTGACGACGCGGCGTCCGCCATGCTCGCAGGTGATGAGGCGGCCCTCGCGGTCGCGCGTATTGCCATTGGCGAAATTGGAGGGCTGGCGGAAGATGGAAACCTCGCCTTCCGGCACCCAGCGCAGGATGCGCTCATTGGGAATGTCGCTCCACAGCAGGCAGTTCATGTCGCTGAACCAGACCGGCCCTTCCGCCCAGCGGCAACCGGAATAAAGCTCGTCTAGACCGGCGCTCGGCACGATCATATGGCGAAAACGTTCGTCGTGGATTTCGTAGATATGGGACAACAGAATACTCCGGAAAAGCTCAGCGTTCGGATCGGCGGCCGCTGGCGAGCATGATCACCGCGATGATGGTGAGCCCGGTCAAGACGAGCCGGACGCCCGCGCCGAAACCATAGGTGTTGAGCATCGAGACGATGAGAAACATGAAAAGCGCGGCGCCCCAGATGCCGGGGATGTTGGAATCCCCGCCCGCGACGGCCGTGCCGCCGATGATGACCACGGCAATCGACATCAGCAGATATTCCGTGCCCATATTGAGCGCCGCGCCGCCCGAGAAGCAGGCGAGCAGGAAACCGCAGAGCGAGGCCAGCACCGCGCAGAGGAGATAGGTGGCGAAGCGCGTGCCGTCGACCGGAATGCCCGCCATGCGCGCGGCGAAGGGGTTCTGCCCGATGGCGGAAATCCAGCGGCCATAGATGCTTTTCCTGAGCAGCACCCAGCCGATCAGGGAGAGGACGAGGGCGACCAGGGCGACATTGGGAAGCCCAAGCGTCGAGGCGGTGGTGAATTGCGCCAGGCTCTCCGGCGGTTTCACGCGCAATCCGCGATTGCTCCAGATGGCGGCGGACTGGACGAGGAAGCTCATCGATAGGGTGGCGATGATGGGCGGAATGCGCAGGAGCTTGATGAGCGCATAGTTGCAGATGCCGATGGCAAGGCCGGTGAGAAGCGCGACGGCAAGCCCCGCCAGCACCATGCCGTCCTGCGTATCCATGAATTTCAGCGCCAAGGTGGCGGCGAGCGTCATGTTGGCGGGCACAGAGAGATCGATATTGCCGGGGCCGAGGGTGATGACGAACATCTGCCCGAGGCCGACGATGACAGAGAAGGAGGCGAAGGTGAGGGCGGCATGGGAAAGGCCGTGCGCGCCCGCCCCGCCGGTGAAGAAGAGCGTGGCAAGCCAGACCGCGGCGGCGGCGAGGAACGACCAGATCCAGGGGCGGCGGTTGAGGGCGGAAAGGGCGTTCATTGCTTCTTTCCCTGTCTTTCGAGGCGATTGAGGAAAAGGCGCAGCGCCAGCACGACGATGAGGATGCCGCCTTGCGCGCCGATCTGCCAGTCGGGCGAGATGCGCATGAAGGAGAGGAACGAGCCCGCAAGCGCCAGGGTCAATGCGCCGATAACCGCGCCGATGGGTGAGACACGCCCGCCGACGAACTCGCCGCCGCCGAGAATGACGCCCGCGATGGAAAGCAGGGTATAGCGCAGCGCAATATTGGCATCCGCCGAGGTGGTGAGGCCGACCAGCGCAATGCCCGCGAGCACCGCGAAGAAGGCCGCGAGGGCGTAGGTTCCGGCGCGGATGGTGGTGATCGACCAGCCTGCGCGCTCGATGGAGCGGGCATTGCCGCCCGCGCCGCGCATCAGCACGCCGAAGGTGGAGCGCATGACGATGAAGTGCGTCACGAGAGCGATGAGGATGCTGGCGACGATGGCCATGGGCACGAAGGGCGGCTTGGTGGTCATGATCCACCGCGCCCAGTCCGGCGCCTGCCCGCCGGGGGAGGGGAGCAGCAGCACGGCGAAACCGCCCCAGACGAAGCTCATGCCGAGCGTGACGACGATGGAGGGCAAATTGCGCAGATGGATGATCGCGCCGAGCGCAGCGTAAGTTGCAATCGCGGCGATGAGGATCAGAACGCCGATGACGGGCGCGGTGTTGAGCCAGGTCGCCGCGACGCAGACGACGAAACTGACGAAGGTGCCCATCGACAGGTCAAGATCACCCACCGCCATGATGAGCATCTGCGCAATCGTCGCCAGCGCAATCGGCACGGCGAGATTGAAGAGCAGGTTGAGCCCGGTATAGCTCATGGCGCGCGGCTGCATATAGAAGACGGCGGCGAGTAGGAGGGCCAGCGAGAACACCGGCGTCAGCAGGCGGATGGTGGAGGAGGAGAGGCGCATCATGCTAGAGCATTTTACTTTCAGGCCGAAGCAATAAGGTTAGGTATTTCCGAAGGTACCGGCAATTTTAATGTCGAGGAATGGATCCCAGTGACAAGCACTGGGATGACGAAGGCGGGAATGGGTTCGCCATACCTTGCACCGCGGTGTGTGGGTGGCGAGGTTGGACATTGTCCGCCAACAGCCAAACCATCCGTCATCCCAGTGCTTGTCACTGGGATCCATTCCTCTACGCTTCTCATTCCGGCAACGGTCCAGAATTCTCACAGCCGTCAAATCATGAATCATTCTAATGTCGCTCCCTCGAAAGAGGCGGCAAGCACGTTCTTTTCCGTGATGTCCTCGCCAGCAAGCTCCGCGACGATGGCGCCGTCGCGGAAGACATAGACCCGGTCGCAGAGTTCGATTTCATCCATTTCGGTTGAGTACCAGACAAAGGTGCGGCCTTGTTCGGCCTCATGGCGCAGGATTTCGTAGACTTCCTGCTTGGTGCCGACATCGACGCCGCGCATGGGATCGTCCATCAGGATGGTGGTGGCGCTGGTGGCGAGCGCGCGGGCGAAAAGCACTTTCTGCTGATTGCCGCCCGACAGCGACAGGATGCGGTTGGCCATGTCGGGGGTGCGGATCTGTATCCGCTCCTTCCACTGACCTCCAAGCCCACCCTCCCGCTTTTGATCGACCAGCTTGAACGACGACAGCCGGTCGAGCGAGCCGATGGTGAGATTATGGAGGATGCTCCAGAGCGGAAAGGTGCCGTTGAGGCTGCGGTCGCCCGCGACGAAGGCGATGTCGCACTGGCGGGCGGGCAGCCAGTTCGGACGCCGGGCATAATAGAGATCGAGCAGCATTTTCGTCTGACCGTGACCGGCGAGGCCGGCAAGGCCGATAACCTCGCCTTTGAAGGCCTGGAACGGCTTGATATCGCGGGAACGCTGAGGAAGGGACAGAACCGCTGCGCCCGCCATTTCACTTTTCACCACACGGCGCGCGGATTTCTCGCGCTCAACGCTGCCCATGGCTTCGACGAGGCTGCGATTGGTGAACCCGCTCGCCGCGCGGGCGGCAACCACCTTGCCGTCCTTCATGACAACGATGCGGTCGCAGGTGGAGAGAATTTCGCTCAGCATGTGCGAAATGAGGATGACCGCGCCGCCCGTCGCGGTGAATTTGCGAACATAGGTCATGAGCTGCGCGGCGATGCCCGCATCGAGCGATGAGGTCGGCTCATCGAGAATGACGAGTTTCGGCGCGCTGCCCGGCGCGATGAAGTTGATGGCGATCTCGACCATCTGCCGCTCGGCGATGGAAAGCTCGTCCACGGTGGCGGAACAGTCGATCCGATGGCCAGGGAAGATTTCGCCAAGCTTCTTCGAAATGAGCTCGACGGCCTTGCCGCGCCAGTTCGCACCCTTGAGATCCGGCTGCATGATCCGGACGTTTTCCGCGATCGTCAGGTTCGGGAAAAGCGAGAGCTCCTGAAAGACGCAGCGCACGCCGGCCTTGCGGGCGGTGGCGACGCCATGGCCCGGCTCGCCATGATAGGAGAGGCTGCCCTCATGTGGGCTGAGCCCGCCATTGATGACATTGACGATGGTCGACTTGCCCGCGCCATTATGGCCGACAAGGCCCACGCATTCGCCCGCGCGGATCACGAGTTCCGCCCCATCCAGCGCCCTCACCGCGCCGAACCGCACATGGATATCGCGCGCGGCGACGACCTCGTTTTTCTCGGCTGGTTGTGTCATGCACTCAGACTGTTGTTAGAGATTCATTTTTTCGGTGGTGCGCGACGACACCCCCCTCTGTCCTGCCGGACATCTCCCCCTCAAGGGGGGAGATTGGCTGACACGACGCTCCGTCGCCCTCTTACAGCTTCTGCGATTGGTGCGGCACGTTGATGAAGGCGTAATCTCCCCCCTTGAGGGGGAGATGCCCGGCAGGGCAGAGGGGGGTGAGCAACGCTTATTTCGCCGCGTCGATCACCTTCTGAGCATCCTCCAGCGAATATTCGACATTTGCCACGCCGCCCTTCTGGGTGTTGGCGAGGTCCTTGTCGAGCGTGTCCTGGCTGACGCTCAGGAAGGGAACGACGAGGTCCTTCTTGACTTCCTTGCCGTCGAGAATTTGCTGCGCGACCCAGAAGGCCAGCGTCGAGACGCCGGGCGCGATGGAAACCGACATGGTTTCATAGCCGTTCGCATCCTTCTGCTGCTTCCACCACTGCAATTCATCCTCGCGGTTGCCCATGATGATGATCGGCGTCTCGCGCTTGGCGGCGGCGAAAGCCTGGGCCGCGCCGTAGCCGTCGCCGCCCTGCGTCACGACTGCATCGATCTTCGGCAGGCTCGGCAGAATGCCGGCGACCGCGCGCTGGGCGACGTCGGAAGCCCAGTCGCCATTGACGGAGCCGACGATCTTGAACTTCGGATGCTTCTTCACGCCCGCCTCGATGCCGGCATGGATGTTGTCATCAACCGAAACCCCGGCGAGGCCGCGGATTTCCAGGAGGTTGCCGCCCTCGGGCAGGCGCTTGGCGAGATAGTCGATCTGGCTTTCGCCCATTTTCTGAAAATCGACGGCGATGCGCCAGGCGCAGGGCTCGGTGACGATGCCGTCAAACGAAACGACTACAATCCCCGCATCGCAGGCTTCCTTGACCGCGCCGTTGAGCGCCGTGGGCGAGGCGGCATTGATGACGATAGCGTCATAGCCCTGCAGGATCATGTTCTGGATCTGTGCGGCCTGCTCGGTCGCCTGGTTTTCAGCCGTCGTGAAGGCGTCGGCGGCAGACACCACGCCCGCTTTCACAGCTTCCTTGGTCACCTTGTCCCAGCTTTGCAGCATCGCCTGACGCCAGGAATTGCCGGCATAGTTGTTGGAGAAGGCGATCTTCTTCGATGACGTATCGGCCATCGCGCCGCTTGCGGCCATGAGACCGGCCAGCGCCACGGACGCAAAAAGGATTTTTCCGAATTTCATGATTTCCTCCCGTTAACTCTTTGTTTTCGCCGCATGATCTTGTCGGAAAAGTCTGCAACTTTTCCGGATCATGCTATGCATTCCGCCGCGCCCCCGGCGCTCCGGAACGTTCGAACTGATATGGCGCGAAATCTTCCCCCGCACCGCCGCTCCTCAACGGCACCAGCCTTCCCGCAGGACGCACTTGTCTTGCGGCCTTTTTTCTGGTGAAGCGAGGATGGAGGAAGCGGAGCGTTCTGTGAAGGCCGAATGAAGCAACCGCATTGCGGGTTCCCGCAGCAAAATTGCGGTTTCCCGAAGGCGGAGCGGCATGCGCCGGATATAGGATCGCTTTGCGTTTGGGAGGAGAAACGCTTGGCTGAACTCGCGCCGGAAAGGCTGCTCGACTATTATCTCAATATTTCCCGCCTGCTGGCAGGGCAATTGGATTTCGACGCCATCATCCAGGCGGTGGCGGCGGAAATCGCGCATATCCTGCCCTATGACCATCTCGATGTCTGCATCAAGATGCTCGATGGCAAGTTTCATATCGCCTATGAAAGCGGCATCGCCACGGCCTGGAGCCGCAATCCGCCCGCGCTCCTTTCTGGCAGTCCCATCCGCACGCTCCTGTCGGGCGAGGTCGATTATCTCCTGACGGCGGATGCGCGCACCGATCCGCGATTCCACTTCGAAGGCGCCTTTTCGAGCCCGATTATCGAGCACGATCTGAAAGGGCGGCTGCATGTGCCGCTGAAGGCACAGGGCGATATCATCGGCGCGCTCAGCTGCTCCAGCCTGACGCCCGCCTGCTACGGCTTGCGCAATGTGGAGAATGCGCAGTCCATAGCCGATCTGCTGGCGCCCTATTTCTTCGCGATCCGCGCGGCGGAACAGGCTAAGCGCTCGGCGATTGTCGAGGCGGAGGCGCGGGCGCGCGAGGAGGGGCTGCGGCTGGGTGCGCTCAAGCTGACCGAAGCGCTCGAGGCGGAACGGCAGCGCATCGGCATGGACCTCCATGACCAGACGCTGGCCGACCTGACGCGGCTTGCCCGCCATGTCGAGCGTCTGACCCATGCGCCGGACCTTTCCGGCGAGCAGATGGAGCCGCTGTTCCGCGGGCTGCAGCATTGCATGGACGATCTGAGGCAGATCATCGAGGAGGCGAAGCCCTCCATTCTCCAGCTGTTCGGCTTTGCCGAAGCGACGGAAAACCACTTGAGCCGCTCGGTGCGGGACAGCGGCTCGCCGGTCACATGGCGGCTCGACGACCAGAGCGGCGGCATGGCGGACCGGCTGGAGGAGACGGTCGCGACCTCGCTGTTCCGCATCGTGCAGGAGGCGATCAACAATGCGATACGCCACGCCCAGCCGACCGAGCTCACGGTCCGGCTGCGCGACAAGGGCGGGCGGCTTTTCGTGGAGGTGGCGGATAATGGCTTCGGCATGGACCGCCATGCGCAGCGGCCCGGCCACGGCATCGACAATATGCGCACCCGCGCGCGGCTGATCTCGGCAAGCTTTGCGATCCGGAAAAATGCGGACGGTGCCGGGACCAGCGTGACGATCCTTTTGCCCGCCGAAGCATGTTCACCGGGCGGGGCATAAGGAAATGGGAGGAAAAATGCAGGTTCTGATCGTTGAGGATGACCCCTTGCACCGCGCCTATCTGGGAGAGGCGGTGCGGGCGGCATTGCCGGAATGCCGCGCCATATTGGAAGCGGACAATGGCTCGGCGGGCGAAAAGCTGGCGCGCCAGCACCGCACGGCACATATCGTCATGGATCTGCAGATGAACGGGCGCAACGGCATCGAGGCGGCGCGCACCATCTGGAAGGAAAGCCCGGAAACGCGCATCCTGTTCTGGTCGAACTATGCCGACGAGGCCTATGTGCGCGGCGTGTCGCGCATCGTTCCGGAAGGCGCGGCCTATGGCTATGTCCTCAAATCGGCATCCGACGACAAGCTGCGCCTGGCGCTGCGCAGCATTTTCGTCGAGGCGCAATGCGTGATCGACCGGGAAGTGCGCGGCCTCCAGCAAAAGAGCCTCGGCCATGCCAGCGGCTTCAGCGAGAGCGAATATGAAATCCTCATCGATATCGCGCTCGGGCTGACGGACCGCGTCATCGCTCGCCGCCGCAATTTATCTCTAAGGAGCGTCCAGAACCGGCTGCAGCAGCTTTATGAAAAGCTCGGCGTCTATCAGGACATGGGCGAGGCGGAGGAGGGGCGCTTCAACCTGCGCGCCCGCGCGGTTACGGTCGCCCTGCTGCGCAAGCTTCTGAACTATAGCGCGCTGGAGCGGGCGGAGGCCGAGCTCAATGAGTGGCTCAAGCGCTAGCCGCCTGCCGCACGGCATCGATGAATGCGCGCAGCGCCGGGGCCATCTGGCGCTGCCTGGGATAGCAGAGGAAAAAGCCGGGGAAAGGCTCCGACCATGCTTCGAGCAGCGGGACAAGCCGTCCTTCGGCAAGATCGGCGGCCACGATCTCGTCGGTGCAGAAGCTGATGCCGACGCCCGCAAGCGCGGCGCGTTTGGCCAATTCCTTGTCATTGACGATCAGCGGGCCATCGACCGTCACATGGAACCACCTGCCGTCCTCGCAGAACTCCCACGCATAGGGCTGAAACTGGCCCGGCCAGCGCCAGCGGATGCAGCGATGGCGCAATAGATCGCGGGGATGCGACGGCGCGCCATGCCGCCCGATATAGTCCGGGGAGGCTACGGCGATCTGGCGCATTTCAGGGCCTATCCGCACGGCGATCATGTCCTGCTCGATCACTTCGCCGATGCGCAGCGACACATCGAACCCGCCCGCGACCATATCGACCGCTTCGTCGTCCAGGGTCATGTCGACGACGATTTCCGGGTGGGTGCGCAGGAAGTCCGGCAGGATGGGTTCGATATAGCGCGCCGCACCCGAACGGAACGTGTGAACGCGCACCGTGCCGGAGGGACGCTCCCGCGCCTGCCGCGCGGTGACCACGGCAGCGCCCAGCTCGGTAATCGCCGGTCTTATCCGGTGAAAGAGGTTCTCGCCCGCTGCCGTTAGCGAAACGCTGCGCGTCGTCCGGTTGAGAAGCTGGATGCCGATGCTCTCTTCCAGCCCGCGGATCGTCTGGCTCAATGCCGAAGGGGTGATGCCGAGCGTCTCGGCGGCGCGGCTGAAGCTCAGCGCCTCGGCCACCGCCACGAAGGCGCGGAGCTGGTTATAATCGGAGCCGGGAAGAATGTTGTCCATACGCGCAGGAAAGCATTTTTAAGCGGAGCTAACAAGCGAAAGTGATTTTCCGCGTATTATACCGGAGCGGGCCGGTGGATATGTTCCTCAGCGTTAGAAGGAGACCAATCATGACCACATGGTTCATCACGGGTATTTCACGCGGCTTCGGGCTGGAACTGACGAAGGCCGCTCTCGCCAGAGGCGATACGGTCATCGGCACGGTGCGGGACGGGGCGCCCGAAATCGGCGCGGAGAGCGGACGGCTTCACGTGCTCAAGGCCGACCTGGCCGGGAAGGACGCGGCGGAACGGGTGGTGCGCGAGGCATTCGGCATCGCCGGCAAGATCGATGTCATCGTCAACAATGCCGGCTACGGCCTGCTCGGCGCGCTTGAAACCTCGACGGACGAGGAGATGGAACGGCTGTTCGCGGTCGATGTCTTCGCGCCGGTGCGGATCATCCGCGCGGCGCTGCCTCATCTGCGGCAGCAGGGCTCGGGCCATATCATCAACATCACCTCGATTGCCGGGCGCGCGCCGGGGCCGGGCTATGCGCTCTACGCCTCGGTCAAGTTTGCGCTCGAAGGGCTGTCCACCGCGCTTGCGCAGGAATTGCAGCCGCTCGGGATCAAGGTGACCGCCGTGGCACCGGGCGCGTTCCGCACCGACTTCCTGTCGAGCCACTCCATCCGCTGGACCGCGCCGGAAGACAGCGCCTATGCGCAAAGCGTGGGCACAGTCAGCGCCCGCTTCGCCTCCGCCGACGGTAAACAGCCGGGCGACCCAGCGCGCGCCGCGCAGGCGATCATCAAGGCCGTCACGACATCCGAACCGCCGGTTCACCTGCTTCTAGGCTCCGACGCCGTCCGCCGCGCCCGCGAGAAGCTCGATGCGGTGATTGAGGAGATGGATGTTTGGGATGAGGTGAGCCGCGGGACGGATTTCAGGGAGGGGTGAGACGCTTGAGACATGTCCGCCCCGGGGAAACTCGGGGCGGCGCTTGGCCGAAGCGGGGCAGTTTGGAGCACGGCCGGATTGCGGCAAAACTTCGTTACTGCTTGTCTTGGTCGTAGGCGCGACGATACCCCTCGATGATGGGCAGGTTCTCTCGAAGCCAAAAATTAAGTCCCTCAAGGGCGCGCAGAACGCCAACACCTATCTCGGTCAGCTCATATTCTACCCGGGGCGGCACTTCCGGAGAATAATGACGGACGACAAAGCCGTCGCGTTCGAGATTGCGTAGCGTCAGGGTCAGCATCCGCTGAGTGATCCCGTCGATCTCTTTTTTTAGCGCGGAAAAACGGAGCCGCTGTCCGTTTGCCAGGGAAAGGCGCCAAAGAACCTGAACAGTCCATTTGTCCCCGAGCCGGGCACAGATCCCGTTAGACGGGACTGGTCTGAACTGAGGACTGCAATCTGAATCCTGAGGCTGTTTCAAGCGTATCATTCTTGTGCCCAATGCTAAAAAATGTGCCGTCTTCCGGATGATTTATAATCGTATATATGGATTGCCCTTGTCCAACACGAGGGTTCTCAATGGCTAATGATAAACGTCCAATTCTGGTTTTCGGCGCTACAGGGCGACAGGGAGGGGCCGTCGCAAACGCCTTGCTGAGGGCGGGATGGCCTGTTCGCGCACTTGTACGTAACCCCGTCGAACCGGCTTCGATTGCGCTCCGAGACGCAGGGATCGAACTCGTCACCGGTTCGTTCGAGGACACCGATGCCATTCGGACTGCGATGAAAGACACTCATGGCACCTTCAGTGTGCTGCCAGCTAATTTGGCGGCAGACGATGAGGTACGCTATGGGATATCAATCGCGGCGCTGGCCGCCGAAAGCGGCGTTACGCACTTCGTCTATTCCTCGGGCGCCAGCGTCGGCGATACGCTGACAGGTGTGGCTCGTTTCGACGCGAAACCACGCATTGAGGCCTATATTCGCAAATTGCCCATTAGCGCAACCATCATCAGGCCGATGATCTTTATGGAAATGCTCGTACGGCCCGGTTTCGGTTTGGACAAGGGGCAATTGCGCTCTCTTATCAGGCCGGAACATTCGATCCAGCTTATTGCCGTAGAGGACATCGGGAAATTCGTTGCCGCCATATTCGCCGATAAGACCGGGTTCGGCGGGGTGACCCTAAAAATCGCAAGCGATAGAGTTACAGGCCGCGACCTCGAAGCCGCCTTTACCGAAGTCGCGGGTCGTCCCATATCCTACGCACGCTTTCCGGACGACGTTCTCGCAGCTCATGCTGACCTCGCACATATGGCCCGGAGCTTGGAGAACGGCCCGCTGGCGGAACAGGTCGATTTGGACCTCATGCGCGAGATCAATCCGGAGCTCCTCTCTTTTCGCTCCTGGCTTGCTACGAGCGGACGCAAGGCCCTCGCCGAAGCCTTGGATGCGGTGCCACCAGACCGTTAGGCTTCATGGGCTAATTCACTACCGTCACACTGACCGTGCGGCCTGCGACGAGGTGTGCGCCTTCGGGCAGCTTGTCGAGCTTCACCCGCACGGGGATGCGCTGGGCGAGGCGGACCCAGTTGAAGGTGGGCGAGACGTTGGCGAGGAGGCTGCTCGTATCGCTGCGCTCGCGGTCCTCGATGCCCCCAGCTATGCTGTCCACCGTGCCCTTGAGCTGGGTCTTGCTGCCCATGACATCGATGACGACCGGGTCGCCGATGTGGATGCGGTCGAGCTTGTTTTCCTCGAAATAGCCGGCGACATAGAAGGAATCCGTATCGACCAGCGCGGTCACGGCGTTGCCGGCGGAGACATAGTCGCCGGGCTGCAGCGAGAAATTGGTGATGAGGCCGTTGACCGGGGCTTTCACCGAGGAACACTCCAGATTGAGCGCGGCGAGGTCGCGGTCGAGCTGCGCCTGGCGCCATGCGGCATCGGCCTGCTGGGAGGCCGTTTCCGCCTGTTCCAGCTTCTGCCGGGTGACGGTGTTGTCATCGAGCTGGCGATAGCGCGCGAGGTCGCGGTTGGCCATGTCGAGCGCGGCCCTGGTGCTGTCCACCTTGGCTTCCGCCTGTTTCAAGGCGAGCTTGAAGCGGGCCTGGTCGATGCGGAAGATGACATCGCCCTTTTTGACGGGCTCATTGTCATGCACCAGCACCTCGCTCACCGGGCCGGAAACATCGGGCGCGATGCGCACCACATCGGCGCGGATCTTGCCGTCGCGGGTCCAGGGCGCGTTCATGTAATAATCCCAGAGATGCAGGCCGAGAAGCCCGGCGATGGTGACCATGACGAGCGTCAGGAACACCCGTCCGGAATGGGCGAAGAGCTTTTTCATGCGTGAATTCCATTGAGAAGCACGGCAGCGGTGCCGAGAATGCAGAAATACATGGCGGCATCGAAGAGGGGCCGGTGCCACACGAAACGGTAAAAGCGCAGGCGCGCAAGGACGCGCTGCATCAGGCCATTGGCGAAATAGGCGATCAGCGCCAGGACGCCGAGGGTGGGAATATAGATGCCGTAAATATCGAGTTCAGGTCGCATGGCAGTCATGTTTCTCTTGGGAAGATGCTCAGGCCGCTTTTCGGTTCGGTAATTGGGCACGAGGCGGCAGGTCGAGCGGCGGCGCATCGGGAAAGAGGTTGAAGCGCAACGCCACCAGCGCCAGGCGCGGGCGGTTGGCGGTGCCGGGTGATCCGTTGCCGATGACTGCGGCGATGGCCTGGTCGATCGACTGCAGCAGGCCGTCGCCGGGTGCCGCATATGGTTCGCCGCGCGCCAGCGCGTGGTAATGCGCGCCGACCCCGTCGAGCACCTTGTTGACGGCTTCGCGGCAGGCTTCGGGCAGTCTCAGGCGGTAGCGCTGCAGGTCGATGACGTTCATGCCGTTGCGCAAGTCGCGCAGGAGATCGACCCGGGCGATAGCGGATGACGGAATGAGGGCGAGGCGCGGCGTCATCAGGCCGACGCGGTCGATCATGCGCAGGAGCAGCCGGTTCATATATTCACGGCGCGGGCGTCCGGCCTCAAGGCTGGCGACGAGGGCGATGTCCCGCCAGCCCGCGCGGGCAAGGCGGCGGACGCTCCATTCCGCGCCGACCGAGCGGACGATGGAGGTGACCACCGCCGCAATGCCGATGCCCAGCACCGTCGCGATATTGGCATTGGCGAAGCTGGCGAAATCCTGGTTCAGATGCCCCTGCAGCATGATCAGGTTGGGCAGATTGACGCAAAGCACCATGCCGAGCAGGAATTGCGCGGGGATGGCGAGCAGGATGCCCGCCGGGATGAGGAAAAGGCCGAGCGACAGCGCGAGCGGGACAAACCCGTCCACCAGCGGCAGCAGCGCGAATTCAAACACGAAGGCGGCGGCGATGACGATGAGCGTCAGCCAGTTGAACCGGCGCATGGCAGGCACGGGATCGTCCATGCCGGCGAAGATGCAGCAGAAAATGCCGGCCATCATTGCCGCGACGCTGCCTTGCGACCAGCCCGAGGCGATCCAGAACGCGGCGGCAACCATGGTGGAAAGCAGGGCCGAGAAGCCTGAGAGGAGCGCCATGCCGTAGTCGCGGTGCATGGGGCGGCTCTTGCGGTGCGTGTCGTAGCGCCGCCAGCGCAGGGAATGGCGCGAGCCGGTGCTGATATCCTGCCTCAGCGTCAGGCAATCGCTCCAGATCTGGATCAGGTCGCGCACGCGGGCGGCGAGGTTGAGGGCCAGCAGCTGCTTTCCCTCGCTCGCCGTTGCGTCATGCCGCTCGATATCGCCGATGAGCCGCAGGAGACCGGCGCGTCGCTCCTCGGTGAGATTCTCCCCGCTTTCCAGCCAGATGCAGGCTTCGTCGAGCAATCGCTGCACCGAAGGCGGCCATGGCTTTTCGCCTTCGCCGGGTTTCATGGCGAGGAGGTCGCGCAGGCTGGTAATGATCGGCAGGACGGCGACCATGCGCTGCTGCAGAACCCGCAATTGCGTCTCCGCGCCGCGGACGGAGGAGGTGTCATAGGCGGCATGAGTGGTGAGATTGCGCAGTTCCAGCGTGTCGGCGGCGAGGCGCCGGCGGTCCCGCAGCGCATCCGGGCTGTCGCCTTCGCCGCGCATGGTGGCGAGCGCCAGCCTTGCGCCGTCCTTCAGCCAGTTGTCGATGCGGGCGACGAGCACGGGGCCGCTGTGGCGCGGGAAGAAGAGACGATTGACCAGCGCAGCGCAGATGATGCCGATGGCGATCTCCTCGACGCGGCCCACCGCATAGTCGAAGGCGGTCTGCGGTGTCGAAACCACGGCGAAACCGGCAATCGCCACCGTATAGCCCGCCAGCATGAAGAGATAGCTGCGTGGCGTGCCGTCGAGCAGGCTGACGACGAGGCAGGCCGCCATCCACAATCCGATGGCGAGGGTGAGGATTTCGGGCGAATTGACGAGGTTCGGCACCAGGAGAACCGTGACCGCGCCGCCGATCATGGTGCCGATGAGACGATAGAAGGCCTTGGAAGTGGTCGCGCCGGAAAGCGGATGCGCCACGATATAAACCGCCGCCACCGCCCAATAGGGATTGGGCAGGTTCGCAATCAGCGCGATCCAGAGGGCGAGCATCGCGGCACCGAAGGTCTTCAGCGAGAAAACGACATCCTGGAAACGGGGCGCGGTTTCGGCGGGCTTGGTCATGACGGGTTCGATGTGTTTGAGAGCGGCTCAGGAAGCGCCGCCTTGGAATTTCTCGTTCAGCCGGCGCAGCACATCCATGGCGGTGTCGACCGCGTCCGGGTCGAGATCGCCAAGAAGTGTGGTGCGCAGGCGAGTGGCAATCTTTTCCACTTTCGTCGCGGTGATGCGCCCCCCCTCGGTGAGCCCGACAAGCTTGATGCGGCGGTCGGCATCGTCGGCGAGGCGCCGGATCAGCCCTTCCTTCTCCAGCTCATCGATGACGCGGACTATGGTCGGCCCCTCGATGCCCACCCTTTCCGCCAGCACCCCCTGCGGGATGCGGTCGCCATGGCGCAGCAGAATCATCAGCGGCAGTGCGGTGGCGTCGGAGAGGCCATGCTCCGCCATCGCCACGTCGAAGGCCTTGCGCCATCCGCGCGTCGTCGCGGCCAGCAGCGTCGCAAACTCGTCCCAGGCTGGTTTCATTTCGATGCGATCCTAATAGATAGCTTCCTATCTATATGCGTATCATCTTCCTAACGCAATCCATGAAACGGTGTGATCAACAGTTTGTGTAGGGCGAGAGCGTGCCACAATGAGGAGGAAAGCGTGCTTTCATCGCTGCGGCTGCTTCTGCGTTGAGGCGTGGATTCCTGTGACGAGCACAGGAATGACGGGTTGAGAGGTTTTCCTCACCGAGAACCGTTGTTCAAAGCCAAAAGGTGGGAAACTCAAGTTGGAAACGTTGGTGGCGATAACAGCAAATCCGGCCGTTATTCCTGTGCTTGTCACAGGAATCCATGCCTCGACCGCGCCGCCGCCATAACGGCGCAGATGATTTCAAGCGGTCCCATTAAAAGAAAGGGTCTTGGAGCAGTGCAATGCGTATCAGGCATCCTGCTCCAAGTCCTACAGCTTACTTCCCCGCAGCCTGGGCCGCATACATATAGCTGTCGTAGCTATATTCCGCGACGCGGAACCATTCGAAGGATTCGTCGCGGAACTTCTTCCAGCCCGGATAGATTTTCGCCCAGGCGGGATGCTTCTGCGAATATTCGGCATAAAGCTCAAACGAAGCCTTGTAGGCGGCGTCCATCACGTCGCGCGGCAGCGGGCGCAGCTTGACGCCCTTGGCCACTAGCGACCGGATGGCGGTCGTGTTCTTGACGTCGTAGAGCGACTGCATGTTGACGTTCGCGCCCTGACAGGCGGCGTTCAGCGCGGCCTTGTAGGGTTCCGGCAGGGCTTCGTACTGCGCCTTGTTGATGAAGAAGTGGATCGTCAGGCCGCCTTCCCAATAGGCCGGGTAATAATAGTTCGGGGCGATCTGGTAGAAGCCGAGCTTTTCGTCGTCATAGGGGCCGATCCACTCCGCCGCATCGATCGTGCCGCGCTCGAGCGCCGGATAGATGTCGCCGCCGGGCAGCTGCTGCGGCACCACGCCGAGGCGGGACATGACTTCGCCCGCCACGCCGGCAATGCGCATCTTGACGCCTTTCAAATCGGCGACGCTCTTGATCTCCTTGCGAAACCAGCCGCCCATCTGCGCGCCGGTCGCGCCGCCGGGAATGCCGACAATGCCGTAATCGGCGAGGAAGGCGTTATAGGCCTCATTGCCGCCGCCATGGTAAAGCCAGGCGTTCTGCTGGCGTCCGTTGAGGCCGAAGGGGATCGTCGAGCCGATGGCGAAGGTGGGGTCCTTTCCGGTGAAATAATAGCCGCAGGTATGGGCGATCTCGACCGTGTTGGCCTTCACCGCGTCGAGCGCCTGCGCGCCCGGCACCAGCTCGCCGGCCTGGAACACCTGGATCTGGAACTTGCCTTCGGTGATCTTCGACAGCGTTTCGGCCATGACCACGGCGCCGCCATAGATGGTGTCGAGATTGTTGGGGAAGCCCGAGGTCAGGCGCCAGCGCAGCGTCGGCAGGCTCTGGGCGATGGCGGGCGCGGCGAGCGTCGCCCCCGTGGCGGTCGCTGCACCGGCGATGGCTCCCTTGGTCAGGAAGCCGCGGCGGCTTACTTTGTTGTCCGTCATGTCTGTTCTCCTCCTCACGAAATGGCTTGATATCAGGGGTTTTTCTGCTCCGGCGCGCCGAAACTGGGCGTCGGGGAGCCGAATGCGGGCGGTGGCGGCGCTTCCTGCGGGCTTTCCGCGCCGAAGGGCGGCGGCGGTGTGCCGAACGGATTGGCGCCGTCCGTGCCCGGCATCGGCACGTTCAACTGGATGGTAGCGGGATCGACGGCCGTCTGGCCGGATTTGTAATGGGTGACGAGCTTCGGGAAGGCGATAATGATCGCCACCATGGCCAGCTGCATGACGAGGAAGGGTATTGCGCCCATATAGATCTGGCCCGACGTCACCGGCTGGATGGTCTCGCCCGTCACCCTGTCCTTATAGGCGCGCGTAGGCGCGACTGAGCGCAGGTAGAAGAGCGAGAAGCCGAAGGGCGGATGCAGGAACGAGGTCTGCATGTTGACCGCCAGCATGACGCCGAACCAAATCAGGTCGATGCCGAGGCTATCAGCGACGGGGGCGAGCAGCGGGATGATGATGAAGGCCAGCTCGAAATAATCGAGGAAGAAGGCCAGGAAGAAGACGAGCAAATTGGCGACGATGAGGAAGCCGATTTCGCCGCCGGGGATGGAGGTCATCAGATGCTCCACCCACAGATGCCCGTTGACGCCGTAGAAAGTCAGCGAGAAGACGCGCGCGCCGAGCAGGATGAAGATCACGAAGGAGGAGAGCTTCACCGTCGCGTAAAGCGCGGCCTTGACGATGGAGAGATCGAGCCGCCGGTTGATGGCGGCGAGCGCCAGCGCGCCCACCGCACCCATCGCGCCGCCCTCGGTCGGCGTGGCAAGGCCGATGAAGATCGTGCCGAGCACGAGGAATATGAGCAGCAGCGGCGGCACGAGCGAGATGACGACCCGCCGCAACAGCTTCCACCCCTTAAGCGAGCGCGCCTCCAGCGGCAGGGCAGGAACGCTCTTCGGCTGGAGCAGCGACATGACGATGATATAGGCGGCATAGGCGGCGACGAGCAGCAGGCCCGGCACGAGCGCGCCCTTGTACATATCGCCGACCGACCGGCCCAATTGGTCGGCAAGGACGATCAGCACCAGGCTGGGCGGGATGATCTGCGCAAGGGTTCCCGATGCGGCAATCGTGCCCGCCGCCACGCGCCGGTCATAGCCATAGCGCAGCATGATCGGCAGCGAAATCAGGCCCATGGAGATGACCGAGGCCGCGACGACGCCTGTGGTCGCCGCAAGAATCGCGCCCACGAAGATCACCGCGAAGGCGAGGCCGCCGCGCACCGGGCCGAAAAGTTGGCCGATGGTGTCGAGCAAATCTTCCGCCATGCCGCTCTTTTCGAGAATAAGCCCCATGAAGGTGAAGAAGGGGATGGCGAGCAAAGTCTCGTTCGACATCTGGCCGAAGATTCGGTCCGGGATCGCGCCGAACAGATTGACGGGCAGCAGCCCCATTTCGATGCCGATAAAACCGAAGACGAAGCCGACAAAGGCGAGCGCAAAGGCGACCGGGTAGCCGATCAGGAGCACCACGATCAGCGACAAGAACATGATCGGCGCGAGATTTTCCGCGAAAAAGGCAAACATTCCTTAGGTCCCCTTCAAAGGGTCTGGGCTTCGGCGTCCGCAAGCGCGATGGCGTCGGGCATGTCGCCGCGCAGGATCGCGATGCGTTTGATGAGCTCGGAGACGCCTTGCAGCGCCAGAAGCCAGAACCCCAGGGGAATCATCGCCCAGACCGGCCAGAGGATAAGCCCGCCGGTATTGTTCGAGGTTTCGCCGGTCGCGAATTTCTCCATGACCGTCGGCCAGGAGAGGTAAATCGTAATGAGGCAGAAGGGGAGAAGGAAGAAGATCGTGCCGAGCAGTTCCACCCATAGCTGCGCCCGGCGCGACAGATGGCCGTAGACAAGGTCCACCTTCACATGCTCATTGGAGAGGAGCGTATAGGCTGCCGCGACGAGAAAGGCCGCGGAGAAAAGATACCACTGCGCCTCCAGCCATGCGTTGGAGCTTAAATTGAAAAGCTTCCGCGTGACTGCATTGATTGCGCTGATAAAGATCGCGAGCAGCAGCAGCCAGGCTACGGCCTTGCCCAGAAATGTATTGATCGCATCGATTGCGCGCGAGAGCGATAAAAGCCCTGCCATATAATCCTCCCCACGGCCATCTCCCATAGCCCTAGGGCAAGATTATCGTCCCCGCGCGTGCCGCACAATATGGGGGATGAGAAAATAAGCGGATAATCACGCTCCGCCATTCACCCTGTTATACGCGCCTAGAATAAAGCGTTCGGCGCGGAAGAGATATTCTTCGAGAATCCGGGCGGCATTCGCCTGCCTGCCGGCTTCGAGTTCGATGAGAATCTCCAGATTCTGGTCGATGAAGGCACCGTGCAGGAATTCCGGGTCCTGGATGAGGCCGAAGGCGAGGCGGAGTTCCAGCGAGATCTGGGCGTAGAGGTTCGAAAGACGCGGGCTGTCGGCGAACTCGACGATGGCGGCATGAAAGGCGATGTCGGCGCTGCCGACGCCGAGCCAGTCGACAGCGTCGCGGCAGCGGTAGGCGGTCTCGACGGCGTCGCGCATATTTTTTGCGCCGGGATGGCGCGGGTTGCCCTGCGCCAGCGCAGGACATTCGATGAAACGGCGCACACGGTAGATGTCCATAATGGTGGACATGCTCGGCGTCGCGACGAAGACGCCACGGTTGGTCTCGTAGCGCAGCAGCCCTTCCTTGGTGAGGATGCGGAAGACCTCCCGCAGCGTGTTGCGCGAAACTTGCAGCTCTTCGCTCAGCGCCAGTTCCGAAAGATGGCTTCCCGGACGCAATATGCCGGAAATAACCTTCTCGCGGATGCGCGCGGCAACCGTTTCGGCAAGCGTTTGCGCCGGTTCAGCCAAGCGATACTCCCTTATTTCACCTGAGTCTCAATAACTTCCGCTAACGTGCTTCGCTCCATGCAACAAGAAGTCTCCTTCGAAATATTTCATGGCGCAGGCTCTTTGGCATAATTTCTATGCAATTTGCCTAATTATAGAGCAGTATGTAAAAATTGTTCAACACTATGGACAGGATTGCCCTCCTTTGTTAGCGTCTGACCATAGCAGGGAATATCGGGCTGTATGCGGATGCTGACCATCGACCTCAACAGTGATCTGGGTGAAAGCTTCGGCCCGTGGAAGATGGGCGACGATGCTGCCATGCTCGAGGTGGTGAGCAGCGCCAATATCGCCTGCGGTTTCCATGCGGGCGACCCGGCGGGGATTCTCAGGACCTTGCGGGCGGCGGCGGAGCGCGGCGTTGCGGTCGGAGCGCATGTGGGCTATCGCGACCTCGCCGGTTTCGGCCGCCGCAACATGGACCCGTCGAGCGAAGAACTCATCGGCGATGTGATTTACCAGATCGGCGCGCTGCAGGGCTTGGCGAAGGCGGCGGGGGCGCGCGTCGCTTACGTGAAGCCGCATGGCGCGCTCTATAACACCATTGCCGTCAATGCGCGGCAGGCGGCGGATGTGATTGCTGCGATCCGCGCCGTGGACGAGTCGCTGGTGCTGATGGCGCTGGCCGGTTCGCCGCTCGTCGAGCAGGCACGGGCGGCGGGGCTGACCGTCGTGACTGAGGCTTTCGCCGACCGCGCCTATACGGCGGATGGCCAGCTGGTGTCGCGGCGGGAGACGGGCGCTGTCCTTCACGACCCCGAGAAGATAGCCGAGCGCATGGTGCGGCTGGTCAGGGAGGGCGTGCTTCCCTCTGTCGACGGCAGTCTTACCAAGGTTGATGCGCAGTCGATCTGCGTGCATGGCGACAGCCCCGGCGCGGTGGCCATTGCCCGGCGCGTGCGTGAGCGCCTCGAAGAGGCCGGGCTCGGCATTCGTTCCTTTGTTCCGGCGGTCTGACGCGCCCATGGCAGCAGCGCCCGATACGTCAATGCGAATCCTTCCGGTAAGGGCAGGGCATGTGCTGGTGGAGCTTGCCGGGCTCGATCAGGTGCTGGCGCTCAGCGCGGCGCTGGAGGACGATCCCGTTCCCGGCCTGCGCGAGATCGTTCCCGCCGCGCGGACGCTGCTCGTTTCATTCGACATAGGCGAAATTTCCGAGGATGCGCTGATAGAGGCGCTTGCGGCGCGGGCGGGCGGCGAGCGGAAGCGGGCATCGGGGGCGCTGATCGAGATTCCCGTCCGCTATGATGGCGAGGATCTGCCTGAGGTCGCGGGCCTTCTGGGCATGAGCATCGATGATGTGGTGCGTCTCCATACGCAAAGCGAGTATGTGGTCGCCTTCATGGGCTTCGCCCCCGGCTTCGGCTATCTCGCCGGCGGCGACCCGCGCCTGACGGTGCCGCGCCGCTTGTCGCCGCGAACGCAGGTTCCGGAGGGAGCGGTGGGGCTCGCGGGGGAGTTCAGCGGGGTTTATCCCAAGGCAAGCCCCGGCGGCTGGCAGCTCATCGGCTCGACGCCACTTGCCATGTTCGACATCGAACGCAATCCCGCTTCGCTGCTGCAGCCGGGGAGCCGGGTGCGGTTTCGGAATATGGCGGAGGATGGGGTGTATGAAGTGGGAACGCCGGCGCGAGAGCACCCCCCTCTGCCCTACCGGGCATCTCCCCTGCAAGGGGGGAGATTGGCTGGCTCGGATGAGGCGGCCATCGAAATCCTCTCCACCGGCCTGCCTGTTCTGTTTCAGGACCTTGGCCGTGCCGGGCAGGCGGGGCAGGGGATCAGCGTATCAGGTGCGGCGGACCGGGCGAGCTTCAAGGCGGCCAACCGGCTGGTGGGAAATCCGGCGGGCGCGGCGGCGCTGGAGATTACGCTTGGCGGGTTGAGTTTTGCCATGCGCGGGCGCGGTGTGATGGCGGTTACCGGGGCGGAAGTGGCTATTACCGTCACCGACGCGCGGGGGCGGAAAATCGCCTTGCCGATGAACAGCCCCGTCGCGCTCGATGACGGCGATGTGGTTTCGCTGGGGGTTCCCGTCGCCGGAATGCGCTCTTATCTCGTGGTCAGGGGCGGGTTCGATGTGGCTCCGGTTCTGGCAAGCTGCGCCACGGATACGCTGGCGCAGATCGGCCCCGCCGCGCTAAAGGCGGGCGATGTGGTCGGCATCCGCACTGTGCCGGCGGGGACGGTTGTGTCATTGCCGGAATCTCCTGCCTTCGCCATGCCTGCCATGGGCGCGACGGTGGTGCTGGATGTCGTGCTCGGCCCGCGCACGGACTGGTTCACCGACGCGGCCGTCCAGAACTTTCTCTCCCAGGAATGGACGGTGACGCCGCAGTCGAGCCGTGTCGGCATCCGGCTTGCGGGCGAGGCGCTGGAGCGCAAAATCCATGCGGAATTGCCGAGCGAGGCGACGGTGCGCGGCGCGGTGCAGGTGCCGGCGAGCGGTCAGCCGGTGCTGTTCCTCACCGATCATCCCCTGACGGGCGGCTATCCGGTTATCGCCAATGTCGCCGCCCATCATCTCGACCTTGCCGGGCAGATACCTGTCGGCGCACGCATCCGCTTCCATGCGGCCCACGATTTCGCACCGCGGATCATTTCAGGAAAAAGCGCATGAAGAAGGTTCTGATAGCAAATCGCGGCGAGATCGCGGTGCGGATCAACAGGGCCTGTAGGGATTACGGCCTTGCCTCCGTGGCCGTCTATGCCGACGCCGACGCGGATGCGCCGTTCGTCGCGCTGGCGGATGAGGCCTATGCGCTTGACGGCGTTTCGGCCAGGGAAACCTATCTCGACATCGATAAGCTCATTGCCATCGCGAAGCGCTCCGGCGCAGATAGCGTGCATCCGGGCTATGGCTTTCTCTCAGAGCGGGCGGAGTTCGCGCGGGCGGTCATCGAGGCGGGGCTGACATGGATCGGCCCTGACCCTGATGTTATCGAGGCTTTGGGCGACAAGCTGGAGGCGCGGCGCATTGCGCAGAAGGTCGGCGCACCGCTGGTCGCGGGTAGCGACGGGGCGATTGCGTCAGCAGAAGAAGCTTATGCCTTCGCCAAAAAATTCGGCCTTCCCATTGCCATCAAGGCGGCGCATGGCGGCGGGGGCAGGGGGCTCAAGATCGCCCGGCATTTGGACGAGGTGCAAGAGCTTTTCGAATCCGCCACCCGCGAAGCTATCGCCGCCTTCGGGCGCGGCGAGTGCTATCTCGAGCAGTTCCTCGACCGCCCGCGCCATATCGAGGCGCAGGTGCTGGCCGACCGCCATGGCAATGTGGTGGTCGTCGGCACGCGCGATTGCTCGCTGCAACGGCGCAACCAGAAGCTCGTCGAGGAAGCGCCCGCGCCCTTTCTCTCGCCCGAACAGCGGGAGAAGATTCACAAGGCGGCGGGCGATATCTGCCGTGAGGCCGGTTATACCGGGGCGGGCACGGTGGAGTTTCTGCTCTCCGCCGATGGGGTGATCTCCTTCCTCGAGGTCAATACGAGGCTTCAGGTGGAGCACCCCGTTACCGAGGAGACGACCGGGATCGATCTCGTGATCGAGCAGTTCCGTATCGCCGAAGGGCTGCCCTTGACGATGACGCAAACACCGGAACCGCGCGGCCACGCCCTGGAGTTCCGCATCAATATGGAAGACCCCGGACGCGGCTTCCTTCCCTTCGCAGGCCGGATCACCGCATTCGACGCGCCTGCCGGGCCGGGCGTGCGGCTCGACTCGGGCGTAACCGGCGGTACTGATATCCCGCCCATGTTCGACTCCCTTGCCGCGAAGCTGATCGTCTGGGGGCCGACGCGCGATCAGGCGATTGCCCGCGCGCGCCGGAGCTTAAGCGAGTTCCGCATCGAGGGCGTGCCCTCCGTGTTGCCGTTCCACCGTGCCGTGCTGGAGCATCCGGATTTCACGGGCGAGGATTTCCGCGTTCACACGCGCTGGATCGAGACGGATTTCGCCGGGGCGCTCGAAGCCGAGGCGCGGCCGGAGCCCGTACCGGAGCGTACGCTCTTGCGCGCGCCCATCGAGATCGACGGCAAAAGGGTTGAAATTGGCATTCCTGACACATTCCTGCGATTACTTGGGCAGGTGCCGGGGCAGAGTGTGGTCCCGGAAACAGTTGGCTCTGGAGTTGAAGCAGGCGACGTGACCGCGCCCGTGCCGGGCCTGCTCGTGCAATGGAATGTCGCTGACGGAGCCGTGGTGGAAAAAGGGGATGTGCTGGCTGTCATGGATGTAATGAAGATGGAAACGCCGGTGATCGCGCCGGTCGCGGGCCGCGTCAGTCTTCTTGCACAAGCGGGTTCCATGCAGACCGCCGGCGCCAAGCTCGCGACGATCAAGCCGGAGGCGCAGACATGACGATGGACAAACCCGCGCGGCTCCTCTCGGTCGAAAATTTAAGCGTCGCGTTCGGCGGCAACCGCGTCGTGGACGATCTTTCCTTCAGCGTCGAGCCAGGCAAGACGGTGGCCATCGTCGGGGAATCCGGCTCCGGAAAATCGGTAACCTCACTCACCACGCTTCGGCTTGCCGATATGATGGGCGCGAAGTTTCCGAGCGGGCGTATTCTGTTCGGCGATAAGGATCTGCTGAAGGCTTCCCAGAAGGAGATGCGCGCGATCAGAGGCAAGGAGATCGCGATGATCTTCCAAGAGCCGATGACCTCGCTGAACCCGGTATTCACCATCGGCGACCAGATCTGCGAAGTGCTTGTCCTGCATGAGAAGATGGACAAGGCGGCGGCGCTCACCGAGGCCCGGCGGCTGCTCGACATGGTGCGCCTCCCTGACTCCGCCCAGCTTCTCAAGCGCTATCCGCATCAGCTCTCCGGGGGCATGCGCCAGCGCGTGATGATCGCCATGGCGCTCGCCTGCCGCCCGAAGCTGCTCATCGCCGACGAGCCGACCACCGCGCTCGACGTGACCATCCAAGCGCAGATCCTCAACATCATGCGCGATTTGCAGAAGACGCTTCGAATGGGCATGGTTTTCATCACCCATGACATGGGCGTCGTGGCCGAGATGGCCGACCATGTGGTGGTGATGTGGAAGGGGAAGAAGGTCGAGGAAGGCCCGGTCAGGGATATCTTCGCCAATCCCCGGCATCCCTACACCCGCACGCTGCTTTCCGCCGTGCCGCGCCTCGGCAGCATGGCGGGCGAAGATTATCCGAAGCGCCTGCCGCTGATCGTGCTGAAAGACGGCGAGCCGGCGCTGGTGGGCGAGGAGCGGGTGCAGGACACCGCTGATTATGGCGAGAAGCCGCTTCTCTCCGTACGCGACCTCTCCGTGCGCTTCGACATTCGCAAGAACCTCTTCGGCAAGGCGACGCACCGTCTTTCCGCCGTGCAGAAGGTGAGCTTCGACATCCATCCCGGCGAGACACTGGCGCTGGTGGGTGAATCCGGCTCCGGCAAATCGACCATCGGGCGCACGATCCAGCAGCTGCAGTCCGCGACATCGGGCGAGATCGCCTTCAACGGCAAGACCTATTCCTCCATGTCGGCGGCGGAGCGGTTTCGCATGCGGCAGGAAGTGCAATATATTTTTCAGGACCCGTTCGCCTCGCTCGATCCGAGGAAGACGGTCGGGTTCTCCATTGCCGAGCCGATCAACACCCATGGCCTGATCCTAGGGCAAAAGGCGGTGCGTCGCCGGGTGGATGAGCTTCTGGAGCGCGTCGGCCTCACCTCCGCCCATGCCAGCCGCTATCCGCATGAATTCTCCGGCGGCCAGCGCCAGCGCGTCTGCATCGCCCGCGCGCTCGCCTCGGACCCCAAGCTCATTATCGCCGACGAGGCGCTGTCGGCGCTCGATGTGTCGATTCAGGCGCAGATCATCAATCTGTTCATGGATCTGCAGGCGGAGCGGGGACTGGCCTACCTCTTCATCAGCCATGACATGGCTGTCGTGGAGAAGATGAGCCACCGCGTCGCCGTGCTCTATCTCGGTCAGATCATGGAAATGGGCACGCGCCGCCAGGTGTTCGAGACGCCGACCCATGATTATACGCGGCGGCTGCTTTCGGCTGTCCCGGTGGCTGATCCGACGGTGGAGCGTCATACGGCGCTTATCGAGGGCGAGATTCCCAATCCGGTGCGCCGGGTGGGGGATGAGCCGGAGATCGTTGGGCATGAGGAGATCAGGCCGGGGCATTTCGTGGCGCGAAATGGGTTGACCGGGGGCTTTTGATGGATGCGTCGTTCACCCCCCTCTGCCCTGCCGGGCATCTCCCCCTCAAGGGGGGAGATCACGCCTTCATGAACGCTCGGCACCAATCGCAAACGTTGCAGAATGGGGCAGCGGAGGGCGATATCAGCCGATCTCCCCCCCCCCTTGAGAGGGAGATGCCCGGCAGGGCAGAGGGGGGTACTGTCCCGCCAGCGTTCTCCGCTTGAAAGCAAATACTTTAACTCGAGAAATCGCAAATAACTGAAAGAGGAGCAGACAATGACAACGATAAAAAGGGGACTTATGGCGGGTTTCGTGGCGCTTGCGCTTTCAGCCACCGCATTCACCGCACCGGCCTTCGCCGCCGGTAAGCTGACCATTTCCAGCCCGCAGGACCCCGGCAGCTGGGACCCGATCGACACCTTCTTCGTGCAATGGGCGGCGGTCGCGACCAATATTTTCGACGGCCTGACATGGCGCGGGCCGGACCTGAAGGTCGCGCCGGGGTTGGCCGAATCCTGGGAAGAGCTGGATAACGGCAAGCGCATTCGTTTCAAGCTGCGCCAGGGCGTGAAGTTCCATAATGGCGAGCCGTTCGACGCCGAAGCGGTCAAGTTCACCTTCGATCGCCTCTTGGGCACGGAAGGCTCCAAGGGCCCGCAGCGCTCCAACTACACGGCCATCGACACCGTCGAAATCATCGATCCCTATACGGTTGATATGAAGCTGAAGACGCCGGACCCGGTGCTGCTGACCAAGCTCGCAGGCTATGGCGCGATGATCGTGCCGCCGAAATATATCAAGGAGAAGGGCGAGGATTATTTCAACCTGAACCCGGTCGGCACCGGCCCGTTCAAATTCGTGTCCTATGCACCGAAGGTCGATATCAAGCTTGCGGCCAACCCGGATTATTGGGGCGGTGCGCCGAAGCTTTCCGAGCTGGAATATCGCTTCATTGCGGAACCGGCGACGGCGGTGGCCGAATTGCAGGCCGGGCGCGTCGATCTCGTCATCCCGCCGACCATCCCCATCGGCATGATCCCGGTCATTCAGAACGACCCGAAGTTGGAGGTTCTCTCCATTCCCGGGCCGACCGTCGATGCGCTGCGCTTTAACACCCGCGACGGCATCACCGCCGATCCGCGCGTGCGCAAGGCAATCATCATGGCCATCGACCGCGCCACGATTGTGAAATCGATCCTGGCCGGGCAGGCGTCCGAAATCGCGAGCTTCCAAAGCGCGCTTTCCTTCGGCTATGACCCCAATCTGAAGCCGCTGCCTTATGATCCTGATGGAGCCAAGAAGCTGCTCGCCGAGGCCGGCGTGAAGCCCGGAACGCCGCTCCAGATCGATATCCGCGGCAACGACCAGACGATGAACGAGGTGGCGCAGGTCATTTCGAGCTATCTCTCCATGGTCGGTCTCACCGCGACCATCAAGCCCTACGAGACCAATGTTCTGCTCAACGACATCATCCCACAGGGCAAGACGGGCGCGATGTTCCAGCAGAAATGGGGCGGGTGGACCTTCGACTACGACAATACCGCTTATCTCATGTACCACTCGGGCGAGAAGTGGAACCCGTATGACAAGGACGAAAAGCTGGACAAGCTTCTGGAAGAACAGCGTTCGATGACCGACCGCGCGGGCCGCGAGAAGATATTGCGGGAAGTGGCCGCCTATGCCGCCGACCGCGCGCTGGAGGTGCCGCTTTATAATTCCAATGCGATTTACGGGATCAGCAAGCGGGTGAAGGGGTTTGTCCCTGCGCCGGATAACCGGATGAAGCTGACGGATGTGACGGTGGAGTAACAGGCGGATATCTTGGCGGGACAGCGCCCCCCTCTGTCCTGCCGGACATCTCCCCCGCAAGGGGGGAGATTACGCCTTCATAGACGCACGGCGCTAATCGCCAACGTTGCAGTATGAGCGGTGCGGGCGATGCCAGCCAATCTCCCCCCTTGCGGGGGAGATGCCCGGCAGGGCAGAGGGGGGCGCTGTCCCGCCGGCGTCTCCTATAATCTAAAGGGAACACCCCATGGCCGGTTTTCTTATCAAGCGATTGCTCCAGGCGATTTTCGTCGTCATCGTCATCACGCTCGTGGTTTCCTTCGCCATCCGGCTGACGGGCGATCCGGCTGTCACGATGTTTCAAGGCGGCGGGAGCATGACGGAGGATGATCTGGCGCGCATCCGCGCGGCGCTCGGGACCGACCAGCCGTTTCTCGTGCAATATTTTCATTTCCTGAAAGGCCTCGTCACGCTCGATCTCGGGCGTAGCTTCGTCGGCGGCACGTCCGTGGCGACGCTGATCGGGCATGCGCTCCCCGCCACGCTGCTGCTTGCTTTCATTTCCATCGCGGTTTCGATCGTCATTTCCATCCCGCTCGGCATCAAGGCGGCGACGGCGCGGGGCAAGTGGGCGGACCAGGCGATCCGCATCCTGTCGCTGGTCGGCCTGTCCTTTCCGAATTTCTGGCTCGCCACCATGCTGGTGCTGCTCTTCGCCATTACGCTGAACCTTTTGCCGCCGAGCGGCATGGTCGGGCTGTCGAGCTATATCATGCCCGCCATCACCATGGGCGTGATCCTGACGGCGACCAATGTCCGCCTCGTTCGCACCTCGATGCTGGAGACGCTGCAATCGCAATATATCATGGTCGCGCGGGCCAAAGGCCTCAGCGAAACCAAGGTGCTCTACAAGCATGCGCTGCGCAATTGCGCCATTCCGCTCATCACCTATTTCGGCATCCAGTTCGGCGGGCTCTTGGGCGGCATCGTCGTCATCGAGCGGGTCTTCAACTGGCCGGGCCTCGGCACGCTGGCTTTCGACGCGGTGGCGGCGCGGGACTTTCCGGTCTTGCAGGGCGTCATTACTGTCCTCTCGCTGCTGATCGTCGGCATCAATCTTCTGGTCGATATCGCCTATGGGCTTGTCGATCCGCGCATCCGCACGGAGTAACCGCCATGGCTGCAACCATCTCACGCGCGTCGCGCTATAAAAATCTGGAATTCATCCTGGGCGTGTCGCTCACCGCCATCATCTGCCTCGCGGTGCTTCTCTCGGACGTGCTCTTTCCGGGCGGCGGTGAGAAGATCGACCTGATGGCGCGGCTCGTGAAGCCGTTCACCAATGCCGCCCATCCCTTCGGCACCGATCCGCTGGGGCGCGACGTGCTGGCGCGGGTGGTGGCGGGCGGCAAGATTTCGCTGTTCGTCGGCATCACATCGGTCGCGGGCTCGGTGGTGGTCGGCGTCGTCATGGGGCTGATCGCGGGCTATTATCGCGGCTTCTGGGATATGCTGGTGATGCGCTTTGCCGATATCCAGCTCGCCATGCCGTTCATTCTGCTGGCAATCACCTTCATTGCCATCATCGGGGGAAGCCTCACCAATACGATCATCCTCCTGATCGTCTCGCAATGGGTGCAATATGTCCGCCTCGTGCGCGGCTCCGTGCTTTCCTTGCGCGAGCGGGAGTTCATCCTTTCGGCCCGCGCCATCGGGGTCAAGGACTGGCGCATCATCCTGCAGCACCTGCTGCCGAACCTGATCGGCCCTGTCATCGTGCTGATGACGCTGAATGTCGCCACCAACATCCTTTTGGAATCGAGCCTGACATTCCTCGGCATGGGCGTCGATCCCACCATTCCGAGCTGGGGCGGGATGCTGGCGGATGGCCGTACTTACCTGCAAACCGCGTGGTGGGTGAGCGTCTTCCCCGGCCTTGCCATCATGCTCACCGTCCTTGGCCTCAACCTCCTCGGTGACTGGCTGCGGGATACGCTTGACCCGACCGGCAGAAGCTCACGGTGAATGACATGATCTTCGAGAAATCCTTCTCGCGCACGCTTGATAAGATCGTTGCCGATGCGGTGCCGGGGCAGATCGTGGAGGCGTGGACCTTCGACGACGCCGAAAGCCGCCGGGAAGCCGAGCGGCGGCTCGCGGCGAAGGGCGTCACCGCCCGCATCCGCAGCGCCTACAAGCCGCTGCTGTTTGCGTTCATCGAAGAGCTGGACCTCACCGGCGTCGAAGCGATTGAGATTGATTACCCGGTTCATCCGCAAGCGCCAGCCAATCGCTTCCGCTTGGAGGCCTATCCGCTCGCGGCGATGGTGGGCGATCGCAAGATCACCTTCGTCGCGCGCGAGGACGGCGAATTTTTCTACGGCGTCACGCTCAAATACAAGGACGAGACCGACAAGCTTAAGATATTCGCTCCCAACCGCGTGCATACGGATATCGCAGGCGAGACCAATGTCTCTCCCACGGGCTGGTTGCGAATTGACAACACGCCGGGCGAGCGGCTGGAGACGGACTATGAGCGCCTGTTCCATGAGACGGTTAAGGCGGTCGCAAGCCACGAGTGGGGCGACCGGGAGCCTTATTTCGAGGAACTGAACATCCGCGTGGCCTATCCGGCAGCGGACTTGGAATTGCCGGTAGGCGATGAAGTCGTCAGTCTGCGCGAGGCGCTGCATGAGGATTTCTATTTCTCGCTGCTTGAGTTCTTCCAGAAGAAGTCCGGCCGACCGCTGGGGGATCGGGGCCTCAAGCCGGGGCAGATCGTGCCAGAGATCATCCGCAGCGAGGGCGCTGTTTCGGTTCGCGTCGAGGCGAGGGCACTCAGTTCGGGCTTTCTCGACGGCCAGGAGCAGGCCATTGACAAGGCAAGCGAGCCCGTGGCGGCGGCGCAGCTTGGGCGGCTGCTTGCGGAGATTGGCGGCGAGGAATTTTCCGCCCGCTCGCGCTCGGGCCGTACGCTTCTCGCCCGCTATGTCAAGGGCAGCGATGCGCCGGTCATGATCAGCGGCGGCCAACATCCGAACGAGACGACGGGCATCGTCGGCGCGATCCGCGCGGCGCGGCGGCTCAAGGACCGGCCGGGCGCGCATTTCACGATATCGCCGCTAGAAAATCCTGACGGTTACGCCCTGCACCAGCGCCTGCGTGCCGAGAATCCGCGGCACATGCATCATGCGGCCCGCTACACGGCGCTGGGCGACGATCTTGAATACCGCACGCGGGAGAATGCCGGTCCGCATCTCCACGAGAAGGAAATTCGGCTCAAGGCGGAAGAGCTTAGCGGCGCGAAGCTGCATGTGAACCTGCACGGTTATCCCTCGCATGAATGGACGAGACCGCTCTCAGGCTACGTTCCACGCAATTTCGCCATGTGGACGCTGCCCAAGGGCTTCTTCCTGGTCATGCGCCACCATGAGGGATGGAGCGCTGAGGCCGAGACGATCCTCGACCGCGTGACGCGGCATCTGGGAGCTATTCCCGGCCTTCTCGACAACAACAACCGCCAGATCGCGCTTTACGAGATCCATGCGGGCGAAACCGGCTTCCGCATCATCAACGGCTTCCCGTGCATGTCCTCCATCGACAACCGCCATACCGTGCCGATCACGCTCATCACCGAATATCCTGACGAGACGATTTATGGCGAGGAGTTCATCGCCGGCCATACGGCGCAGATGGAGACGGTGCTTTCGGCTTACGAGGCTTGGCAGGAGTTGCAGGCCAGCGCGTGATCCGCAGAGGTGTTTCCCGGTTCTGTTTGTCTCGCCGCAAATAGCGGCGCGGCCGCTCCTTTTATGGTGCGGCTGCATTTGACATAAAGGGTTCAGGAAGCATCATGCCTGATAACAACACCATTCCGCTGATCGATGTGCGGATTATCCCCCCCGCCGAGCGTCACCCAAGGATTTTCGGGGAATTGACCATGCTTCACCCCGGCGCGGCGATGCATGTGGTCAGCGACCATGACCCGCGGCCCTTGCACTACCAGATCGAGGCGCGGTTTCCCGGCGTGTTCCATTGGCAATATCTCGCGCAAGGGCCGGATGTCTGGCGCATCGAAATCCGCCGCTATAAGAGTTCCGGCTGCGGCTGCGGCGGCGGCTGCCACTAAGCCTGACGAATTGGCCCTCACTATGGGCGGCGCCGCACCGCCCGCTGTTCGCGCTTGCCGGACTGTGGGCGTTCGCCGCGCCCGTGGTCTGGCTCCTGCCTGAAAGCGTCGTCCTCGACCGTACCGCGTGGCACGCAAATGAGCTGCTCTTCGGCATGGGCGGCGCGGCGGTGGGCGGCTATCTCCTAACCGCGCTTCCGGCCTGGACCGGCGCCGGGCCGGTTCAGCCGGTGGTGACGCAGATGCTGACCATGCTCTGGCTGGCGGCGCGGCTGACCGGGCTTGCAGGCGACGAGCTCCCTGTCGCGGTCCGCTTGGCGGGGGCGTCGGGCTATTTCGCGGCGTTGGCGGCGGTCCTCGCCTGGCATCTCCTCCGTGCGCGTGCCTGGGGCCGCCTCTGGATATTGCTTGCGCCGGTCCTTCTCGGCGGAGCCTCCATCCTCGCCGGTTCCGACAGCGGCGAGGTGAGACGGCTTGCGCCGTTCTTATTCACCATGCTGATCATCCTGATCGGCGGGCGTGCGGTGCCTGCTTTCACGCGCCATTGGCTGAAACGGACGGGCGTTCCGGTTAGGCTGGACGACAGGCCGTTCCTCTCCCACGCCGCCATTCCCGCCATCCTCGGCGCGGTTCTGCTCGATGGGCTTGCCCGCGGCTTCCTCCTGATTGTCGCGGCGGCGCTGCTGTTCCTCCGCATGGCGCGGTGGCAGGGGTTCGAGACTGTGCGCTACCCGGCGCTGTTCATGATCCATGCCGCTTGGGCCTCAACGCCTTTCGGGCTGCTGCTGGCGGGCATCGCCTCGATTTTCCCGGCGGAGTTCCCCGTTTCGTCCGCCCTCCATGCACTGACCATGGGCGCGATGGGAGTAATGATGCTGAGCTTCATGCTGCGGCCCGCCATGGTAAGGGAGAATGATCGGCTTCTCGTCAGCAGAACGATGGTTGGCGCATACATGCTTGTCTGTATGTCCGCCTTCCTGAGAATCGGCGCGGGCTGGCTGCCCATTCTTCAGGCTCTCAGCGCCTTGTGCTGGATGGCGGGATGGGGATTGTTTATCCTTGCCTACCGGCCTGCCTTGAGCGGTCTGGTGCAAAGGCCGATATTCAGCGCGGCGCTTCGCCGCTGAAGCGCCCGGTATTTGTTTCAGAGCAAAGAGGGCCGGGCTGGCCTCTCCTTATACTGACACTCCAAGAAAACGGAAAAACAGGCATGACCGAAAGCCCTAGTTCCGGACGAACCGTTCTCATCGACGGGACGCCGCTGCCGGACGTTCTCACCGAGAAGATGATCCATGACGTGGTGCATGGCTTCTATGACAGGATCCGCGCCGATGCGCTTCTGGGGCCGATCTTCAACGGCGCGATAGAGCCTCACCGCTGGCCGGAGCATCTCGCCAGGATGTGCGATTTCTGGTCGTCTATGCTCCTGCGCACCTCACGCTATGACGGGCGGCCCCTGCCGGCGCATCTGAAATTCCCCGAGCTGGGTGAGCCGCATTTCCGGCAATGGCTGAAGCTGTTCCGCGAGACAGTCTCCACGCTTTGCCCGCCTGAGGTGGAGGCGCTGTTCATGAGCCGGGCGCAGCGTGTGGCGCATAGTTTCTGCCTGGCCATCGCGGTCAGCCGCGGCGAGTCCTCGCTCGGCATCGCGCCGATCGTGGAATGAAAGGGTAAAACAAATGCCAGTCCCCCGCGTGAAGCCGGGAAAATACCCGGCGGTGCTTTCCTACGGCTTCCGGCCGTTCTTCCTCCTGGGCAGTCTCTATGCCGGGCTTTCCATCCTTTTCTGGCTGCCGCTCTTTTACGGACATCGGGAAACGGCAAGCCTGTTCGCGCCGGTCGATTGGCATATCCATGAAATGCTGTTCGGCTATCTCGGGGCGATCATTACGGGCTTCCTCCTGACCGCCATCCCGAACTGGACCGGACGCCTGCCCGTGCAGGGCATGTCGCTGTTCGTGCTCATCATGCTCTGGCTTCCGGGGCGCTTCGCGGTGTTCTTTTCCGCCGATATCGGCTGGGTTGCCGCCGCGGTTATCGATTGCGCTTTCCTCACCGCCGTCGCGGTCGCCGCCGGGGTGGAGATCACCGCCGGGCGCAACTGGCGCAATCTGAAAGTGCTGGCGCCGGTCGCCGTCCTCCTCGTGGCCAATGTGCTCTTTCACATCGAGGCGCATCAGGACGGTATTTCGGACATGAGCCGCCGCCTCGGCATCGGCGCTGTCATGATGCTCATCATGATCATAGGCGGGCGGATCATCCCGAGCTTCACGCGCAACTGGCTCGCCCGGGAGAATCCGGGGCGCCTGCCAGTGCCGTTCAATCGCTTCGACGCGGTGACGATCACCATCTCGGCGCTGGCTCTGGCCGCATGGGCCTTTGCCCCGGAAACCCTGATTGCCGGGTTTGCGCTTCTTATCGCCGGCGGCATCAATCTCGTGCGGCTGGCGCGCTGGGCGGGTGACAGGACGCTGCGCGATCCGCTGGTGCTGATCCTTCATGTCGCCTATGCCTTCGTTCCCGCCGGGTTCCTGCTGGCCGGCATCGCAATTTTTGCGCCCGGCACTGTTCCGCCGGTCGCCGCCATCCACGCCTTCGGCGCGGGCGCGATGGGCGCGATGACGCTCGCCGTCATGGCCCGCGCCACGCTGGGGCATACGGGGCGGGATTTGGGGGCGGGAAGCGGCACCTGCATGGTTTTTGCTGCGATCACGCTTTCGGCGCTCTTGCGGATTGCGGAGCCGTTCACGGCAAGCACGGCCCTGCTCCACGCATCCGCCGCGCTCTGGGCGCTCGCCTTCCTGGGCTATGCCGTGCTCTACGGGCAGGCGCTGGTGACGCCGAGGCTACGCCCGCGCGCGGGTGTGGCCTGACGCAAGCCGGTCCTTGCGGGAGGCGTGCCTGTTTTCCGCAAGGGCGGCAAGCTGATGAGGGTCGGTGACGACCACCTTCTGCCTGCCGTTCTTCACGACGCCTTCGCCTTCCCAATGGCTCAGGATGCGGCTTACCGTGTGCAGCGTCGTGCCGGTCATTTCGGCGATGTCCTGCCGCGAGATGGGAAAGCTGATGGCGATGCCTTCCTCGCATTTGCGGCCCGCGCGTTCCATCAGGCGCAGAAGCGCGCGGGCGACGCGCTGCTCCACCTGCTCGGTCGACATTTCCAGCACACGATCATGGGCCTCAAGGAGGCGCGTGCCCATGGTGCGGTAGGTGCTCATGGAGAAGGAAGGCAGCCGCTCCTGCATCTGCGGCCAGACGGCATTGGGCCAGATCAGCACGACGCAATCGACCGCCGCCAGCGCGGTAGCGGGATAGGCGGGCGTGCCCATCGCCATGGCGATGCCGAAGAGCTCCCCTTCGTTGATGTAGCGCACCACCAACTGGTCGCCCTCCGGCGAGGTTCGCACCACCCGGACATGGCCGGAAAGCAGCAGGAAAAAGGAATGGGCGCGCTGCCCCTGGCTGAAAATCTCGCCGTCCTTGCCATAGCGGGCAGGGCGGGCGAGGGAAAGCACGAATTCCATGTCCTCCGCCGAGAGGAAATGGAAGGGCGGAAGCCCTGCAATCAGCGATTTGTCGAGATGTGGCATGGGCGGCTCCAATATTCTCATTTGCCATAGCCGAAGAATTCGCCGTTTGAATTTGAGCTAGCTCAAACATGAGGGACGGAAGCAGCTTTATAAGCGGCCCGACGGGCGAAACAGTTCGCCCAAGAACAAGGGAAGAACGATGAAAAAACTCCTTGCTGGTTTGACCCTCGGCGCCGCCGTCCTCCTCGCCGCCAATGCGGGCGCCGCCGACATAGAGGTCAAGATGCTCAACAAGGGCGCGAAAGGCGTCATGGTCTTCGAGCCGGATTTCATCAAGGCCGCGCCGGGCGACACCATCAAATTCGTGCCCACCGACAAGGGCCATAATGCCGAAAGCATCAAGGGAATGCTCCCTGACGGTGCAGAAGCCTTCAAGGGAAAGACCAATGAAGAGGTCACGGTGACGGTGACCAAGGAAGGCCTCTATGGCGTCAAATGCCTGCCGCATTACGGCATGGGCATGGTCGCGCTGATCCAGGTGGGCGCGCCAACCAATCTCGACGCAGCCAAGGCCGTGAAGCATCCGGGCAAGGCGAAGACCCATTTCGAGGCGCTTCTGGGGCAGGTGGGTAATTAAGCATTTAACAGGCGGCGGGGGACGAATGGGCGGGGCCGCGGATGGCGGCTCCGCTTTTCTTTTACGAAAAGCCGGGCATTGCTTGCGCTAGCGCAAGGACGCGGGGCCGGGTTCGGGCGATGGTCCCATCCGAACCGTCGCAGAAAAGTTTGATGACCGCATTCCCCACATTCCACCCCGCAGCAGGCCGTCCGGGTCTGGCATGGCTACTGTTTCTGCTTCTTACAGCGGGGCTTCTCATTTTCGCTTCCTGTGCGCATGCGGGCGGGTTGCCGAACTATCTCGGCAAGGTGCAACCGGGCGAGCTGATCCCCGGCGCCGACCGTTTCGGCACGCCGGAGGGAGAGCCGCCACTTGCGCCGGTCTACAGGGGCGGCGAACTGGCGGGATATGCGTTCCTCAATTCGGATTTCACCAACTCGGTCGGCTATTCGGGGAAGCCGATCCATATCCTCGCCGGTCTCGACCGCGACGGGACCATTCGCGGGCTGAAGCTTGTCGATCACAAGGAGCCGATCGTCCTTATCGGCATTCCCGAGGCGAAGGTCGTGGCCTCGCTCAACGTGCTCATCGACGCGGATATGGGGCGCGTCGCCAGCGGTGAAAAACAGGCACCGCAGGTGGATATCGTCAGCGGGGCGACGGTGACCGTGCTCGTCATGGGTGACAGCGTGGTGCGCTCGGCCATCCGCATCATCCGTAGCGGCAGGCTGGGCGGGAAGCAGGCAGCTGGAATGGCCGTCGCGGCGGGTCCGCGCGAGGTGAACGACGCGTTGCGCGGTGTGGCGGATTGGCAGACGCTGGTGGGTGACGGGTCGGTGCGCACGCTGCGCCTGACCGTGGGCGAAATTACGGACGAGTTCAGGCGCGCGGGCCAGCCGCAAGGCGCGGATCATCCCGAAAGCGTCAATCCTGCCGACCGCTTCATTGATCTCTATCTCGCGCCGGTGAGCGTGCCCGCCATCGGGCTCAGCCTGCTCGGGGAAACCGGCTATCAGCGGCTGAAGGAGCGGCTTCAGCCCGGCCAGCAGGCAATACTTATTGCGGGCGACGGGGCCTATTCCTTCAAGGGCTCGGGCTATGTGCGCGGCGGCATCTTCGACCGCATAGAGCTTTTGCAGGCGGGGCAGGGCGTTCGCTTCAAGGACCGCGACCACACCCGGCTCGGGGACATCATGGCGGAGGGCGCGCCGCATCTCAAGGAAATCGCGCTTTTCACCGTGCCCAGGGATTTCGATTTCGAGGTCACCGAACCGTGGGAGTTGCAATTGCTCGCCCATCGCCGCGTCGGGGCGCGGGACAAGGTGACGCTGCCCTTCACCTTGGGCTATCAGCTGCCGGAGCGATATCTGAAGCCCGTGGTGGCTCCGGTTGCGCACGCCCCCGCGCCGGAGAAGGCGGAGGAAGCCGCCCTCTGGGTGCGCATATGGGAGATGAACCGGGTTCCGGTGGCGGTCACCGGCGCGGCGATTATCGTCCTCACCGGTATCTTCTTCTTCCAGAATGCACTGGTGAAGCGGCCAAGGCTGTTTGCCTGGGTGCGGTGCGGCTTTCTCCTGTTCACGCTCGTCTGGCTCGGCTGCTATGCCAATGCGCAGCTTTCGGTCGTCAATGTACTGACCTTCTTCAACGCGCTGGTGACGGGCTTTGCCTGGGAGTTCTTTCTTGCCGCGCCGCTTATCTTCCTCTTGTGGGCGTCGGTGGCGGCGGCGCTTTTGTTCTGGGGCAGGGGGCCGTTCTGCGGCTGGCTGTGCCCGTTCGGCGCGTTGCAGGAGCTCGCCAACAATCTGGCGCAATGGCTGAAGGTGCCGCAGGTAAAGATTCCTTTCGGCCTGCATGAACGGCTGTGGCCGGTCAAATATATCCTCTTTCTTGGTCTGTTCGGCCTTTCCTTCTATTCGCTGGCGCTGGCGGAGCAGTTCGCGGAAATCGAGCCGTTCAAGACGGCGATCATCCTCAAATTCGCGCGGGACTGGCCGTTTGTCGTCTTCGCCCTGGCGGTGCTTATCCCCGGCCTGTTCATCGAGCGCTTCTATTGCCGCTATCTCTGCCCGCTCGGCGCGGCGCTGGCGATACCGGGGCGCATCCGCATGTTCGACTGGCTGAAGCGGTATGCCGAGTGCGGTTCGCCCTGCCACCGCTGCGCCAAGGAATGCCCGGTGCAGGCGATCCATCCGGAGGGGCAGATCAATGTCAACGAGTGCATCTACTGCATGCACTGCCAGGAACTCTATCACGACGACCAGCGCTGCCCGCACATGATCGAGGTGCGCCGCAAGCGGGAGAAGTTCCAGAAGCTTTCATCCGGCGGTGGAAAAGGCCCCGCCCGGCCCGTCATCACCCATGGGGGCGTTCCGGTGGGGACTCCGGAACCGGTTCAAGCTCCCACAACGTAAGGAGAGAATGTAATGTCTCAGGAAGAAAGCAAGACGACGCTAAGCCGGCGTCAGCTCTTGGGCAGCACCGCCGCCGTCGCAGCGGCGGGCGCGGCAGGGGCAGGGGGAATGCTGGCGCTTGGCGGCGGGTTCGCGGCGCCCGCGCAAGCGCAGGGCGCTTCCGCCCCATCGGCCCACGATTATGAGGTGAAGCCGGGCGAGCTCGACGAATATTACGTCTTCTTCTCCAGCGGCCAGACCGGCGAGGTTCGCATTCTCGGCCTGCCGTCCATGCGCGAGCTGATGCGCATTCCGGTGTTCAACCGCGACAGCGCCACCGGCTGGGGCCAGACCAATGAAAGCCACAAGATCCTGACCGAGGGATTGCTGCCGGAGACGGTCGAGTTCCTGAAGGATCGCGGCGGCATTTACCTCAATGGCGACCTTCACCATCCGCATCCCTCCTTCACCGATGGCACCTATGACGGGCGCTATCTCTTCGCCAATGACAAGGCGAACACCCGCGTCTGCCGCATCCGCCTCGACGTGATGAAATGCGACAAGATCATCCAACTGCCCAATCAGCATACGGTGCATGGGCTGCGGGTGCAGAAATATCCCAAGACCGGCTATGTCTTCTGCAATGGCGAGGACCGGGTGCCGATCCCCAATGACGGCTCGGTGCTCGATGACAAGACCAAATACCACGCCATCTTCACCGCCATCGACGGCGAGACGATGAAGATCGCCTGGCAGGTGATGGTGGACGGCAATCTCGACAATGTCGATGCCGATTATCAGGGCAAATACGCCTTCGCCACCTGCTACAATTCGGAAGAGGGCGTGAACCTCGCCGAGATGATGGCGAAGGAGCAGGACTGGGTCGTCCTCTTCGACCTGAAGGCCATCGAGGACGCGGTCGCCAGGGGCGATTACAAGGAGATGGGCGGCGTTCCCGTCATCGACGGGCGGCGCGGCTCGCGCTACACGCGCTATATCCCGGTCGCGAACGGCCCCCACGGCATGAACACCGCGCCGGACGGCATCCATCTCGTGGCCAACGGCAAGCTCTCGCCGACCGTCACGGTCTTCGACGTGCGCAAGTTCGACGATCTCTTCGCCGGCAAGATCAAGCCGCGCGATACTGTCGTGGCCGAACCGGAACTGGGGCTCGGACCCTTGCATACGGCCTATGACGGCAAGGGCAACGCCTATACGACGCTCTTCATCGACAGCCAGATATGCAAATGGAACATCGAGGACGCCAAGCGCGCCTATCAGGGCGAGAAGGTTGATCCGATCCGCCAGAAGCTCGATGTGCATTATCAGCCGGGCCACAACCACACCTCCATGGGCCAGACCAAGGAGGCGGACGGCAAATGGCTGATCTCGCTCAACAAATTCTCCAAGGACCGTTACCTCAACGTCGGGCCGCTGAAACCGGAGAACGACCAGCTGATCGACATCTCGGGCGATGAGATGGTGCTGGTGCATGACAACCCCACCTTCGCCGAGCCGCATGACGCGACCATCGTCCACCGCTCCAAGATTAACCCGATCAGCATCTGGAAGCGCGACGATCCGTTCTTCGCCGATGCGGTCAGCCAAGCCAAGGCCGATGGCATCGATCTGATGAATGCGGCGGATGTGATCCGCGACGGCGACAAGGTGCGCGTCTATATGACCTCGGCAGCCCCGGCCTTCAGCCTGGAGAAATTCACGGTGCGCGAGGGCGATGAGGTGACCGTCTATGTGACCAATATCGACGAGGTGGAGGACCTGACCCACGGCTTCTCCATCATCAATTACGGCGTCAACATGGAAATCGGCCCGCAGGCGACGGCCTCCGTCACCTTCAAGGCGTCGAAGCCGGGCGTCTACTGGTACTACTGCTCGTGGTTCTGCCATGCCATGCACATGGAGATGAAGGGCCGCATGTTCGTGGAGCCGCAGAAGGCGTGATGATGCTTCGCCGCCTGCCGCTTCTCTCCAGCACCCTGCTTGCGTTCGCCCTTTGCGGGGCGGCGGAGGCGCGGCAGATCGATGTCGCGCCGGGGGAAAGCGTGGAGGCGGCGATGGAACAAGCGGAGCCGGGCGATATCGTCCGGCTTCTCAGAGGCAAGCATGAGGGCGCGGTGATTGTCGACCGCGCCATCGAACTCATCGGCGAGCCGGGCGCAGTCATCGATGGGCTCGGCACCGGCAATGCCATCACCGTCACCGCCCCGGGTGCTATCGTGCGCGGGCTGGAGGTGAGGGGCTCGGGCAGCGACATGACGGAGTTGAGCTCCGGCATTTTCGTCTCCCAAACCGCCACAGGCACGCGGGTGGAAAACAACCGGCTCATCGGCAACCTCTACGGCATTTATCTCCACGGCGCGGCGGATTCGGTCGCTATTCGTAATGAGATTATCGGCAGGCGCGGGGTGCGAATGGCCGAGACCGGCAGTGGCGTATCGATCTGGAATGCGCCGGGGGCGAAGGTGATCGCCAACACCATCCGCTATGGCCGCGACGGCATCTATACCAATGCCAGCCGCCGCAATGTCTTCCGCGGCAACCGCATGGAGGATGTGCGCTTCGCCGTCCATTATATGTACACCGACGACAGCGAAGTGACCGGCAATGTCTCGCGCAACAATTCGGTCGGTTTCGCCATCATGTACACGAATCGGCTGAAGATTACGGACAACCTCTCCGAGGGCGACCGCGACCACGGCCTTCTGCTCAATTACGCCAACAGTTCCACCATATCAGGCAACCGCGTCATCGGGCGGATGCAGCCGGTTGCCCGCTGGCTCGACGCGGGGGTGCAGAAGGCCGAGCACGGCATTCCGCAGGAAAAGACCGAGCTGGCGGCGGGGGAGACCATGCGGCTCGGACCGCAGAAATGCGCCTTTCTCTATAACGCCAACCGGAACCGCTTTTATGGCAACCGCTTCGAATCCTGCCAGATCGGCATTCATTTCACCGCTGGCTCGGAGGGCAACGATATCTCCGGCAACGCCTTCATCGCCAACCGGACCCAGGTGAAATATGTCGGCACCCGCCAACTCGACTGGTCGCGCGACGGGCGCGGCAATTACTGGAGCGACAATCCGGCCTTCGATTTGAACGGCGACGGCATCGCCGACAATCCCTACCGGCCCAATGATCTCATCGACAAGGTGCTCTGGACCGCCCCGCGCGCCAAGATTTTGCTGACCAGCCCGGCGACGCAGGTGATCCGTTGGGCGCAAGCGCAGTTCCCGGCGGTGCTGCCGGGCGGTGTGGTGGATAGCCATCCGCTGATGGCGGCGCCGGGGGTGGGGAGAAGGCGATGATGGGGATGGTGTTTGGAAAGGTCCGTGTTTTGGCGGCGTTGCGAGACACCCCCCTCTGCCCTGCCGGGCATCTCTCCCACAAGGGGGGAGATTACGCCTTCATGCAGGCTCGGCACCAATCGCAGATGTTGCAGGATGAGGGCGGAACGTCCTGTCAGCCAATCTCCCCCCTTGTGGGGGAGATGTCCGGCAGGACAGAGGGGGGTGTCTCGGCGCAGGCCAATGCAGGAAATATCCAATGCAAAATCTGAACCGCCCGAGTGTCACCCTCGACGCCGTGGTAAAACGCTACGGCACCCGCACCGCAACAGACCACGTCTCCTTCACCCTCGAGCAAGGCGAAACAATCGCCCTTGTCGGCCATAACGGGGCAGGCAAGACGACGCTGATCAAGCTGATGCTGGGACTCATCCGGCCGGAAGCCGGAACGATTTGCGTCCTTGGAAGCGATCCCGCGCGCGGCGAGGCGGAGGTGCGGCGGCGGCTTGGGTATCTGCCGGAGAATGTCGCTTTCAACCCGGCGCTGACAGGGCGCGAGACGCTTTCCTTTTATGCGCGGCTTAAAGGCGAGGGCGGCAGTGCGGTCCCCGATCTGCTTGAGCGCGTCGGGCTTGGAGAGGCGGGCAGCCGCCGCGTCGGCACCTATTCCAAGGGTATGCGGCAGCGACTGGGTCTCGCACAGGCGCTGCTCGGCAAGCCGCGCCTGCTGCTATTGGACGAGCCGACCACCGGCCTCGACCCGGCGCTGCGGCAGCATTTCTACGATATCGTGAGCGCGCTCAGGGATGAGGGCTGCACGGTGCTCATCTCCTCGCACGCGCTGGCGGAGATGGAGGGGCGGGCGGACCGCGTGGTGATCATGGATCGCGGCCGCAAGATCGCCGATGGTTCCATCGAGGAATTGCGCGGGCTCGCCAGCATGCCCGCGCGCATCCGCCTTCGCACCGCACCCGGCGAGCAATTGCGGGTGGAAACGCATCTGGGCCTCAACGGCTCCCACCGCCGGTTGAGCGATACGCTGATCGAAGTGGAACTGCCGCTGGAGAAGAAGGTGCGGTTTCTGCATCACGCGGCGGCGTTGGAGGACCGGGTGCTCGATATCGACGTGCTGCCGCCCTCGCTCGATGAGCTCTATGCGCATTTCCTCAACGGGAGGGCGGCATGAGAAGCATTCTCATCATCGCCGGCAAGGAAGTGCAGGAGGGCCTGCGCAATCGCTGGGTCGTGGCGGCCACCGTGCTGCTGGCGACGCTGGCGCTGACGCTCACCTTTCTCGGCAGCGCTCCGACCGGGAATGTCGGGGTGGAACCGCTCGATATCGTCATCGTCAGCCTTTCGAGCCTCACCATCTTCCTCGTGCCGCTCATTGCGCTGCTGATTTCGCATGATGCGCTGGTGGGCGAGGTGGAGCGGGGGACGATGCTGCTGCTTCTCTCCTATCCGCTGGCGCGCTGGCAGATATTGCTCGGCAAATTCATCGGCCATGTCGCCATCCTCGCCTTTGCCACTGCTATCGGCTACGGCTGTGCTGCGGCTTCGCTGCCCTTGACCGGCGCGTCTGTGAACCGGGGCAGTCTTGCCGCCTTCGCCGCCATGATCGGCTCGTCGGTCCTGCTGGGCGGCGTCTTCGTCGCCATCGGCTATCTCATCTCCGCGCTCTCGGCCAACCGGGGCACGGCGGCGGGCGCGGCCATCGGCGTGTGGCTGTTCTTCGTGCTTCTGTTCGACATGGCGCTGCTGGGCCTGCTGGTGGCGGATCAGGGCAGGACGATCAATGCATCCGTGCTCGACGCGGTGCTGCTCCTCAATCCTGCGGATGCTTACCGGCTCCTCAATCTGGCAGGTTCCGGCTCGGTCAGCATGCTGGCGGGCATGGCGGGGCTTGCCGGCGACAGCGCCTTGCGGCCGGTCGTGCTGCTCGCGGCGCTGGGTGTCTGGGTCCTGTTGCCGCTCGGCCTGGCGGGGCTCGCCTTTTCACGGAGAGAATTATGAAACATTTGCTGATGATCGCGGCGATGGCGCTCGGCCTGCAGGCTTGCGAGCAGAAAGCGGAAGCGCCGGTCAAGCCCGTCTCGATGACGGCGGAGGCCATCGGCCATTTCTGCGGGATGAACGTACTGGAGCATCCCGGCCCGAAAGGGCAGGTGATCACGGCGAGCTACGATCATCCGATCTGGTTCTCCTCGGCGCGCGATACCATCGCCTTCACCATGCTGCCGGAGGAGGCGAAGGACATAAAGGGCGTCTTCGTTTCCGATATGGCCAGAGCACCCAGCTGGGAAGAGCCGGGGCCGGACAATTGGATCGAGGCGTCAAAGGCGTTTTTCGTCATTCAGAGCGACCTCAAGGGCGGGATGGGGGCCGACGAGGCCGTGCCGTTCAGCGCGGAGGCGGCGGCGAAGGCCTTCGTGGCCGAGCATGGCGGCGTGGTCGTCCGCTTCGCCGATATCCCGAAGAGTTATATTCTCGGCGCGGGCAATGAGACCGCCGCCGCCCATGCCGGGGAGATGTGACATGCAGGTCGCTTTATCCCGCCGCCGTGTGATTGCCATCAGCGCCAGCGCGGCGGGACTGGCGCTGCTGTCCGCGGGGGTCCGGGCTGCTGCGCCTACCGCCGTAGAGTGGCGAGGCAGGGCGCTGGGTGGTTCGGCCAGCCTCACGCTCAATCATCCCGACAGGCAAGGCGCGCATCGGCTCATCGAGCGGATCGAGGCGGAAATCCGGCGGCTAGAGCGGATATTCAGCCTCTATATGCCGGATTCGGAACTCGTTCGCCTTAACCGCGACGGCGCGCTCGATCATCCGTCCGCCGAGCTGGTGGAATTGCTCGAGGCCTGCCGGGGATATTGGAGCATCACCGGCGGTGTTTTCGATCCCACCGTCCAGCCTTTATGGGAAGCCTATCGGGAGCATTTCACGACCGGCGGCGCGGGGTCGCTGGAGCAGAAGATCGCCGCCGTCCTACCGAATGTCGGGTTTGACGGCGTGCTCATTGGCTGCGACCGCATCGCCTTCGCCAGACCCGGCATGGGCCTGACGCTCAACGGCATCGCCCAAGGCTATATCACCGACCGCATTGTCGATATGCTCAAGGCGGCGGGGCTGACCTCATGCCTTGCCGACCTTGGCGAGTGCCGGGCGCTTGGCGCGAATGCTGACGGCAATGCTTGGAAGGTGGGGATCGAGAATCCGCTTGGGACGGGCGAGGTTGCGAGGGTTCTGGAGGTCCGTGACCGCGCGGTGGCCACCTCAAGCCCGCTCGGCTTCCGCTTCGAGGAAAGCGGGCGGTATAATCATCTCCTCGATCCCTCAAGCGGCCTTTCCGCGCGGCGTTATGCTGGAGTCACGGTCGTTGCGGAAGACGCGGAAAAGGCCGACGCGCTCGCGACTGCATTCAGCCTGATGGAGGCGGAAAAGGCACACGATGTGTTGTGGAAATTGAAAGAGACCGAGGCGGTTTTCATCGGCTTCGATGGAACGATTACGGAGAGTAAGGCGGAAAAGCTATGACTGTCCGCCATCCCATCCCGTCGCTATTGCCGGCGCGATACGTAACAGATCCACGGCGCGGCGGGCGATCTGTTCGATGATGTCATCGACGCTCGCGGGCTTCAGATAGAAGGCGGGGACGGGCGGCATGATGATTGCGCCCATCTCGGTCACCGTCGTCATCCCCCGGAGATGGCCGAGATGGAGCGGGGTTTCGCGAGCGATGAGGATCAGCGGGCGGCGCTCCTTCAGATGCACGTCCGCCGCCCGGACCAGCAGATTGCCGGAAAGCGAATGGGCGATGGCCGAGAGCGTGCGCATGGAACAGGGCGCGACGATCATGCCATGGGTCGGGTTGGAGCCGGAGGCGATGGTTGCGCCGATATCGGAAGCGTCGTGATGGCGGACGGGGAGAGCGCTGAGTTCGGCGAGGGCGTGGGGGCCGATTTCCTCGCGGATGGTGCGTTCGGCGGCTGGCGATATGACGAGGTCGATATCGACGCCGAGTTGGAGGAGGATGTGGGCGATCCGCACTCCGATGGCCGCGCCCGACGCGCCGCTGATGGCGAGGACGACGCGGGTCATTTGGCGCTCGGGGTGTTTTTAGGTGGAAACGTCGGCGCGGGGATACCCCCCTCTGCCCTGCCGGGCATCTCCCCCTCAAGGGGGGAGATTACGCTGTCATTTCCACTTTCGCCAATCGTCAACGGTGCCGAATGAGGAGGCGTCATCGGTGAAGGCCAATCTCCCCCCTTGAGGGGGAGATGCCCGGCAGGGTAGAGGGGGGTGCCTCGGAGGGCACCTTGCGTTCCTGTCAAAACAACGTCCCCCACAGCGCGTCAACCTTAGCTATAACATCATCAGACATAACAAGCGGCCTCCCCCATTCGCGCGTCGTCTCGGCCCTGATCTTGGTGGTCGCATCGATCCCGAGCTTGCCGCCGAGACCCGGCTCCGGCGAGGCGAAGTCAAGATAGTCGATGGGCGTGCGCTCCAGCAGCATCAGATCACGCGAGGGGTCGGCGCGGGTGGAGAGGGCCCAGAGGATGTCCGCGCCGCTTCGCACATCGATGTCGTCATCCACGACCACGATTCCTTTGGTGTAGCTGAACTGCGGGAGCATGCCCCAGAGCCCCGCAATCACCCGGCGTGCCTGGCCGGGATAGCGCTTTCTGATCGACACCACCGCCAGCCGGTAGGAGCAGGCGTCGGGCAGGAAATATATGTCAGCGATTTCAGGCATTTGCTGGCGAATGAGCGGCACGGCTAAATGGTTCATCGCCTCGCCGATGACCGAGGGCTCGTCGGGCGGGCGGCCGGTGAAGGTCGAGACATAGAGGGGATCGGCGCGTGTGGTGATGGCCGTCACGCGGATGACCGGGAAGCGCTCCACCTGATTGTAATAGCCGGTATGGTCTCCGTAAGGACCTTCGGGAGCCGTTTCGGTGGATGAAACCCAACCCTCGATGATAATTTCGGCATCGGCGGGCACCATCAGCGGCACGGTGAGGGCGGGTGCAACGCGGGGGCGCTCGCCGCGCAGGAGGCCGGCGAAGCTCATTTCCGATAGCGTCTCGGGCACGGGCAGGGCGGCGGCGAGCATGGTGGCGGGGTCGGCGCCGATGGCGATGGCGACCGGCATATCCTCGCCCTGGGCTGCCCAGGCGCGGTGATGCGCCGCGCCGCCGCGATGGGCCAGCCAGCGCATGACCAGCCGGTCGCGGGAGAGAAGCTGAATCCGGTAGACGCCGACATTCATGCGGGCGATCCCGGCCCGATCGGCATCGGGCGGCCGGGTGATGACGAGCGGCCAGGTGATGAGCGGCGCAGGCTCTCCCGGCCAGCAGGTCTGGACCGGCAACTGACTAAGATCGGCGTCGTTTCCCCGGCGGATGATCGCCTGCACCGGCGGGTGCGACACGGTTTGGGCGCGGGTGTGCAGGGCGGCCTTGAGCATGGGGAGGCGGCCCATCGCGTCGCTTAACCCATTGATCGGCTTGGGTTCGCGCAACGCGGAAAGCGCCTCGCCCAGCACGGGCAGGTTTTCCGGCGTGACGCCGAGGCCTGCGGCGACGCGGGGGATTGTGCCGAAGAGATTGACCACCACTGGCATCGCCGCGCGGGTGCCGTCCGCATGGGTTGCGTGGTCGAACTGTAAGGCCGGCCCGCCGCGCTTCAGGACGCGGCGATGCACCTCCGTCATCTCATGGACGAGCGAAACCGGGGGCGTGACGCGGGTGAGATCGTCTCCAGCCTCGAGGAAACGGAGAAAATCGCGCAAATTTCTGAAAGAGGGGAGGTCGCGGATCGGCATGGATTTTTCCATGCGCCTTTGCGACTGGCGATGTCCTTGCGCTGGCGCAAAGACGGGCGCGCTTCGGCCTGCTTTCTCCCCTGTCATGAACAATGCAAATGTCATTCCCGTCGTCCCAGGCGCGCTTCGGCTCATGCTTACGCCTTTGCCGCTTCGTCCTCTCGAACTTCTGCTGCAGCGGTTGGTCACAAGCGTCGCGTGTAGGAAGCCGGGGCTGTTCGCGCGGCTGGGGGCGCAGGGCGAAAAGATTTTTTTGATCGATCCTACCGATCTTCCCTTCGTTTTTCGCCTGAATCCGGCCCGTGATGCACCCCGAATCGAGGCGCGGAGGAGGCATCAATGTGGCAAATGGGAGGCGCGCATCGCCGGGCCGCTCGGCGCGCTGATCGGTCTGGTTCATGGCGCGGCGGATGGCGACGCGCTGTTCTTCTCCCGCGATATCGTCATCGAGGGTGACACGGAGGCGGTGCTCGCCCTGCGCAATGCCATCGACGATGCGGAACTGGATCTCGTCGCCGAGGCGGCGGCGATGTTCGGCATGAAGGGCGGCGAGGCCATCGCCGAAAGGCTGGCGCCGGTCGCCTCGCGCTTGACCGGCCTGCCATTGACGCGCTGCGACAGGAGTTGACATGCAGAACAAGGTGAGGCCGGAGCTCGTTTGTCCGGCTGGAACGCCCGCGGCCTTGCGCGCCGCCGTCGATGCCGGGGCGGACAGCGTCTATTGCGGCTTCAATGACGAGACCAATGCGCGCAATTTCCCCGGCCTCAATTTTTCGCCCGAGGAAATGGCGGAGGGCGTGCGCTATGCCCATGCCGCCGGAGTGCGCGTTCTCCTCGCCATCAACACGTTTCCAAGGGCCGGAGCGGCTGACATCTGGCACCGGGCCATCGGCAATGCGGAGCGGGCAGAGGCGGATGCGGTCATCCTCGCCGATATCGGCCTCCTCGCCTATGCCAGCGAGAAACATCCCGGCCTGAGGCGCCATCTCTCGGTGCAGGCGGCGGCGGCCAATGCCGATGCGATCCGCTTCTATGTGGAGGAATTTGGCGTCAAGCGGGTGGTGCTGCCGCGTGTGCTCACCGTCAGCGAGATCGCGGCGATCAACCGGGACGTCGCCTGCGAGACGGAGGTTTTCGTCTTCGGCGGCCTGTGCGTGATGGCGGAAGGGCGCTGCTCGCTCTCCTCCTACGCGACAGGCAAATCGCCCAACATGAACGGCGTCTGCTCACCGGCGAGCCATGTCCACTACCGCGAGGAAAATGGCGAGCTCGTCTCGCGCCTCGGCGAATTCACCATCGACCGCGTGCCGAAGCATCAGCCGGCGCCCTATCCGACACTCTGCAAAGGGTGCTTCTCGGCGGGCGATTACAAGGGCCATGTCTTCGAGGACCCGGTGAGCCTCGACGCCGCAACGCTCATCCCGCAACTGGTTCAAGCGGGCGTCAGCGCCTTCAAGATCGAGGGGCGTCAGCGCAGCCGGTCCTATATCCGCGACGTGGTGGCGAGCTTCCGCCACGCGGTCAACGCGCAAATGGCGGGCGAGCCGATCCCCGCCGGCGTGCTCCAGCATTTGAGCGAGGGACAGACGACAACCGCAGGCGCCTATCGCAAAACGTGGCGGTAAAGGTGATGAGGACATGGCTATGACGGAAAAAACGACCATCACGCTCGGGCCGCTGCTCTTCAACTGGACGGCGGATCAATGGAGCGATTTCTATGCCCGGATCGCGGACGAAGCGCCGGTTGACCGGGTATGCCTTGGCGAAGTGGTCTGCTCCAAGCGCCTGCCATTCTATATCGACCGCATTCCCGAGGCCATAGAGCGGCTCGAGCGCGCGGGCAAGACGGTGATCCTTTCCTCGCTGGCGCTCGTCACGCTGAAGCGCGAGCGGCAGATGTGCGTGGACCTCGCGGTCAATGACGGCATGGAGGTGGAGGTCAACGACCTGACCATGCTCGCGCATATGGACCCCGGGCGGCGTTTCACGGTCGGCCCGCTGGTTAATGTCTATAATGAGGGCACGCTTGCCCATCTGGCGCGGCGTGGCGCGACACGCGTCTGCCTGCCGCCGGAGTTGCCGCTCGCCTCCATCGGGATTCTGGCGCGGGAAGCGGCGTCGTGCGGCATCGAGCCGGAGGTCTGGGCTTTCGGGCGTGTGCCGCTGGCCATTTCCGGGCGCTGCTATCATGCGCGGGTGCATGGGCTGGCCAAGGACAATTGCCAGTTCGTCTGCGGCGAGGATCCGGATGGGCTGGAGGTGAATACGCTCGACGGCGAATCCTTCCTTGCGGTCAACGGCGTGCAGACGCTGTCCTCCACCTATTGCAATCTTCTTGATAATATCGGGCAATTGACCGGTGCGGGCGTCACCTCGTTCCGCCTCTCGCCGCATGGCACCGATATGGTTGCGGTCGCCAGTATCTTCCGGCGGGTTCTGGATGGACAGGAGGCTGCGCAGGATCTTACCGCGCTTCTGCCCGGCGCGGCCTTTTCCAATGGCTTTCTGGCGGGTGCGTATGGCGCGGCTTATGAGCGGGCTTTGGGGTAGGGCTTTTTTGACGGAGGCGTTGGCAGGGCAGAGGGGGGGTTGCCTCGCGATTCCGTCAAAACATGAACTGCTCCAAGCGCGTTCAACCCCGCTGTAGATCCACCACATAGGCGCGGAGCATATCGGCCATGGCGTCCGCATAAGCCGCGATTTCGGTCTCGGTTCGCGGCGTTTCCGAGAATTGCTTGCCGACCGCCGTCATCGTCGTCATGATCAGGTCTCCGGCCCGCTCCCGGATATCCGCCGATGCGCCGGGGAGCAGGTCTTGCATGAAATCCGTCAGGACCCGGTCCGCTTCCGCCCGCGCTTCCTCCGCCTCGGGCGCATCGCGATAGAGCGGAGCCGCGTCGTCGAGGGCCACGCGGACCGCGGCCTCCTCGCATTCGGACCGCAGGAAAGCGTGCACCAGTGTCCGCAGCCGGTCGAGCGGCGGCTTCTCCCTCTCTTCCAGGATCTGCCGCAACATGCGGGCCGTCTGCCGCCACTCGTCGCATTGGAGCCGGAACAGAATGGACGCCTTGTTCGGAAAATATTGATAGAGCGAGCCGATGCTGATGCCAGCCCTTTCCGCCACGCGCGCGGTGGTAAAACGCTGTGCGCCTTCCTGCGTCAAAACCTGAACAGCGGCTTGCAGAATGGCCGAAACAAGCTCGCTGGAGCGGGCTTGTTTCGGCTGTTTTCTCAATGATACCAGAGCTTTACGGCCGCCGCTCATCATACGCTCCACCAATGCGAATAGGAAACGCGATGAATTATTCGTATTTTCCGGCCCGGCACAAGAGCTGTCTTCCTTGCTAACGGAGAATATGATGACCACGCTTACCACCGCGCCGCTGGCGCCGCTTCTCGACCGCCTGTTTGACGAAGCCGAGAGGGCGACGAGCCCGGCGCTCGCCGCAATATCCCGCGCCGAGCGGGAGCGCCTGATGCGCAGCAAGACCGAATATCTCGACCTTTATGGACGGCTCAAGGATTTGTGGCTTCCCGTCTCGCGCGAAACCGGGCTGCTGCTCTATATGCTGGCGCGCGGCTGCAAGGCGAGGACAGTCGTCGAGTTCGGCACATCCTTCGGCATCTCGACCCTGCACCTCGCCGCGGCCTTGCGCGACAATGGCGGCGGGCGGCTCATCACCAGCGAGTTCGAGCCGTCGAAAGTCGAGCGGGCGCGGCAGCACCTGACGGAAGGCGGGCTTATCGATCTGATCGAAATCTGCGAGGGCGACGCGCTCAAGACGCTGAGCGCCGATCTTCCTGAAACGGTCGACGTGCTGCTCCTCGACGGCGCGAAGTCGCTCTATCCGGAAATTCTGAGGCTTGTCGAAGACCGCTTGCGCCCCGGCGCCTTCATCGTCGCCGACAATGCCAATTATTGTCCTGAATATCTCGAGTATGTCCGCTCGCCCGGCAATGGGTACATGTCGGTGCCGTTTGGGGAGGATATCGAGCTTTCCATGCGGGTCGGGTGAGCTGGTGCTCGAATCCACCTAGAGGAAATTTTGTTTGGACGGAAGCGCGAGGCAACCCCCCTCTGCCCTGCCGGGCATCTCCCCCTCAAGGGGGGAGATTGGACTTCATAGACGTTCGGCACCAATCGCGAACGTCGCAGAACGGAGGAAGCGCGTCGTGTCAGCCAATCTCCCCCCTTGAGGGGGAGATGTCCGGCAGGACAGAGGGGGGTACTGTCCCGCCGATGCTTCCGTAAAAAACTCTAATCAAGAGTATGCAACAATGCATGATACCACGCGGCCAGATCTGGCCTATCGCCGTGTCGTCGCGCTGACGGCGGCGCTTTTTCTGTCTTATCTCAGCGTCGCCATGGCGCTTCCGGCGGTGCCGGTGCATGTGGTGCAGGGGCTCGGCCTCGACAATGCCTATGGCGGCCTCGCGGTCGGCATTGCCTTTTTCTCCACGATCCTGACGCGCGGGCGGGCCGGGGCATGGGCGGACAGGCTTGGCGGCAAGCTGTGCATGCAGCGCGGCCTTGTCATCTATGCGGCGGCGGGGGTGATCTGCCTGTTGGCGAGCTGGCCGGGGCTTTCCGCCGGTGCGAGCTATAGCGTGCTGATCCTCGGGCGGCTTCTTCTCGGGCTCGGCGAGAGCGTGGCCATGGTCGGCATGATCAGCTGGGGCATCGGCCTGATGGGCCACGCCCGCTCGGGCCAGGTGATGGCGCTGGTCGGCATGGGCATGTATGGCGCTTTCGCCCTGGGCGGCCCGCTGGGGCTGATGCTGCTCGACCGGCTGGGCTTTGGCGGGCTGATGGCTGTCACGACGGTCCTGCCGCTTGCCGGGCTTGTTGCCATTTACTGGCTTCCGGCGATTGCGCCGCAGGCGGGCAAGCGCGAGCCGTTCTGGCGGATCATCGGGCGCATCTGGCGTCCGGGCGCCGCGGTGGGACTGCAAGGGGTCGGCTTTGCGGCGCTGGGCGCATTCTTTTCGCTCTATTTCCTCAGCCGTGGCTGGCCCCATGCCGGGCTTGGCCTCACCTGCTTCGGTGTGGGTTTCGTGCTGATGCGGCTTCTCGGCGGCCATCTGCCGGACCGGATCGGCGGAGCGCCCGTCGCCATCGTCTCGCTCGCGGTGGAAGCCTGCGGCCAGTATCTCTTGTGGATGGCGCCGGGGCCCTATGCGGCTCTCGCCGGGGCGCTGCTGACCGGGCTCGGCTGCTCGCTGGTGTTTCCCGCCATGGGCTCCGAAGTGGTCAAGCAGGTGCCGGCGCATCTGCGCGGCACGGCGCTGGGCGGCTTCGCCGCCTTTCAGGACCTTGCCTATGGCGCGACGGGACCCGTGGCCGGCATTCTCGCGGATTCATGCGGCTATTCGTTCGTGTTCCTGATCGGCGGCCTTGCCGCCACGCTCGGCCTGTGGATGGCCCTCACGACGCGGCGGATTGCGCCGGCGGCGGCATGATGATTGCGGGGATCGTGCCCGCCCGGAGCAAGCGAGCCGTAGTAAAAAGCGCTCAAATCCAACGCAGCGGAGTGAGATCAACTTTTAAGAAAAAAACGAAAATAGCCGGGAACATCCTCGTTAGTCACTGGTTAACAAGGTGTGTTTCACCAGCTCAAGGAGAAAGACAATGGCTGATAACACTTCCAACCGCGGTTTTGCTTCCATGGACGAGAACAAGCAGCGCGAGATCGCCGCAAAGGGCGGACGTGCCTCGGGAGGCAACTTCAAGAACGATCCCGAGCGCGCCGCTGAAGCCGGCCACAAGGGTGGCCAGGTATCTGGCGGTAACTTCAAGAACGACCGCGAACGCGCTGCCGAAGCTGGTCGCAAGGGCGGCGAGCACTAATTGATGCACGCTCCCCAACGAAACGCCCGCCAACTGGCGGGCGTTTTTTTGTGCGCATGGGCCGGGGGATTGCAGCCGGGTGAATGCCGGCTGCAAGGTATCTGGAGGGGATACTGATTATAGTGTTTTGACGGAATCGCGAGGCAACCCCCCTCTGCCCTGCCGGGCATCTCCCCCTCAAGGGGGGAGATTACGCCCTCGCCAGCGGCCGGCACCAATCGCAAACATCGCAAAATAAAGGCGGACCATCATTGTCAGCCGATCTCCCCCCCTTGAGGGGGAGATGCCCGGCAGGGCAGAGGGGGGTACTGTCCCGCCAACGCTTCCCTAGAGAATCGGCTTTCCGCCCGTCACAGCGATGGTAGCGCCGGAGGTATAGCTCGACAGCGGATCGGCCAGCATGACATAGGCGGAAGCCAGTTCCGCAGGCTGGGCCGGGCGCTTCATCGGCACCTGCTTGCCGAAATTCGAAACCGCATCATCCGGAAGCGTGGAGGGGATGAGCGGCGTCCAGACCGGCCCCGGTGCGACCGTGTTCACCCGAATGCCCTTTTCGGCCAGCATTTGCGCCAGGCCGGCGGTGAAATTCTGGATCGCGCCCTTGGTGGTCGCATAGGCCAGGAGCGTCGGGTTGGGCATATCGGAATTGATCGAGGCGGTGTTGATGATGGAAGAGCCGGGCTTCATATAGGGCAGCGCGGCCTTCACCAGATAGAACATCGCGTGGATATTGACGCGGAAGGTCAGTTCCCATTCCTCGTCCGTTATGTCCTCCAGGCGCGAGAAGCTCGCCTGATGCGCGGCATTGTTGACGAGGATATCGATGCTGCCCAGCTCGCTTGCGGCGGCGCGCACCACATCGCGGCACGACTCGGCATATTGCAGGTCGCACTTCACCGCGACGGCCTTGCGCCCCTCGGCCTCGATGAGTGCGCAGGTATCCTCCGCGTCCTCATCCTCCTCCACATAGGCAATGAGCACATCAGCGCCTTCCCGGGCAAAGGCGATCGCGACGGCGCGGCCGATGCCGCTATCGCCGCCTGTGATGATCGCCTTCTTGCCCATGAGCTTGCCCGAGCCGCGATAGCTGTTCTCGCCATGGTCCGGCTTGGGATTCATTTCCTCCGTCATGCCGGGCATCGGCTGGTGCGGGGTGTCGAATGGCGGGGTTGGGTACTGGGTTTCCATATCGGCCTCCTTGGTTGGGATACCGTAGGGGAACTCCGTGGGGAGGCGAGTGTTCCGGGGAAACGCGACCAACATGCTTTAAAGAAAAAGCCGCCCGACTGGAGAAGGGCGGCTTCCTATCCGTTTGTGGCTCTAACTTTTTCGCCGCATGATCTTTAGCCGAAAAGTCTACAACTTTTTGCTGACGCTGACCTTCGGTTCGGGATCATGCTCAGAACTTATAGTTCACGCCGACGCGGATGGTGTGGAACGTCACGTCGTTCTTAACATTGAGGTTGTAGAGGTCGGCGGTGGTGAAGTCGACCAGCGTACGCTTGCCCAGATCGGTGTAGAGATACTCGCCCTTGACCGTCCAATGGTTGTCGAGCGCGTATTCGGCGCCGGCGCCGACCGTCCAGCCAGTCTTGGTCTCGGAGTCGCTAATGCTATCGGTGCCGTCGCTCAGGGACGACTTGATCTTGCCATAAGCCAGACCGCCGGTGGCGTAGACCAGGAGGCGTTCGACCGGGGTGTAGCCCAGGCGCGCACGCACCGTACCGAACCACTCGACCTTGGTCTCACCCTTGAGAGTGGTCCCGAGCAGTTCCGACTCGTCGCCCTTGAGCGTCGAACCCTGGAAATCGGCTTCCGCGCCCAGAACAATGCCGTTGCCCAGCTGGTAGTTGTAGCCAGCCTGCACACCGCCGACAAAGCCATCGGCGTCGAAGTCGATCGAGTCGGACAGCAGCGTTTCGCCGAGCAGCTCATCGGTAAGCGTCACCGGATGCTTGAACTTGCCGCCGGCATAGCCAGCGTTGAGGCCGATATAGCCGCCGGTCCACGAGAAGGTGTCGACAGCAGCGGCAGGCGGCGTCGGCTCCGAAACGATAGCATCCGCGGCCATGGCGGACGTCGCAAACAGCGCAGCTACGGAAGCCAGAAGTACAGCTTTCATCTCAAACCTCACAGTTGAATTCAATGAGGCTCCTCTAGTCCGCTTCGTGTCAAAAGTCTGTCACATTTCTGCAACAGGACGTTGTGATGTAACGGCAGTTCCTAAAGTATCGGAAGCTCAATTAGTGTATGGTTGCGAAAGGGTTGATGAGGGTTGTGGATAAGGAGGAGCGGAGACGAGGGACGGGGAGCGGCAGTGCGCCGCCGCCGGCGGTTCGATTCGTGCCGAGCTTTCATGGGAACACGCCCTGGTGGGAAGGGCGACCGCAGACCGTCCATCCGCAGCACATCGGTTTGAAGGTTTCGATCCACGCCCTCGCGGGGAGGGCGACCGCTGGTTGCGAGCTTAGGGTTCTGGTGATTTTTGTTTCGATCCACGCCCTCGCGGGGAGGGCGACGCAGCCAGACGATGCCGAGCGCTGATAAGGCGAGTTTCGATCCACGCCCTCGCGGGGAGGGCGACCGGCCGCAGCCATCAGCTTATCGTGAAGATCCTGTTTCGATCCACGCCCTCGCGGGGAGGGCGACTAGACGCTTTCGGAGCGCGGCCATTCAGGGTCGGGTTTCGATCCACGCCCTCGCGGGGAGGGCGACCGCCGCATCCCTGGATGCACAGATGGGATCAAGCGTTTCGATCCACGCCCTCGCGGGGAGGGCGACCCAATGCCGCCTGGGACGAGTGGATTTTCCAAGGGTTTCGATCCACGCCCTCGCGGGGAGGGCGACTACCGGTCAGAACCATTCTCCGTGCCGCCATCCAAGGTTTCGATCCACGCCCTCGCGGGGAGGGCGACGGCGGTCATCGAAAGACTCCGGGGCGTCGTCATCGTTTCGATCCACGCCCTCGCGGGGAGGGCGACCTTTGACGGTCGCCGCGGTGTCGGCGCTCCGATAGAGGTTTCGATCCACGCCCTCGCGGGGAGGGCGACCACGCGCAGTCCTTCGGATGCCATGCACGGAATAGTTTCGATCCACGCCCTCGCGGGGAGGGCGACATGGAGGCCGCGCAAAACGCCTTTGCCGCAGCCAAGGTTTCGATCCACGCCCTCGCGGGGAGGGCGACCATCGCGGGCCTCCTGTTTATCACTGGCGGTAGCTGTTTCGATCCACGCCCTCGCGGGGAGGGCGACTCTTCGTTGATCTCGTCATTGGTGGTTCGCACCTTGTTTCGATCCACGCCCTCGCGGGGAGGGCGACCTAGTAACGGATGCCCAACGGATTCGGGTAATTGGTTTCGATCCACGCCCTCGCGGGGAGGGCGACTGCAGAACCGCCGAAAAAGGTCTCATCCGCGAGGGTTTCGATCCACGCCCTCGCGGGGAGGGCGACGTGCTTTCACGGCATCATATAGTCCTGGGTCTAGTTTCGATCCACGCCCTCGCGGGGAGGGCGACCTGAACGAGGTGATAAGCGGTGAAGACCGCGTTGACGTTTCGATCCACGCCCTCGCGGGGAGGGCGACCTGCATGATCCGGCGACCATCGCCCTGCGACGCGTTTCGATCCACGCCCTCGCGGGGAGGGCGACACTACTGGGCGCGTACCAGCATCTTCATGGGCTCGTTTCGATCCACGCCCTCGCGGGGAGGGCGACAAGGCGAATGCGCAGCTCTTCCGGCATGGCTTCCAGTTTCGATCCACGCCCTCGCGGGGAGGGCGACATCAGGTCTGGGTTGTCTTCCAGATTGGCCGGGATGTTTCGATCCACGCCCTCGCGGGGAGGGCGACGCTTGGTTCTTCGGCCTCCCTGCGCAAGCAGCCCCGTTTCGATCCACGCCCTCGCGGGGAGGGCGACACCGGACACCGGCAAGAAGCCGGATGCTGAGCAGGTTTCGATCCACGCCCTCGCGGGGAGGGCGACAGGTTTCCACTTGCGAGGGCGGAAACCTGACTTGGTTTCGATCCACGCCCTCGCGGGGAGGGCGACATCGCCTATACCGCTGCGCTTGCCGCGACGGCTTCGTTTCGATCCACGCCCTCGCGGGGAGGGCGACTGAACCATTGACGGTTGACCAGTTTACGATCAAGGTTTCGATCCACGCCCTCGCGGGGAGGGCGACTGTGTTTGTCTAACGGGTTGGCTCGAAATAGAAAAGGTGGGTGTGTGCGCGAAGGGGGCGATGGTTTCGGGGCTGCTCAGGGCAGAAATAAGCTCCTGCCTTAAAAACATCCACGATTTCAAAGAGCTGGGCTGGGTGCGAACCTGCCGGGGTTTTGCGGCACGCTTGTGGTTCGCACCAGTTCCACCGGTACCCGGTCCGTGCATCAGACAATCAGTGTGCCGCTAAGGTCTGCCGCCGGCTTGGCGCCGAAATGCTCCACTTTCCGCTGCCAGTTGGAGCCCAGGTAATAATAGCGAAGGCTGTCGAATTCCGGCTTGATGATACCTTCCAGCCGGGCCTTCAGCTTTATCCATTGAGCCGGGTCCACTTCGATCTCGAAGACCGAGAATTGCACGCGCTGGCCATAGTCGCGGCAGGCCTTGGCCACCGCGCGCAGGCGTTTTGCGCCGTTGGGTTCGGTGGTGTTGACGTCGTAGGTGACGAGAACCAGCATGGGCTATTTCCAGAACCAGGGTGGGTAGGCGTCCAGATCGCCGCGCAGGTGCCGGGCGAGCATTTGTGCTTGCAGGTAGGGGACGAGGCCGAGCGGTGCTTTTTCCTCCAGGAAGGGATGCAGGCGCTCGTCCTTCTTGCGCTCCTGCCAGGCGGTCAGCACCGTCTTGCGTGCTTCGTCGGACAGCATCACCGCGCCGCCTTCGCGCGTTTCGAAATCACGGCCACGCAGCTGCCGCCGGTTGATGAGCGAGAGCGCCAGGCGGTCGGCGAGAACCGGGCGCAGTTCCTCCATCAGGTCGAGCGCGAGGGACGGGCGGCCGGGGCGGTCGCGGTGGAGGAAGCCCACCGCCGGGTCGAGGCCGACGCTCTCGCAGGCACTGCGGCAGTCATGCGTCAGTAGCGTATAGAGGAAGGAGAGGAGCGCATTGATCGGGTCGAGCGGCGGCCGGCGCGAACGCCCTTTCCAGCGCATCTCCTTGTCCGGCGAGCGGATCAGATGGTCGAAAACCGAGAAATAGAGATTGGCGGCTTCGCCTTCCGAGCCGCGCATGGCATCGAGCGTCTCGTCGACAAGCTCGACGCGGCGGATGATCCGCGCGAGACGCTCCGCAGCCCGTGTTATCGCCTCGCGGTCGGCTTCCGCATATTCCTCGCCATAATCGCGCAAGGATCGCATCAGCACGGAGCGCTGGTTCGCCACCTTGCCGATGACCATGGAACGCACGATCTCTTCCGGCTTGTCGGAGGCGATATATTGTGCGCGGCGCAGCAGCACGTTGCCGGTGACGGGACCTTCCACCCTTGCCTGAAAACGGCCGTTGCGGTCGAGCAGCACCAGCGTGATGCCCGCGCCAGCGCAGGCCGCCATAAGCGCGGGAGAGATGAAGATGGGGCCGAACAGCACGACAGACGCCAGCATGTGCATGGGCACGCGGGCGCGCTCGGCACCATCGACCTCGGCCACAAGGTTTTCGCCGTCCTTGCGCAGGGCGGCGTTTTCGGTGGTGATATAGATGGTGTTGAGCAGCTTTTTCATGCGGGCTATCTGTCATCAGTGAGGAGTCGCCCGACCATGCGACTGCGCCAGGCCTTGACGGGCCGCGCCACAGCATCCGGACGGCAGAGTTCGTTGAGCGAACAGGCGCGGCAGCGGGATTTGAGCGGGGTGGGCGGCGGGGTCTTGCCGCTGGCGAAGATTTCCGTGAGGGCGGTAATGGTCTCTTCGGTCAGGCGGCGCAATTCGGCATCGAAGGGGACGGCGACGCGGCGCTTGGTTTCGGCATAGAAAAGTGCGCCCTCCGGCACGGGGCGGCCCGTCATTTCTTCGAGGCATAGCGCTTGCGCACAGAGCTGCACTTCGTCGGCGCGGTGCAGCTTGGCCTTGCCGCGCTTGTATTCGACGGGGAAGGGTGTTTCACCTCCATCGCCGGGGTGGAACTCGACCATATCGGCGACGCCGGCGATGTTGAGCCGCTTCGAGGCGAGGGGCAGCGCCATGACGCGCTTCACGCCGCGCGCCTTGCGCGTCCCGCCCTTGTCGGCAACCTGATGCAGCACCTGCCCCTCCGCCGTAAAGCGGTTCTCCGCCCAGACGCGCTCCAGATGGATCAAAGCCGCCTGGCGCAGGCAATAGACCGCATGCTGGAGCGCAGAGAGGGGGATGGGCTCCATCTCGCCGCGATGTCCCCCTTCCGCTTCCATGGCTCAGAGCTTCTCGATGATCTCGACGCCGGCGGGGAGGTTGTCGCGGTCGATGGTGACCTTGTAATCCCCAAAGCTGCGAGGCATTTTGATGTCTTTCTCACGCTCAACAGTAACTAGCTTGAAAAGCTTCTGCGCCGGCGCGTTGCCGAGCGCGCTTTCATGCTTGAACACAATCAAACGCTGGGCGTTCATTTCGCCACGCGCCGCGGAGCGGTCGTGATCGAACATATTGCACAGCGCGTCGAAGAACAGGCAGAGGTCATCCTCCGAGAAGCCGGTGCCCTTGGTGTTGTCACCTGCGAGATTGGCGGAAACGAAGCCGTGGCTGCGGTAGAGCGCATAGGGCAGGATATATTTGCGGCCCATCGTGCGCTCCTTGTCTGCGTCGCGGTCGTTGGTGACCGAGGAGCGGGTGATCGTCACCTCCTGCGGCACGATGGCGTCTTCCGATTCCGCGAAGGTCATCTGGATCGGCCCGCGAACCTGCCCGGCATTCACTTCCGTGGTCATGACAGCGCCGAAAGCGCGGACGTCAAAGTAATTGTTGCACATCCAGCGGGTCAGTTCGCGCGCTTTATCTTCTTCCTTTGGAAGCTTCTTGTTGTCGGGCTTCAGGCCCAGCGCTTCATAGGCCTTCTTATGCTGGTTGTTGAGGACGGCCTTCTCCTGCATGTAGATCGCGTAGGGAGGCTGGCCGCCCTTCACCAGATCGACATAGTTGCGCACCTTGCGCTTGAGGCTGACATCGGTGACCAGCCCCTTCTGAGTCTGGGTCTCGATGCGCGGCATGTTGCCATTGTCGGGGTCGCCGTTGGGATTGCCGTTCTTGATGTCGAAAAGATAGACGAAGTCATAGCGGTTCTGGATCGCGGCCATGGTTTATTCCTCTCCTTCGTTGGTCAATTCATCGTCGGCCGGATTGCCGCCATCGCTGTCATTCTCCCCGCTATTCCGACTAGTATAGCGTTCGTGATAGTAGCCGATCAGGAAAAATCCCTGTTCTTCATCGGAGTGCTGCGCGGGGAACCCGGTTTCAAAGAATGAAGCACCTAATTCTTCAATTTTATCGGAGAGGCCTTTGCCCACATTGCGGGCAACCTCTGAAACCGGTTTACCCTTTTTGGCCGCGAGTTCTTTTATCCATCTCGCATCGGTATGCCCGTTCCGTAGCCGCTTTAGATGGTTGTGCGCATTTTTTAGGATGGGTACGAAGGTCTGCGCTGGCGTCGCCGCGGCAGAGCTAAGAAATTTGTCTTTCACGGTCGCGTTAATTTCATCACCCAGCGCCGCCAGTTGCGCGCGCTCGATCAGGGCGAAGAGTCGGCCCAAGCGTCGGGCGGAATTCGGATCGTCGGTATCTGAATGCACGAGATAGTCCCCCTTCGGTAAGCGGTTTTCCTTGCGCATGTCGCGCACGATGATGGCCTTGATGGTGGATATGCGCAGGCTGTCGAGCACATGATCGGAGCGTATGCGCATGAGAATTTGCGCCAGAAGTCCGCGCGGGAAACGGTCGCCCGTTAGGATGGCGCGCAACAGTTCACCCGAGAGCAGCGGGGATACCTGTTCGCTGTCGAATTTGATCTGGTTGTTGCGGTCTTTGCGCGCGGGCGCGGTGCGCAGAACCATGCTGCCGATTGTAACGCGCCGGTCCTTGGGGCGCGGCTCGAAGAGCATGTCCTGGTAGTAATCACTGTAATTTCTGGCCAGATCGCCGAAATCATTCTCATAGTAAAAGCGGATGGAGATGCGTGCGGCATTGGGCGCGAGGCCGAGCACGTGGAAACGCACGCCGTCCGCCAGTTCCGGATCGAGCGTTTTCAATGGCACGCCGGCCTTGATGTTGGCCAGAAGGAAACCGAGTTTTTTTGCCTCTTTGCTGTCGGTTTCGGGCGGGACGGCACCGCCATGCATGGCAAGGAAAAGACTTTCGGCCTCCTTGGCCAGTTCGATCTTCGATGCATCTGCCCAGAATATGGTGGAGGTGTCGCCGATCTGGATGCGATGGCCGCTGTCACGCTCCAGAAAGCGGTTGAGCGCGGTGGTGTAGGCGAAGGCGGCATATTCAGAGATGGGCGCGTTGTCGCCTTGTTCGTGGCCGTAGGAGGTGAAGGCCTTTTGATTGAAAGAAACGATAGAAGCGCCAGCGCTTTGCGCGCCCCACACGCCTTTGATCGACGGGTGCAGCCGTGCCACCGGGCCGAGCTTGCCGGTAACCAGACAGATTTGCTGATTTTCATCACTTCCGCCAGAAATTTGTTTCCACAATTCCTTCGCGGCGCTCCGTTCATGGAGCCAGAGATTTCGGCGGCGATCAGTTTCCAGACAAAATACGATGTTTTGATCTTTCAGTTCTTCTGTCCAGAATGGCGGGACGAACTGATCTGGCGTCCATTGCCGTAGGAACAGGAGAAATGCTTTTAGGCCGGTATCTTCCGTGCCAGCTAGGGCCTTCTCGTGATATTCCTTGAAGGCAGCATGCTCGCGAATTGTCCGCCCTCCAACTTCAGCCTTTACGCCGAGCGAATAGGCAGTCTTATCCCACAAGAAGTTCGGCGCGATATTGGATGCCCGCTTCACCGGCTGCGGTACCAGCATCTGGCGCGGCCTACGCTTTTTACCTTCTCCTTCCAGCCACGACGTGACGCTTGCCACGGACCCATCTTCACGGAGGCCAACCACAACGCCAATATTCTGAGATGAGAAACCGAAGGGCGGAGCGTGGGGTAGACGTTCATAAGCACGAACGAGCGAGGCGAGGATGCTCATGATCGGACCTCACGCTTGAAGATTTCCGGAGAGCCCGGGCGGGGTACGTTCATTACGCCGTTGCGTAACACCGCATCAAAGAGCAAAGAGGGTTTGCCTTTGGCTTGATGATCTATGTCCCATAGCATTAGACCGAGCCGACGCTCCTCGCCGAAGCCAAGATTCCTTGTGCGCTCCCTCGGCTCCGGCGTCGGTGCGTCAGGTTCGATCAGTTCGAAATAAGCAGCGAATTCCCGAGTTCCGAGGCAGGGTTGATGAAAACTTTGTCCACGCCGTGCCCGCCGGTTAAATATGTCGAGATGCTTACCCTCGGTTTCTGTAATTTCGGCCTTCGAAGTCAACTCAAAATGGGCGGCAATGACGTATTCAGGTTTTACCAGAACTGTTGCTGCACGCTGTTGACGATCTTCATCTACAAGCGAGTGTAGCCCGTCCAAGCTACCGCGTTTCATGGCGCTCATCGCTTTGTCCGCCGATATAGGGGTCCCCACTTCATTGCGGCGGATCGATTGGAAGCGGGGAGGTTCCAAAATGTGAATGGCGTCAACTATCCACCGGATTGCCGGCTTCCAATGTATCGCTTCGAGTATTCCGCGTGCGGCCGAAGGCGTCATGACCTCATAGGAGAGCCGCTCAGCCTTGTTTTCGGCGCGCGTAAAACACGCGTAATTTCCCCAAACTCTTAGTCGGATGCCGTACGTCATCTCCTGTCCCCTATTACCTATTTTCTTCTTATTGGAAGCGAAAAAGTTTGGCAACAGAGAATTAGTTTTTCCGATGTGCGTGATGAAGAAATGCCATAAAGCTGCTTATTCAAGGGAGGTCGCTCCAAGGTGAGCGTGGATCGAAACTTCTTTTTGGAAGCGATTGTAAAAAAGCGGCGGTTCTGCCCTCGCAGAACCGCCGCTTTTTCAGATGATGGAATTCTCGTTGGTGAGATATTCTCCGTTCTCCCATAAGAGCCCCACTTCATGGCTGTAGAGGCTGTCATTCTGCAAGACAGCGAACTGATCGCCGCGAAGGTCGGGCTCAACAAAATGGACGTAGCCGTTCTGAATCAGCAGATCGCGTGCCTTGGGCGGTGTCTGCACGATGTAGCCTTGCAGTCTTCGGGCGATGGAGCCGGACGGGATGTTTTCAAACGCCAGATCGGCCACCGCTTTGCGCGCCGTTTCGTCGCCTGCGACGATGACCGGCACCATGCTGCTGTCGATCATGCGGAAGTCCGCCGCCACGGTGCGGAAGGCAAAGTCGGTTCCATCAGGCGTCACGGAAAACCGGTCGAGGAATGGCTTGCCCAATCCTTCCTCCCCTTTGCGCCAGTACACCTCGCCGAAATAATCCTCTATGGCTTCGATCGAGAGGAGATCGTCGTGACGGCTGAGCATGCGCTGCATGTCTTCAACCAGTCCCTTTATCTCCACCGGGATTGGATAGCCGGCCGCTGAAAATACGCTGACGATGCTATCCTCGACGGGCCGTTTACCCTCTCTGTTACATCTGCCTGCGGCTTGAATTATTTGGTCGAGTCCCGCTTCCGCACGCCAGACCTTTGGAAAATCGATGTCGACGCCCGCCTCGATCAGGCTGGTGGCGATGACGCGGACGGGTAGGTTGTCTTTGAGCTGCTTCTTTACGTCGGCGATGATGTGCCGCCGGTCCACGGCATATTGCCGCGTCGTCAGATGCACGAGGCCGGAAAGCTCCGCCGCCTGTGCCTCGCGGAACAGTTCGAGCGCGTGCTTGCGGCTGTTGACGATGACAAGCGCCTGCTGTTCCCCGCTTAGCGCTTCAATGAGATCGCCATTGGTCATTTCTCCGGTGAAACGGATATGCGCGCGGCGCAGTCGCCGGGCTAGACCTTGCGGGTCAGGGGCCAGTTCGCGGCCCGCAAGCGGCAGGCCGACCGGATGGCCTTTTTCGAAATTGTCCGCGTCCAGCGCCGGCTGGGTGGCGGTGCATAGCACGATGGTGCATCGGCAGATCCGCGCGAGCGCATCGAGCGTTCGCGCGCACGGGACCAAGAGATGGCGCGGGATTGTCTGTGCTTCATCGAGAATGATGATGCTGCCCGCAATGTTGTGCAGCTTGCGGGCGCGGGAGGGGCGGGCGGCGAACAGGCTTTCGAAGAACTGCACATTGGTCGTCACCACGATCGGCGCGGACCAGTCCTCCATAGCGAGCTTCAGCTTGTCGCCGCGTTCGCGCGCATTCTTCGAATCGAACTCTTCCTCATCGATCGCAGAGTGATGTTCTAGGACGTGCTCTTCTCCACCGAAGTCCAGAATTTTGCGGAAGATATCCGCTGTCTGTTCGATGATCGAAGTGAACGGAATGGCATATATGATCCGCGTGTGGCCATAAGCCTTTGCGTGATCGAGCGCAAAGCCAAGCGAGGTAAGCGTCTTGCCGCCGCCTGTGGGTACGGTAAGGGTAAACAGACCGGGTTCCAGCGCCGCCTGGCTGCGCGCATGATCGAGGATTTCCCGACGCAGTGGCGAAAGCTCGCTGTCCTTTGGCATCCCGGCCATATGGCGGTCGAAGCGATCGAGGAAATCCGGCAGCAACTCTTGCAGGGACTTCCATTTTCTGTCCGGTTCGCGTCCTTTAAGGGCCTCGGCATACCGTTCTGTGTCCTTGCGATCCGCATCCACGAGGCAGGAGAACAGCATCCGAGTGAGAACGGAAAGCACGAAGGCCGGATAGGGCTGGCGCATCGCATTCAGGAGCACATCGGTGGAAAGCCCGGTGAAGTTGGGCGCGAGTTCGTCCTCCCAGACCGGATCGGGCCGGTTGCTGAATTCCTTCAGGCGGTGATGCAGGCAATGTGAAAATTCATTGCGCCGGTCAGGCAGGCCCGCATGGTGGCCTGCGATGCAATAGGCAAGGAGTTCAGCCATCCATTTGTCCGGACCTGTCGTGCGCTCCAGCAGTAGCGCTGCGCCTGCCGTGGAATGATCGACCGGATTGGTGGACCCTTCCAGCCGCGCCAGGAATGCCAGCGTATATTTGCCGAGATCGTGGAAAAGCCCGGCCATATAGGCGGCTTGTCCGAGACCGAGCAGCTCGGCCATGGCGCTTGCCATTTCCGCCACCGCCAGCAAATGGTCCTTAAGTGTCTGCCAGTCGGATTTATCCGGCTCGTTTCCCGTATGTGCGTAATAACGCATAATGCGCTCCCCCCGCCCGAATCGTTTGCCTTGATTCCCCGGACGAATGTTCCACTTTTCGGATTTTTCTGGCAATAGGAGTGAAACCCACGGTGGCGGAATTTCATCGTTCTGGCATCGATCGGCCGTTCACGGGCGCGTGAGGCGAAGATGGGCGGTCGGGCAATAAATGCAACAAATTGTGCGCCCGCACGTTCAATCATTCTTCCGCCACATGTGTGGCCCATAGCCCACCGGCTCGTTCGAACAGAATCGAAAAAATGGACGGGCCACGAAGTACTTGAAGGAGTTACAGGGAAATGAAGAAGATTGTTGCCGCAGCGCTTGCCGCTCTTCCGGTTCTGGCATTCGGCGGAACCGCCCTTGCGGCCGATATGGTTCGCGAAGCGCCGATCCAGCAGGTGCCTGACCAGCGCGATGGCGTTCGCATCGGTTATCTCGATTGCCACGTTGCCGGCGGTGTCGGCTATGTGCTGGGTTCGGCGAAAGAGATGGATTGCGTCTTCAAGTCGACTATGGGTGGGGCCGAGCCGCTCGACCATTATAACGGTGTTATCCGTAAAATGGGCGTAGATCTCGGCTTTACGACCGAAGGGCGCATCATCTGGGCTGTTTTCGCACCGACCGCCGGCTATCACCACGGCTCGCTCGCCGGCCTCTATCAGGGTCTGAGCGTGCAGGCGACTGTCGGCCTCGGCGTCGGAGTGAATGTGCTTACCGGTGGTACCGCCGGCTCCATCCAGCTGCAGACGGTGAGCGTGGAGGGCCTCAAGGGCCTGAACGCTGCGGCCACGGGCACTTCCGTGACGCTGACCCCTGCCGTGGCGCCCGCAGGCTAAGCTTCAGGCCACAAAAAGCCCCTCCCTACGGAAGCCAAGGGAGGGGCTTTGAACGTGCTGCTCGCGTGCCTGAAGACCCAAGGTACGAATTCCGGATATCCCTGCGAGCGCCGGTTTCTTATTTTTCACGCATATTTTATCCCGTTTCGGTCCCGCCGCAGTGGGCGAGGTGGTCGAGTATCCGGGAAGGCAAGAGCAGGATAAGCCGAACGGGATATCCTGCCCTCTCGTTTCCACATGCGCGGCTTAGAAATCGCGGCCAGGGGAATATCAGGCGGCCTTCTTGCGCGGCTTTACCACTTCCGCCTTGGCTTTGCGCCCCAGCCCCATCTGCTTGGCAAGGTTCGAGCGGGTCGCGGCATAGTTGGGCGCGACCATCGGGTAGTCGGCGGGGAGATCCCACTTTGCGCGGTATTCTTCGGGCGTCATTCCGTAATGGGTCATCAAGTGGCGCTTGAGCGACTTGAACTTCTTACCGTCTTCCAGGCAGATGATGTAGTCATCAGTCACGGACTTCTTGACCGGCACCGCGGGCGTGGGCTTTTCAGCGGGCAGTACAGGCGCTTCCATTATCAGGCCGGAAAGCGAGGCATGGATCTCCGCGATCAGGGCTGGCAGGTCGTTCGCCGCAACCGGATTGTTGGCCACATAGGCCGTGACGATCTCGGCGGTGAACTCGATGATTTCGCTCTGGTTCTTTTCTTCCAACATTTTAGGCTCCTCTAGAATCATTATTGTTTTGTGGCATGCGAGTAATAGTTTTCAGCAGTCCGCGCAACGGGGCAAGAGGAATGTTCCCAGTGTTCTTATCAGCCAGTAAACGCGAATCTGCTATCCCTAGTGGTAATACGGAAATCTGGCCCTTTATATGGCTTTATGAGCAATTCCACCGCAGTAAAAACGATAAATGCGGTATACGCATGGTTTAAGCCTGACGCGATCCAGCATTTCCATTTGAGCCGGCCATTTCTGAATTCTCCGCGCGTAAACAAAACAGATGAAATGCAGTGGCCTCACAGAATGAAATAGGTAGAGCTTGGTGCAGCTGCAATCGCTAAATTAAAAAAGATTCATGTGCGCCTGGCGGTAGAAAAGGGCGCCGGGATGGCGGGGCTTGGGCACCCTTGCCTCAGCCCCGCCCAAGAGAGCCGATCATTGCGTCGCGGCGGTGACCGGAGCGGTGAGACAGGCTGTGAGGCGGGCAGGCGTACGGCCGATGATAGCGCCGAGGGCCGCGGAATTCTCCGTATTCGCCACATAGCTCAGATAATCGCGATCATTGGTGCCGAACTCCGCTATGCCGCAGGAGGAGGCCATCGTGGTTTCGGCCTGTTTCCAGAGCGTGGCGATGATTTTCGCGGTCTTTGGTTGGTTCAGCCCTTGCCATGTTTCGGGATGGTTCTTTCGCGCTTCGTCCGCATAAGCCGTCACGAATGCCATCATCGCCGCGAGGCCGTCGCGATGATCGGGCCGGTTGTCGCCGGTGTGAACGGATGTGAGCCGGACAGCAGAGTTCAGATCATGGCTGAAGGCATTGAGCTCATCCAGGAGAAACATGAAATTATCCGCCGACGATGCCGCGCCCGGCTTCAGATAGGTTTCGATGAAGAGCGGATCCTGGAACCGCCTCTCCATCTGGCCGGCGATTTCCTGCGGCGCGAAGAAGCTCTCGGTTTCATGCGGGCGGGGAAGGCTGGCGCCGCCGATAAGCGGATAAGCATCCCGCTCCTCCGTCAGCGTATGCACGGATTCATGGACTGCCGTCGCAAGATCGAGCTGCACGTCCTGACAGGTGATCCATGTCGTGAACTGATCCTTGTCCTGCATTGCCCGGTATATCGCATAGCCCTCGGGAGATAGCTTCTGAAGGCCGCGAAGAGCCGCCGGGCGGCAGTCAGTATTCGACGCGGCGGCGGCCGCCTCGGAAAGACCAAACAGGCTCAGAAGAACCGCACCCACTCTTATCGTCGCTCTCATATTTTCGTTCCTTATAATATTTAGAATTTTAGGAAGATAAAGAAAGAATGCATATGAATTTGTCTGGATAGTGGCCAAGTAAATCAATAGCAAATCATAAAATACTTAGAAACTTAGTAAAAATTATCAGTAATATTTTAAAGTAGAATAGTGGTGTTTTGGATTTCCTTTGTACATTCGTAAGTATTATCGACTAGATTTCGCTGCGTTAGGTCTTTTCAGTAGGGGGAAACTGAGGGCTTAGTTCTGTGATGTGTATCTTGTGTAACTCTAGGAGACAGAGTCATGATGAAGTCCTTCAAGAATCTCTTTGCTGTTGCCGCTCTGGCAAGTGCTTCGATGGTAGCCATCACGGTTGCCGCGGAAGCGCAGGAAGCAAGGAGAAATATCCCCACGACCAAGGTCGAGACGACCTATCGTGAGGGGAATGTCAAGCGCCAGGTGCGCAATGTCACACGCTATCGTGATGTTGAGCGTCCTCGCGTCGTGACGCATACCAAGCGCATTGTGAACGTGACGCGCGTGCAGCCCGTCACGCGGGTCAATACGGTGACGCGCGTTCATAACAAGACCGCGGTCATCCGTGAGAACCGTTATGGCAGCCGGACAGAGGTTCTGCCGACCCGCCATATCCGCACCTCGAAGACGATCGTGAACCGCGCCCATGTGGCTCCGACGTCCGAGACGGTCTATCGTTACAAGACCGTCCGCAACGTCAAGAACATGACCCGCTATCGCGACGTCAACAACACGCGCTATGTGCGTCACGTCAACCGGATCGTCCGGGTTGACCGCGTGCAGCCGGTTGTTCGCGAGAACGTCGTGACGCGCATTCATGAGCGTCCGCGGGTCGTGACCCGCAACCAGTACGTCCATCGCACAGAGGTACTGCCGGAGCGCCGCATCCACACTTCCAAGACGGTCCGTCTCAATGGCGGCACCGAATATCGCGGTGCCAAGCGCCTCTACAACGACACGGACTACGAGACCGACTACTAAGAGCCGCGCTTACCGGCGCTCTTACAAGACGGCGGGCTGCCATCGGGGCCCGCCGTTTTGTATGCGCATATCGGCCGCCGGATCGGATCGATATCCTGCGGTTCGCGCCCTGAAAGTTTTTCTGTCTGTCGAAGGGAAGGGAAGGGAAGAGGCCCGACCTGGATGATGGTTGCGGGTGGGGGTCGGGCCTCAGCGCCGATGGAACATCCGGCGTGCAATTTGTGCGATAAAAACAGGGTAAGTCGCAACCCTAATAAATGGGGAGGAATTTATGCTAATTAAGCTAAAATTGATGATATCGGTTAAGTCTTTCATTTTTAACGGAAAATCGAAGAATTTCTTCGCAAGAAGTTGTGGCGGACGAGAGCCTATTGGGAGAAATTTGGTGTTCGGATATTGGTGGGTATCGGTGGTCCCAGAGAATCTCGGCGAATCTCGGATTGATTCGGCGTCGGAACTGGAACTTTCGTGCTGCTCAGGAAGGGCAGCTCGTGGTTTGATGGAGCTGCGGGCCACCATTCGGCACCGTTGTTATAGCGGAAATGTCGAGGCATGGATTCCTGTGACAAGCACAGGAATGACGGGTGGAGATTTACTCGATTGATTAATACCGTTTGAGCCAAACGGAGCGATTGGGAGATTAGCGGCCAACTGCAAAGCAATCGTCATTCCTGTGCTTGTCACAGGAATCCATGCCTCTCCGGTGACGTTGCCGCAACGATGCAGATCACGGACCGGGCTGCACATATGAAATGCCAATTGATATCCCCCGCCTTGCTGGTGGGGAATTGCGCTCGCCTCGCCTCGCCTCAACTTCTTACGAGATATCGAGGCGGCCATGGAAGGCTGTCCTATGCAGGCAGCCATCCATTATATAGCGACAGGAAACCTTCTTTCCTGCTCCACCCGATTGCTCTCGCTATCGGCTGCGGCGAAAGCGAGGGCTTCTACGTCCCGATAGCCGAGATTGAACAGCCGCATGACCTCGCGGGCCAACCGGTCGGCCTTCCAGCTGTCGTCGGGGCCGTGATCCAGGATTGCGGCGGCCCTATGGTAGGCTGTCTGCATGATGCGCCAGTCTTCGCCGCTATATGCGGACCCAGGACCTGGATATTCACCCCTAATAGGCATGTGATTCTCCGTTTAGCTTTACCAGGCTACGAAATAAGCCCAAATGACGGGAGTGCCTAGGGCGGGAAGTGTGGGCTGGTCGGGTAACGGAGTCAAACCCTTTAAAATATCGTAAATAATTCAGTGTGTTAGAATTGTCATATGATTTCAATCGCTTGCGTCAGCGCTAATGTGCGAAGCGCTGGGCAGGCGGCGCCGGGTGATCTGTCACCCGGCTGCGCAAGCGAATTTTGTGCGACAAATCAGCGCTTGGCCGTTTCGAGCTCAGCTGAATCGCGCCGCAGATATTCCTGCGTGATGCCATCGGTATGATCGGCGAGCCATTCGGCCATGGCCTCTTCCTCACGGCAGATTTCTTCGCAGACCCGTGCGGTGGTCATGTCGCCCGCAGCTTTGGCCGCAGCAACCAGAATGCGATAGGAGGCGATTTCCATGTGCTCGAACGTATAGCTCGCCAGCGTGCCCTTTACGACTTCATCGCCGGCCACGACGCCACCCAGGCCCTGCATCATTGCCGTCAGCTTGCCGGCGGCGTCCTTGATGGTGGAGGTGGAGGAGCCGCGCTGCTCGATGCAGCGGGCGATCCGGTCGCGCTGGGATTTCGTCTCGGCCAGATGCTGCTCGATGCGAGCGCGCAACTGCGGGTAATTCTCCAAGCGGCTCGCCTGTGCGCTCAGCATCTGCTCCGCCTGTTCTTCCATGGCGTGCGCGTCACGCAGCCATTGGTTTACCCATTCGTCCATGTTCGACATGTCTCAAATCTCCTTTCCAATACACCCACCCGGTTAACCGCCGAGGGCGCGTATTGTTCCGGAGGATTATTGAGGGAAAGCGAGGCTGCGAAATGGCGGATTCTCCGCCTGAGATATAGACCAAAGTATAATTGGGTTTTAGGTTCGGCGGGCTGTGATTTTCCCCAGCGTGTCTGCTATCAAGAAAGCTTCTCTATTTATGCTTCGCTTCGCTTTGAGCGTTTCTCTATTGCAGAAAATTTAAACGAGCACGCCACGCAGTTCGTTCACAACGAGACAGATCACGACGAACAGGAAGGCGTAGCTCAGCCAGAGCAAAACATCCTTCAAGCCGCGATCGTTTGCGTTGTTCATGGGGTCCCCCTAAAAGTTGCGAGAGATAAATAGTACTATAGTTAAGGAGTCAATAGGTTTTCCGCTATCCAGCGTTGAGCGGCGATATTTGCAGTGGATACAGTGTCCAAATCTCATCGCCAAGCTTATTCCAGTTCTTTTGCATATCAGTGTAGGGCGCGATTGAGTCAAGGCAAGATATTTCGTCTTAAGTCTCTGTTTTATCCGCATGATCTTGTGTCAAAGCTTTTGCAACTTGCGGCATGGTGAGCCCGGTGCCGCGGCATTTTAGCGCTTGACGTTTGTAACGTTATTACATTACGAAAAGCCCGTTCGGCTTCGCTCGTCTTGACGAGGGCCTCACGGCCCCTTTAAGAATCGCGGGTGACGGTTCCCCGAAGGATGACTCTCAGGGGATTAATAGGGAACACGGTGCGGACGACCCAATCGGGACCAAGACCGTGGCTGCCCCCGCAACTGTAGGCGGATTGCCGAACGTCCTTGTGGCGTCTCCTCTAGGAGGCGCCATGCCACTGCCGGTCCGGTGACGGATGGCGGGAAGGCAGATGTGAGGCAGATATCCGCGAGCCAGGAGACCTGCCGTCAAATCAAATGTCCATTTTCGCGGGCGGGGTTGCCCGGAGAGGAAAACAATCATGCCAGACATCACTCACCGGTGCGTCCGGGGAGGGGCCTTCGTCATAACAGCCGCCCTTTGGCTGATGGCCGACGCCTCATCCGGCCTTGCCGCCGGGCGGACGAAATACCCGCTGACCCTGCAGAATTGCGGCGTCAGCATCACCTTCGGCAAGGCGCCGCAGCGGGCGGTCACCATCGGCCAGAACTCGACGGAGATCCTGCTTTCGCTCGGGCTTGCCGACAGAATCGCGGGCACATCCTGGTGGTTCGGTCCGGTTCTCAAGCAGTTCGAAAGCGAGAATGCGAAGATCAAGCGGCTTGCCGATGGCAGCCCCAGCTTCGAGACGGTCGTGGCCCAGGAGCCGGATCTCGTCGCGGTCCAGTTCGAATCCGATATCGCGCCGCAATCCGATGCCGGAGCGCGCGGGCAATACGCAGACCTTGGCATCCCCACCTACATCTCGCCCGCCGATTGCGTGAAGGACTATTCAGTCAGCAATAGCGGCGATGGGGTCCGCAAGGCGCCGTTCACGATGGAACTGGTCTATCAGGAGATTCAGGAACTTGCCGAGATATTCGACGTGCAGGAGCGCGGCGAGAGGCTCGTCGGCGAATTGAAAAAGCGCGAGGCGGGTGCGCTGGCTTCGGTTGCGGCGAGCAAAGTCGAGGGACTGCCGGTCGTATTCTGGTATTCCAGCAAGCAATTGAAGGACGATGCTTTCGTGGCGGGCAGAATGGGCGCGCCCGCCTATATATTGCGAGCATTTGGTGCGCGGAATGTAATCGACAGCGACGAAGACTGGCCGCTCGTCGGTTGGGAGACGATCGCCGGCAAGAACCCCGCCGTGATTGTGGTCGCAGAAATGGGGCGCCGCCGCCGCGCCGCCGATGATCCGGCGGAGAAGATCAAATTTCTGAAAACCGATCCCGTCACCAGCCAGCTGGAAGCGGTCAAGGCCCGGCGCTTCGTCGTGATGAACGCACAGTCGATGGACACCACGATCCGCACGATTGACGGAATTGAGGCGCTGGCGGACGGGCTCCGGCAATTCGGGCTGACAAACTGAGCGTCTGCTTCATCAAGATTTCATTTCAGGAAAACCATGCGAAACCTTATTTCCAATCAAGCCGCTTTTGCCGTTACGGCTATATTCGGCATCGTTGCGGGCCTTTGCACAGCGGAAGCCGCCGGGCAGACGCAATACCCGCTGACGCTGCAGAATTGCGGTACTTCGGTCACTTTCGACAAGCCGCCGCAGCGGGCGGTGGCCATCGGGCAGAACTCGACGGAAATCCTGCTTTCGCTCGGGCTGGCCGACAAGATCGTCGGCACAGCGGTCTGGGTCGGGCCGGTGCTGAAGCCTTTTGAAGCCGAGAACGCCAAGATCAAGCGGCTGGCCGACAACAGCCCGAGCTTCGAATCCGTCGTGGCGCAGGAGCCGGACCTTGTCGCCGCGCAGTTCGAGTGGGATGTCGGCCCGCAGGGAGCGGTCGGCACGCGCCGGCAATTCGCGGACCTCGGCATTCCCACCTATATCTCGCCCGCCGATTGCGTGGCCAAGGACAATTCCGGCGGCGGGGACGGGGTGCGCAAGCAGCCGTTCACGATGGACCTCGTCTATCAGGAGATCAGGGAATTAGCGGAAATCTTCGATGTGCAGGAGCGTGGCGAGACCTTGGTGGCGGAACTGAAGAAGCGCGAGGCGGATGCCATTGCCTCGGTCGCGGGCGAGAAGGCAGTGGGCGTGCCCGTCGTCTTCTGGTTCTCCAGCAAGGATGTGAAGGGCGATGCTTTTGTGGCGGGCAAGAACGGTGCGCCCGCCTATATGCTGCGGGCGCTTGGCGCGACAAACATCATCGACACCGATGAGGAATGGCCGCTGGTGAGCTGGGAGACCATCGCCGCGAAGAACCCGGCGGTGATCGTTATCGGCGAAATGACCCGCCGCCGCTATGCGGCTGATGACCCCAAGGTGAAGGTCGATTTCCTTGAAACCGATCCGGTCGTGAGCCAGCTCGAGGCGGTTAAAAGCAAGCATTTCGTGATGATGGATGCGCAGGCGATGAACCCGACCATCCGCACCATAGATGGCATCGAGGCGCTGGCAGCGGGGATCAAGACGTTCGGGTTGGTGAAGTGATACATTTTAAATGGAAACGGCAGCGGGACAGTACCCCCCTCTGTCCTGCCGGACATCTCCCCCTCATGGGGGGAGATTGGCTGACACGACGCTCCGCCCCCATTTTGCAGCGGCTGCGATTGGCACCGCGTATCCATGAAGGCGTAATCTCCCCCCTTGAGGGGGAGATGCCCGTCAGGGTAGAGGGGGGTGTGCCTCGCGCTTCTCTTAAAACCGAAACCACCCTCATTCTCTTCGCCCTCGTCTCCATTCTGGCACTGCTCCTCTCCATCGCCATGGCTGTCTCCGTCGGCGAAATGGCGATCCCGCTCACGACCACCTTCAAGGCCGTCGCCAACCGGCTCATCGGGGCGGATTTCGCGGTGAGCGGTATTCAGGCGGGTATCATCTGGGATTATCGGATGAGCCGGGCGCTGGTGGCGGCTTCGTGCGGGGCGGCGCTGGCGCTTTCGGGCGTCATCCTGCAGGCGCTGCTGCGCAATCCGCTGGCGGAGCCTTATGTGCTCGGCATTTCGGCGGGCGCATCGACAGGAGCGGTGGCGGTGATGATCCTGGGGCTCGGTTACGGGGTGCTGACGCTTTCGAGCGGGGCGTTCATCGGGGCGATCATTGCCTTTCTGCTGGTTTCGGTTCTGGCGGCAGGCTCCGGCGGGAGCCGTGAGCGGATCATCCTCGCCGGGGTGGCGGGGTCGCAGCTCTTCAATGCGCTGACCTCCTATATCGTCACCACGTCAGCCAATGCGGAGCAGGCGCGGGGCGTGATGTTCTGGCTGCTCGGCAGCCTTGGCGGCGTCCGCTGGCCGGATGTGTATCTCGCTGCGCCGGTGGCGCTTGGCGGCTTTGCCGTCTGCCTCTTTTATGCCCGCGCGCTCGACGCCTTCACGTTCGGCACCGATGCGGCGTCGACGCTGGGCGTGCCGGTTGCGCGGGTGCGGGTCGTGCTCATCGGTCTCACTTCGCTGATGACGGCGGCGATGGTCAGCATTGTCGGCTCCATCGGCTTTGTCGGGCTGGTCATTCCCCATGCCGCGCGGTTCATCGTCGGACCGGGGCATTTGCGGCTCATTCCGGCCTCGGCCATGGCGGGGGCGATCTTCATGGTGCTGGCGGATATCGTTTCGCGGATCATCATTCCGCAGCAGGTCCTGCCCATCGGCGTGGTGACAGCGCTGTTCGGCGCGCCGGCATTTGCATTCATTCTTTATCGGGCGAGGAGGGCGGTATGAGCATATCCGTCAAGGCCGCATGCTGGGCGGCGTCGGGCAAGACCATCGTTGACGATGTCACGCTTCATATCGAGCCGGGACAGATGCTGGGCCTGCTCGGGCCGAACGGCTCGGGCAAATCGAGCCTGTTGCGGCTGATCTGCGGCCTCAGGCGCGTGGACAGCGGCGTGATCACGCTGGGCGGGGACGGGGTGGGCGACCTGTCCCGCGCGGCGCTTTCGCGCCGGATCGCGCTGGTGGAGCAGCAGGCGGCGACGGATGCGCCTGTCAGTGTCGAGGATGTGGTGCGGCTTGGGCGCACGCCGCATCGCGGGCCGCTCACGCCATGGACGGCCCGGGATGAGGAAGCGGTCACGCATGCGCTCGCCAGCGTCGGCATGGCACACAAGCGCGCGCAATCCTGGCACACGCTCTCGGGCGGCGAGCGCCAGCGCGTCCATATTGCGAGGGCGCTGGCGCAGACGCCGACGGAACTCATTCTCGACGAGCCGACGAATCATCTGGACATCCAGCACCAATTGGAGATCCTGTCGCTGGTCTCAAAACTGCCGGTGACGAGCGTGGTGGCGCTGCACGATTTGAACCTCGCCGCCATGTTCTGCGACCGGATCGCCGTTCTCCAGCATGGCCGGGTCGTGGCGGCTGGCGCGCCGGAGGCGGTGCTGACGCAGGACCTTGTCGCGGAGGTTTTCGGCGTGAAAGCCTTCATCGATCGCTCGCCGCATCATGGACGGCTGCATATTCATTATCTCGGGGCGCATGGAGCGTAATATGGACGTGATAATCTACCACAATCCCGCCTGCGGCACGTCGCGCAACGTGCTTGCCATGATCCGCAATGCCGGGATCGAGCCTGATGTGATCGAATATCTGAAGACGCCGCCCAGCCGGGAGGAACTCAAGGCTATGATCGCCAGGGCCGGCCTGAGCGTGCACGAGGCGATCCGGCAGAAGGGCACGCCCTATGCCGAGCTCGGGCTGGACGATCCCGCCCTTGATGATGAGCAATTGCTCGACGCGATGCTGGAGCATCCGATCCTGATCAACCGCCCGTTTGTGGTTACCCCGCTTGGTGTCCAGCTGTGCAGGCCGTCGGAGTTGGTGCTCGACATTCTGCCGCTTCCGCAGCAGGGGGCGTTTACGAAGGAGGATGGGGAGAGGGTGGTGGATGAGAAGGGGAAGAGAGTCGGTTAAACTCCCGCCTTCCGCGACGGCGGCGCCACATCTCCCGGCCCGAGCGCGCGCTGCGCTAGCACCGTGTCGAGCCAACGGCCATGCTTCCAGCCGACCGATTTCAGCGTGCCGATGATCTCAAAGCCCAAGCTTTCGTGCAGGCGAATGGAGGCGGTGTTGGCGGAATCGCCGATGACGGCGACCATCTGGCGGAAACCGCGCTCTTCCGCCTGTTCGATCACCTCGATCATCAGCGCCTTGCCGATGCCGCGGCCATAAAAATCCTCGTGCACATAGACCGAGTTCTCCACCGTGTCGTCATAGGCCGGACGCGCCCGGTGTGGTCCCGCATAGGCATAGCCCGCGATTTTGCCGCCGATAATCGCGACGACGTATGGAAAGCCGCCTGCGACGAGCGTTTCGCGGCGTCTCGCCATCTCCGCTTCGGATGGCGGCTCAAGCTCGAAACTTGCCGTGCCAGTGCGCACCGCATGGGCATAGATGGCTGTGATTTCGGGAATATCGGCTGTCTGACAGTCGCGCAGGGTCAGTTCATCGGCAATGGGGAAAGCAGGCAAGGAACGGCTCCATGGGGAATGACGCTATGATGATGCGTCTTCCGCTCAATTAAGCTCCATTCCCACCTGCGCGCAAGCAGCCATATTACGTAGAGAGAATGCGTCCCTTCCGGTTCCACAGCCGCACGGCGCTGAGCTTGTCGGAGAAGAAGGCGCCGGTATCGACATTTATGCGGCGTCCCACCGGCCCCGCCGCTTCCACCGGCGTATGGCCGTGGACGACCCAGCGGTCGAGGAGGTGGGCATTGGCGAAGAAATCCTCGCGGATGGTGACGAGATCCTCCTCCGTCTGCTCTCCCGGCGGAGTGCCTGGGCGGATGCCGGCATGGGCGAAGACGAAGAAGCCGGAATCAATCATGATCGGCAGGGAGCGCAGGAACTCCACATGGCTTTCCGGTATGGCGGACTGGATGGCCTCGTTCAGCTTCTTCGCCGTGCGATGGGTCTTCTTCAACTGGTCGACGTCGATGCCATAGGAGAAAAGCGTGGCGGCCGCGCCGAGCTTCAGCCAGTCCTTCAGCGGCAATTGCCCGTCGAGATAATCCAGCATCGCCATCTCATGATTGCCCATGAGGCAGATGCGGTAAAAGCCATCCGGCGGCGGGCCGATCAGATGCTCGATCACTTCCGCTGGGGCAGGGCCGCGATCGATGTAATCGCCGAGCATGATAATGAGCTTCGGATCGGGCAGGCGGCTCGCATCGGCCGCGATGATGCGCTCCAGCGCCAGGAGCTGGTCATAGCAGCCATGCACATCGCCGATGGCGTAAACGGCGATGTTCGAAATATCCAGCGTCAGCCTCTGCCGGGCCGGCCTCTGCGGGGCCTTGGCCAGCCCCAACGACCGAAAAATATTCATCAGCAACCTTCCCCGCTCGCCTAAGTCATTTGAAGTTTAAGCGAGTATAATGCCGGTGGAAAGAGGAATATTTTGCGTTTTACTATGCTGCCTGCTTAATACTCTCTCCAAGCATCGAAACCATCATGTCGATCTCATCGCGCTCGACAATCAAGGGCGGTGAGAGGGCAATGATGTCGCCGGTAACGCGAATGAGCAAGCCTTTATTAAAGCAATCGGTGAAAACGTCATAGGCGCGGCTACCCGGTGCGCCGTCGCGGGAGGCAAGCTCGATGCCGGCGACGAGGCCGATGGTGCGGATGTCGATGATGTGCGGCAGGCCTTTCAAGGAATGGATCGCGTCCTGCCAGTGGCCGGCCATTTCCGCGCCGCGAGTGAGGAGGCCCTCTTCCTCATAGATTTCGAGCGTCGCCAGGCCGGCCGCGCAAGCGACGGGGTGGCCGGAATAGGTATAGCCATGGAAAAGCTCGATCTGGCTTTCCGGTCCCTGCATCAGCGCATCGTGGACCTTGCGGCTGGCAAAGACCGCGCCCATGGGGATCGCGCCATTGGTCAATCCCTTGGCCGTGGTAACGAGGTCGGGCACGACGCCGAAATAATCGACCGCGAAGGGCGCACCGAGACGCCCAAAGCCGGTGATGACTTCATCGAAGATCAGGAGGATACCGTGCTTGTCGGCAATGGCGCGCAAGCGCTCCAGATAGTTTTGCGGAGGGAGCAGGACGCCCGTGGAACCCGCGACGGGCTCGACGATGACCGCGGCGATGGTCTCCGCGCCGTGGAGGGCGACGAGGCGCTCCAGATCGTCGGCCAGTTCCGCACCATGGCCGGGAAGGCCCTTGACGAAGCTGTTGCGCGCGGGATCGTGGGTGTGGCGCAGATGGTCCGTGCCGGGGAGGGTCGGGAAGACGCGGCGGTTGTTGACGAGCCCGCCCACCGAAATGCCGCCGAAACCGACGCCGTGATAGCCACGCTCACGACCGATGACGCGGGTGCGCGTTCCCTGGCCGACGGCGCGCTGATAGGCGATGGCGATCTTTAGCGCGGTATCGACGGATTCCGAGCCCGAGCCGGTGAAGAACACCCGGTCGAGCTTCGCACCTTCGCCGCCCGGTGCTTTTTCCGCCAGCTTCTCTGCGAATTCGAAGGCGATGGGGTGCCCCATCTGGAAGGAGGGGGCGTAGTCCATGGTGGTGAGCTGACGCTCCACCGCCTGCGCGATGCGTTTGCGGCCATGGCCGGCATTGACGCACCAGAGGCCGGATGTGCCGTCGAGAACCTTGTTGCCGTCCATATCGGTGTAATACATGCCTTCGGCGGAGGCGAGTAGACGCGGCGCGGCCTTGAACTGCCGGTTGGCGGTAAAGGGCATCCAGTAGTTTTCAAGGCTGGGGGTATTCCGCATGGTGGTCTCCTTACTCTTTATAGAGCACATCCTGCCCGATATCGGTCACGCGGCGCTTGCCACAGAGCGCCATGGTGATGTCGAGTTCCTTGCGGATGATGTCGAGCGCGAGGGTGACGCCCTTTTTGCCCATTGCGCCGAGGCCGTAGAGGAAAGGCCGGCCGATGAAGACGCCCTGCGCGCCGAGCGCCAGCGCCTTCAGCACGTCCTGGCCCGAGCGGATGCCGCCATCCATGTGGATTTCGATCTTGTCGCCGACGGCATCGGCGATCTTCGGCAGCATCGAGATGGAAGAGGGGGCGCCGTCAAGCTGGCGGCCGCCATGGTTGGAGACGACGATGGCATCCGCGCCTGATTGCGCGGCCATCTTTGCGTCCTCGACGTCGAGGATGCCCTTCAGGATCAACGGGCCGCCCCAGTGCTGCTTGATCCATTCGACATCGCTCCAGTTGAGGCGCGGGTCGAACTGTTCGGCGGTCCAGGCGGAGAGGGAGGAAAGGTCGGTCGCGCCCTTGGCGTGGCCCACGATGTTGCGGAAGGTGCGGCGCTGGGTGCCGAGCATGCCCATGCACCAGGCGGGCCGGGTCGCCATCTGCCAGATATGCTTGGGCGTAAATTTCGGCGGGGCGGAGAGGCCGTTGCGCAGATCCTTGTGGCGCTGGCCGAGGATTTGCAGGTCGAGGGTGAGGACGAGGGCCGAGCATTTGGCGGCCTTGGCGCGGTCGATCAGGCTTTTCACGAAATCGCGGTCGCGCATGACGTAGAGCTGAAACCAGAACGGCTTCTTCGTGACCGAGGCGACGTCTTCAATGGAACAGATGCTCATGGTGGAGAGGGTGAAGGGAACGCCGAACTCTTCCGCCGCCTGCGCCGCCAGCATCTCGCCATTGGCATGCTGCATGCCGGTGAGGCCGGTGGGGGCGAGGGCCACGGGCATGGAGACCTTCTGGCCGATCATGGTGCTTTCCAGCGAGCGGTCGGTCATGTCGACCAGAACGCGCTGGCGCAGCTGGATTTTCTTGAAGTCTTCCTCGTTGGCGCGGTAGGTACTTTCCGTCCAAGCGCCGGAATCGGCGTAATCGAAGAACATTTTGGGGACGCGGCGGCGCGCCAGTTCCTTCAAATCCGCGATTTCGTGGATTCTCGTCATTTCTCCCACCCTTTATCCATTCCTCACCCTTCCGGCATGGCGGATTGCGGCAGCGGAATCAAGTGTCATTATTGCGTTGCATATTGACGCGGATGACTTATCTGTTCCGGAACAGGACTGTCGGGGGATGGAATGACAGGCAAGGAGAGGGACGGCGGCATGCGCCATTTTGCAGCATTTGGCTGGATGCGGCTTGCCGGCCTCGGACTTATCGCCGTGGCGCTTTCAGCCTGCGAGCGGCAGGGCGAGACGGTGAAGGGCGAGGATACCGTCGCGGTCGCCGTCAAAACCGTCCATTACACCGACTATGCGCCGGAAATCGTGCTGACCGGAGCCATCGCGGCGCGCACGCTCACGAACCTGTCCTTCCGCGTCGGCGGGCAGGTGATCGAGCGCGATGCCGATGTTGGACAGCATGTCACTGCGAATGAAGTATTGGCGAAGCTCGATCCCTCTACGCAGCAGGTCAATATCCGCACGGCGCAGGCCTCCCTCGATGCTGCCAGATCGCAATTGACACAGGCGACTTCCACCTTTGAGCGGCAGCAGGTGCTGCTCGACCGTGGCTTCACCACGCGGCGGCAGTTCGACGAGGCGCAGCAGAGCCTGCGCACCGCGCAAAGCGCGGTGGCGGTGGCCGAAAGCCAGCTTGCCAACGTGCGGGACGAGCTTTCCTATACGCAATTGCGGGCCGGGATTTCCGGCGTCATCACCGCCCGCAACATCGAGGTCGGGCAAGTGGTGCAGGCGACGGAACCAGCCTTCACCATCGCCGAGGATGGCCCGCGCGACGCGGTGTTCGACGTGCAGGAAACGCTGGTGGCGAAAGGCAAGGCGGGGCGAGGGGTGACGGTGAGCCTCATCGCCAATCCGAAGATTCAGGCGCGGGGAGAGGTGCGCGAGGTGTCGCCCGTCGTTCAACCGGCCACCGGCACGGTGCGGGTCAAGGTGGGGATTATTGACACGCCGCGGGAGATGACGCTCGGCGCGCCGATCACCGGCACCATGCAGCTTGAGCCGCAACGCGCGGCGGTGCTGCCCTGGAGCGCCCTCACGTCAGATGCGGGGCGCCCGGCGGTGTTCGTCGTGGGGGAGGGCGATGTCGTTACGCTCGCACCGGTGAAGGTGCTGACCTACGAGCGCGAGCGGGTGGTGATCGTCAGCGGGGTTGAGGAAGGCCAGCGGGTGGTGACCAAGGGAACGCAAATGCTGCGGGCTGGGGAAGTGGTGGATGTGATCGAGGGGGCGGGGGAATGAGTTTTTCATTTCTGAAGCGGGGGAGATGGCTGGCAGGGCAGAGGGGGGTGCTTCGCGCATACACCAAAATAATCGCCTTCCTAACCCTCTCCTTCCTCCTCACCGCCTGCAGCGAACAGCATCAGGAGCCGCCCGAGCCCATCCGGCCTGTCCTCTACATCAAGGCGGAACCTCAGGTGCAGCGCGCTTACGGTTTCGTCGGCACGGTTGAGCCGCGCTATAGCACGAACCTTGCCTTTCGGGTGCTGGGGCGGATTATCAGCCGGGATGCGGATGTCGGGGATACGGTCAAAAAGGGCGAGACGGTCGCCGCTATTGACCCGACCTCTCTCGACCTCGCCCTACAAGCAGCGCGGGCAGATCTGGCGAGCGCGGAGGCGCAGTTCGCCAATGCCGCGGCCAGCGAAGAGCGGCAGCGCACGCTGTTCGAGCAGGGCAACATCTCGCAGGCGATGCTGGACGCGGCGACGCAAGGGAGAGATGCGGCGAGCGCGCAGGTGGAGAAGGCGCAGGCCGCGCTGGCTCAGGCGCAGGACCAGCGGAGCTATGCGCAGTTGAAATCGGATTTCGACGGCGTGGTGTCATCCGTCAGTGCTGAAGTGGGGCAGGTGGTTGCCGCGGGGCAGACGGTGCTGACCGTCGCGCGCTCGGATGTCCGCGAGGCGGTCGTGGATATACCTGACAGCATGATCGGCGATATTCCCGAAGGGACGCCTTTCGACGTCATCCTGCAATCGGCCCCCTCCACCCGGGCGAACGGGCGGGTACGGCAGATCGCCCCGCAATCCGATCCTGCCACGCGCACACGGCGCGTCCGGATCACGCTCGACAATCCGCCGCCGGCGTTCCGGCTCGGCTCGATGATATCTGCAACACGGCATGTAACGACGAAGCTTTCCGTGGTGCTCCCGCTCTCGGCGTTGCTGGAGGAAGGCGGCAAGACTTTTGTCTGGATCGCCGATCCCAGGACGGGGACAGTTGCCAGGCAGGCGGTGGACGTAGTGGCGCGCAACGGGTCGAGTTTCACGGCGGGGAATATCGCCGATGGCGCTTATGTGGTGACGGCGGGCGTCCATAGCCTCGAAGAAGGCCAGAAGGTCAGCTTGCCGCAAGAGGGGACAGGCCAGTGAAGAATTTCAATCTCTCCGACTGGGCTCTCAATCACCGCTCGCTTGTCTGGTATTTCATGCTGGTGTTCCTCGTCGCCGGCGTCGTTTCCTATATCGACCTCGGCCGCGAGGAAGACCCCGCCTTCACGATCAAGACCATGCTGGTGCAGGCCAACTGGCCGGGCGCTTCGGTCGAGGAGACGATCAACCAGGTCACCGACCGTATCGAGAAGAAGCTGGAGGAACTTGACGATCTCGATTTCACCCGCAGCGTCACCACGGCGGGAAAGACTATCGTTTTCGTCAATCTGAAAGCGACCACCAAGGGGCGGGATGTCGAGGCGACATGGGTGCGCGTGCGCAACATGATGAACGATATCCGCTCATCCTTCCCCGAGGGCGTGCTCGGGCCGTTCTTCAACGATCGTTTCGGAGATGTCTACGGGAATATCTACGCCTTCACCGCCGATGGGCTGACGCAGCGGCAATTGCGCGATTATGTCGAGGATGTTCGCACGAAGGCGCTGACCGTGCCCAACGCCGGCAAGGTCGATCTCGTCGGCGCGCAGGACGAGGCGATTTATCTGGAATTCTCGACGCGGCAGCTCGCTGCGCTGGGGCTTGACGAGCAGGCGATCCTGCAAAGCTTGCAGGACCAGAACGCCATCACGCCCTCCGGGGTCATCGAGGCGGGGCCGGAGCGGGTGAGCGTGCGGGTCAACGGGCAATTCACCTCCGAAGACAGTCTTCGCGCGGTGAATTTGCGGGTGAATAACCGCTTCTTCCGGCTGACCGATGTGGCGACCGTCACGCGCGGCTACGTCGATCCGCCGACCTCCATCTTCCGCTTCAACGGCAAGGATGCCATTGGGCTTGCCATCGGCATGAAGCCGAACGGCAATCTCCTGGAATTCGGCGAGGCGCTGCGGGAGGAAATGCGCAAGGCCGTGGCGGAGCTTCCCGTCGGCGTCGGTATGCATCAGGTGGCGAACCAGCCTGTCGTGGTGGAGGAAGCGGTATCAGGGTTTACCCGCGCATTGTTCGAGGCCATCGCCATCGTGCTAATCGTGAGCTTCATCAGCCTTGGCTTGAGGGCCGGTTTCGTGGTGTCACTCTCCATTCCGCTGGTACTTGCCATCACCTTCCTCACCATGAGCTATCTCGATATCTCGCTGCAGCGGGTCTCGCTCGGCGCGCTCATCATCGCGCTCGGCCTGCTGGTGGACGATGCGATGATTGCGGTCGAAATGATGGTGGCGCGGCTGGAGCAGGGCGACCCGCTCAACAAGGCGGCGACCTATGTCTATACTCACACCGCCTTTCCCATGCTGACGGGAACGCTGGTGACGATTGCCGGCTTCATGCCCATCGGGCTCAATTCCAGCCAGGCGGGCGAATATACATTCACCCTGTTCGTCGTCATCGCCGTGTCGCTGATCGTCTCGTGGGTCGTGGCGGTGCTGTTCGCACCATTGCTCGGCGTGACGTTCCTGCCCGCGAAAATGGCGCATCATGACGAAAAGCCGCGGCGCTTCTTCATGGCGTTTTCGCGCGTATTGCGTTTCTCCGTGCGCCATTACTGGCTCACCATCATCGCCACCGTCATCGCCTTTGCCTTGTCGGTCGTCGGCTTGCGCTTCATCGAGCAGCAATTCTTCCCGTCATCCGACCGGCCGGAACTCGTCATCGACTGGAAGCTGCCGCAGTCGAGTTCCATCGAAGAGACGAAGGCGCAGATGGAGCGGTTTGAGCAGACGATGCTCGCGGGGAATCCGGATATCGACCATTGGAGCAGCTATATCGGGCAAGGTGCGGTGCGCTTCGTGCTGACCTTCGACGTCCAGCCGGCCAATCCTTATTTCGGCCAGATGATCATCGTCGCGAAGAATATCGAGGCGCGCAACCGGCTGAAGGCAGAGTTCGACAGGGTACTGCGAAAGGATTATGTCGGCACGGATACCTTCGTGAAGTTCCTCGAGTTGGGGCCGCCGGTGGGCAGACCGGTGCAATACCGGGTCAGCGGGCCGGATATCCAGCGCTTGCGCGAGACGGCGCAGGAGGTGGCGGGGATCATGGGCGAAAACCCGCATCTCGGCGTCGTCGCCTATGACTGGAACGAGCCAGCCCGCATGATCAAGGTCGATGTCATGCAGGATAAGGCGCGGCAATTGGGCGTTTCGTCCAAGTCCATCGCGACGGCGCTCAACAGCGTGGTGGGCGGCGTTACCATCACGCAGGTGCGGGACGCGACCTACCTCATCAACGTCATTGCCAGGGCGGATGCCAGGGAGCGCGGTTCCATAGAGACGCTGCGCAATCTCCAGATCGCCACCGGCACGGGCGAATCCATCCCGCTCGCCTCGATTGCCAATTTCCGCTACGAGCTGGAACAGCCGGTGGTCTGGCGGCGCGACCGCATTCCCACCATCACGGTGTCGGCGGGCATTAATGACGGCGTGATGCCGGCGACCATCGTGCAGGAAATCGCGCCGAAGATCGATGCCTTCGCGGCCAAATTGCCTGATGGCTACAAGATCGAGACGGCGGGCACGGTGGAGGAAAGCGGCAAGAGCCAAGGGCCGATCATCGCGGTCGTGCCGCTGATGCTGTTCGTCATCGCGACGATCCTGATGGTGCAATTGCAGAGCTTCCAGCGGCTCTTCCTCGTCGTCGCCGTGGCGCCTCTGGGGCTTATCGGCGTCGTGGCGGCGCTGCTGCCATCAGGCGCGCCGCTCGGCTTCGTCGCCATTCTCGGCGTGCTGGCGCTGATCGGCATCCTTATCCGCAATTCGGTGATCCTGATCGTGCAGGTGGAAGACCTCATCAAGGAGGGCGTCCATCCATGGGAGGCGGTGGTCGAGGCGACGCAGCACCGTATGCGCCCCATCGCACTTACGGCGGCGGCGGCGAGCCTGGCGCTCATCCCTATCGCGCGCGAGGTGTTCTGGGGACCGATGGCCTATGCCATGATGGGTGGCATCATCGCGGGTACGGCCATCACGCTCCTGTTTCTACCGGCACTTTATGTGGCGTGGTTCCGGGTGAAGGAGCCGGAGGCGCAAGCGTAGCTTGAAAAGAAGAGGGTGGTGTTATAAATTGTAGGAGTGAGAAGCAGGAGTGCGACCTCCTGCCCCTCGGTACCTTATGTGATAAATCGGACCCGCACCGTCACTGACCAGGTGGTGCGGGTCTTTTTTATCTCAAAAGTGACAATGATTGGTATTGACCAAATTGGCGGATACCACATTGCAGCTTCTCCTGTCGAAAGTTGGGGCCTCTTGCCGATTGGCTGGCGCTGCCCCTCGTCGCCAGTGCGCCCCCTGGACCGGCGCGTCTGCTTTCAACCTTCGACGGAAAATCTATAACCGAGATTTTTATATTGGGCGAGTGGGGCGAGTGCGTCAATTTCTATTAGTTATTCCTAATAATTAATTTCGTATAGTGTATTTCATTGCATAGTTCAGGTATTTTATAAACTAATTCCAAAATATTCTGTTTTATTTATTATGTCTGTAGAAATACTATAAATATAAATTAATATTTGCATCGAATTTGCGAGGATTCGATGCGAGAACAGAAGAATTACAGAATTTTGTTGCGCGGAGGATGGCGGTCTCCCTTTCTTCTTTTCGTGCTTTCGCTGTTGAGCCTCATGTTTCTCGTCTCCGAGGCGCAGTCGCAGGCAGCTGTCGACTGGGCGGGGACGTGGAATACCAAATGGGCTTATGGCGCCGCGCCCATCACGTTCGAGCAGAACGGAGAGCAGGTGACGGGCCGCTACCCGCTTTACAACGGGCGCATCGAGGCCAAGGCGATGGGCAATCAGCTCATCGGCCGTTGGAGCGAGGGGGATCGGCATGGCGACTTCCTGTTTGTCCAGTCGCCTGACGGTTCCAGCTTCATGGGCCGTTTCGGCGATGCCATGGGGGAGTGGTGGACAGGTGTTCGGGCCGATGCCGCGCTCTATCAGAGTGTGCCGGTCGACCAGTCGAGCCCGATGGCGGCGATGAGCACGTTTCTCAAGGCGATGAACGAAAGCGGCGCGGACAATATTTCACGCGCCGCAGGGGGCGGGATGGCGCTGGTCGGCAAGGCGGCGAGCGTGGTCGACGTCGCTGACACGGATCGGGGCGGGCACAACATCAATGATTATGTGCATGAGCTTTACGCTGTCATCGACAAGCTCACCTTCCGCCTTTCCAACCTGCCGCACCGGACGATCAAAAGCGACGAGGCCACGGCGCGGCTCGGCCAGTTCGATACTGACGTGACCTATGACGTCAATTTCCGCCGTAAGGACGGCAAGTGGTTCATCGTCGGGCCACCGCTCGATGCGCTGAAGGCGAAGCTCGCGGCGCTTTCCAAGGCGCGCGGTGAGCCGGTGGACACGGTGAGCGAGCCGGAGAAGTTGCGCACGCCGCGCGATGCCTTCAAGGTGCTGCTCGGCAGCTTCAGCGGCGGCAGCGACGCGCCGGCAGAGAGTACGCTCAACATGCAGGGCATTCCCGCTGCCGTGCGCGCGGACGAAGCGCCGCTCTTTACCCGCTACCTCAAGAAGGTGATCGACCGGATCGGCTATGTCTACTGGCAGGAGATTCCTGACGATCCCAAGAGCAAGGCGCCTTATGTGTTCTTCCAGCATCCGGCGGGCAACATCGCGGTAGGGCCGGTCGAGACGGACAAGGGCGTCATCTGGCAGTTCACGCCGGATACGCTGCATCATATCCGCTCGCTCTATGCCTCCATCGAGGATGTGCCGGTGGCGCCCGAATTCTCGGCCACGGCGGGCGATGACGCCTATTTCAAACTACGGTCCTTCGCCCGTTGGCTCAACCCGGCCCTCTTACAACGCGCCGGGCCGGTGGATTGGTGGCAATGGCTGATGCTGGGCATTCTGGGCGCGCTCGGCATTGTGGGCGGGTTCATCGCCAAGGGGCTCCTCTACGCCTTTCACCGGCGCGGTACGGCGGCTTCCGCGGACGGAGAGCCCGCGCTGCCGCATGCCGTCGGATGGTCGGTGCGGATCATCGTTCTGGGCCTCTTCCTGCTTGCGGCGTTGCGGCTGCTGGGTCTGCCGAGCATGGTGGCGACGCCTGTCAAGGCGCTGGGCTGGGCCGCTATCCTGCTTGGTGCAGTACCGATTCTCTGGCATCTCGTCGGTAAAGCGGGGGATGTTTACCGTGACCGCTGGCCCGTTCCGGGCTATCATGAGACGCTGATCGCACTTTTGACCGGCGTTGCCCGCGCCGCCATCGTCCTCTTCGCCTTCCTGGCGCTGGCGCAGGTGTTTCAGCTGCCCTATGAGCATGTGCTGGCCGGGCTTGGCATTGGCGGCCTCGCCGTGGCGCTCGCGGCACAGCCGACCTTGCAGAATTTTCTCTCGGGCCTCACGCTCTATGCGGACCGGCCGGTCAGTGTCGGCGATTTCTGCAAATTCGACGATACGCTCGGCACGGTGGAGCATATCGGCATGCGGTCCACGCGGGTGCGTTCGCTCGACCGCACGGTGTTCTCGATCCCGAACTCGGAATTCGCCGATATGAAGATCGAGAACTACTCCCGGCGCGACCGCATCCGGTTCAACACCACGCTGCAGCTGCGCTGCGAGACGACCGCCGACCAGCTGCGATACCTGCTGGCCCAGCTGCGTCATCTGCTCATCGCGCATCCGCGCGTGATGGAAGACCTGGAGGTGCGCTTCGTCGGCTTCGGCGACTATTCCCTCGATGTGGAGATCACCGCCTATATCCGGACCCACAGTGGCGACGAATTCCTGGCGATCCGCGAGGATATCCTCCTGCATATCATGAAGATCGTCGATGAAGCCGGCGTGCAGTTCGCATTCCCGTCATCGGTCCAATACGGTCCTGACGATCTGCCGGTCGATATGGAAAAGCAGGCGGAGGCGGAGAGACGGGTTGCGGCGTGGCGCAAGGGAGAGAAGCTGCCTTTCCCGGATTTCCTCGATGAGGACAAGGCGCAGATGAGCGACACGCTTGCCTATCCGCCGGAAGGTTCTGTGCATGCATCGCCCGGCCCGGAGGCGGCCGGAAAGGGGGCGGGGCCTGCCCGGAACCAGTCACGCTGGAAGCTGTTGGGCGATAAATCGGCTCGGGGAGGGGCGCGGGCGGCGAGGTAGATCCCCCTGTCCGTCAAATGACGGCTGTTCATATCTTCGTGACAATTTTCGAAAAGGCTTGTAACTTTTCGCGGTTGGGTGCGTTACCACGCCCCCGATCCGAGGCCTGCGAGGGGTAGGCAATTTTCAAACCCGGGGACGAGACAATGAGGCTTGAGTATGAAGCGTCATATCTGCGTTGCTGTGGTTACCCGCAACAGACCCCAGATGTTGTGTCATCTGTTTTTCTCGCTGGCCGTCATGAAACGACCGCCGGAAGAGCAGCTTTCCCTTCTGGTCGTGGAGAACAACGATAAGCGGACGCTTGCGGGGATCATCGAGCCGTTTCGCGCTCTTATGCTCGGGATTAAAATAGAATACCGGAACGAGTGCGTGCCGGGCATTTCCGCCGTCAGGAATCACGCGCTGAACCATGCGATCCGGCGCGGCTACGACCTCCTCGTTTATGTGGATGATGATGAATGCGTGGAGGCGGACTGGCTGGTAAATCTGCTGGCCGAGCGTGACAGGCTCGATCTCGACATCGTCGGCTCGCCGGTGCGTCTCAAGCCCTTCGCTCGAAAGCTCACGCCGATGCAGAAACTCGTCTGGCGCGGCATCGCGCAGAGGAAGGTCAAATCGGAACAACGCTGCAAGGCGAAATGCGAGTGTGGCCGGGGGGATACCATCAAACTCGGCACCGGAAGCTGGATGGGGCGGCTCGATTTCTTCCGTGAGACGGGCCTGCGCTTCGATGCGCAGTTCGGCCTTACCGGCGGTGAAGACTGGCATTTATGGGAAAAGGCGAAGAGCCTGGGCGCCAGAACCGGCTGGGCCTGCAACGCCATCGTTTATGAGAACGTCCCTTTGTCGCGTCTGACGCTTTCTTACTACTACCGGCGCACGCGCGACCATAACATCACAGAATTCATCGCCAGCTATCGGGAAAATCCGCGAAAAACTATCCGGAACCTGCCGCTCAAACTCGCTGGGCGGGCGGTCAAGTTCCTCAGCACGGCCATCGCGATACCGTTCCGGGGCGCGCCGGGAATCGTTTCCTCCGCCGCGGCGCTCGGTGGCCTCGTCGGTCTCATGGAAGGCCCCTTCGGCAAAGTCGCGCTGCATTATCTGGAGACGATGGGATTTTGATTGGAGGAAGCAGGGTCGGCCATCTCTACTGCACTCGCGCGCGCTCTGCCAGAAAATCCAGCAGCGCGCGCACCCGGGCGGGGAGCGGGCCGCCCTGGCCGACATAGACGGCGTGGACCTCCTCCAGATCGCCGGGATTGCAATCTTCCAGCACGGGCACGAGGCGACCGGCTTCGATATCCTTGCGCACGGCGAAGGCGGCCAGCCGGGCGAGGCCGACGCCCGCCACCACCAGATGCCGCATGGCCTCTCCATCATTGACCTGGACGCTGCCGGTAACGGGCAGGGTGACGGTTCTCCCTTCATGGACGAGCGGCCACCCCTTGACAGTCCTGGCATAGCAGAAGGCGATGCGATTGTGCCCTTCGAGCTCGGGAACGGTTTTGGGTTCGCCGAAGCGTTCCAGATAGGAAGGCGCGGCGACGATGACCATGCGGGTCGCGCCGAGCTTGCGCGCGACCAGATTGGAGCTTTTCAGCGGGCCGGCGCGCACGGCGACATCGGTGCGCTCCGCCAAAAGGTCGATCACCGCATCCGTCTGCACCATGTCGAGCGCTATGCCGGGATACATTGCCAGAAATTCAGGCAGGACCGGCGCGAGGATGTGAGTTGCGAAGGAGGCGTTGGTATTGAACCGGATGCGCCCGGCAGGCTTTTCGCCGGTCGAGGCGCTACGCTCCGCCTCGTCGAGATCGGCGAGGATGCGCGTGCTGCGTTCGTAAAAGGCCGTTCCCTCCGGCGTCAATTGCAGCTTGCGCGTCGAGCGGTTAACGAGCCTTGCGCCAAGGCGGGTCTCCAGCCGGGTCATAAGCTTGCTCACCGCCGATGGCGTCATCCGGCAGGCGCGGGCAGCGGCGGAGAAGCCGCCCATCTCCACCACGCGGACGAAAACTTCCATCTCGCCGAAGCGGTTGATGTCGATGCGGCTCATGGTGAATTCAATTCATAAATCCTGTTCCTCAGCGCTCTCTACATCATCGTATGGCGCTCGTCCATATTCCGGGCCACTGCAACAATTGAGAGGCTCGATCAATGCCTTTGGCTCTTTATGCCCTGACCGCCGGTGCTTTCGGCATCGGCGTTACGGAATTCGTCATCATGGGACTGCTTTTGGACGTGAGCGCCGATTTGGGCGTCTCCATCGCCATGGCGGGCCTGCTCATATCAGGTTACGCGCTGGGTGTCGTCGTCGGCGCACCTGTCATGACCATCCTGACCGGCCGGTGGCCGCGCAAGACCGTGCTTCTCGGCCTGATGCTGATCTTCACCATCGGCAACGTCGCCTGCGCGCTCGCGCCCGGCTATGGCTTCCTGATGGCGGCGCGGGTGCTGACCGCCTTTGCGCACGGCACTTTCTTCGGCGTCGGCTCGGTGGTGGCGACCAATCTCGTCGCGCCCGACAAGCGGGCCTCCGCCATCGCCGTCATGTTCACGGGGCTGACCGTGGCCAACATTCTCGGCGTCCCCTTCGGCACCTGGCTCGGCCAGCAATTCGGCTGGCGCGCCACCTTCTGGGCGGTGGCGCTGGTCGGGGCCGTCGCGCTCGCCATCATCGCGCTGCTCGTGCCCCGCGACAAGGCCGCGCCGGAGGCGGGCGCCTGGCGGGCGGACCTGAAGGCGCTCGCGCGCCGCCCGGTGCTGCTCGGCTTTCTGACGACGGTGCTTGGCTATGCCGGTGTCTTCGCGGTGTTCACTTATATTGCTCCGGCGCTGACACGGATTACCGGCTTTTCTGAAGGCGCGGTGTCTCCGATCCTGCTCGTCTTTGGCGGCGGGCTGATCGTCGGCAATATCGTCGGCGGCAAACTTGCAGACCGGCATTTGGTGAAAACCGTCATCGGCACACTGGTCGTGCTTGCCGCCGTGCTCGGCCTCATGACCTTCGCGCTGCATGAGAAGACTGCGGCCATCGCCTTCGTCGGACTGCTCGGGGCTGCCGCCTTCGCAACGGTCGCGCCGCTGCAGATGTGGGTGCTGTCGAAGGCGGAGGGCGCGGGCCAGAGCCTCGCCTCCAGTTTCAACATCGCCGCCTTCAACCTCGGCAATGCGCTCGGAGCGTGGGCTGGCGGCGCGGTGATCGACCACGGCCCGGGGCTGGGCGCCATCCCTGTCGTCGCTGCACTCATCACCTTGGGCGGACTCGCCATCGCGGTCATCAGCATCCGGATGGATGGGCGCGGCGTGCCTTCCGGGGCGACCGCCAACGCCTGAACTGAACATTCTCCTTCCTCGACATTTGAAAGTGAAAAAAGCCATGGAATACAGATATTTGGGTAAATCCGGCCTGAAAGTTCCCGTCCTCAGCTTCGGCGCGGGAACATTCGGCGGGCAGGGGCCGCTCTTCGGCGCATGGGGTAACACGGATGCGGACGAAGCGCGGCGGCTCGTCGATATTTGCCTGGAGGCAGGCGTCAATCTGTTCGACACGGCCGATGTCTATTCGAACGGCGCTTCGGAGGAGGTGCTGGGCGAGGCGATCCGGGGACGCCGCGATCAGGTGATCCTCTCGACCAAGACCGGCCTGCCAATGGGCGAGGGGCCGAACGATGCGGGCACGTCGCGCAGCCGGTTGATCAAGGCGGTCGACGACGCGCTGCGGCGGCTTGGAACTGACTATATCGACCTGCTGCAACTGCACGCCTTCGATGCGGGAACGCCGGTCGAGGAGGTGCTGTCGACGCTGGATGGTCTCGTCCGGGCTGGCAAGATCCGCTATGTGGGCGTTTCCAATTTCGCGGGCTGGGAGTTGATGAAGTCGCTCGCCGTGGCGGAAAAACATGGCTATCCGCGCTATGTCGCGCATCAGGCCTATTACTCGCTGGTGGGGCGCGATTATGAATGGGAACTGATGCCGCTCGGCCTCGATCAAGGCGTCGGCGCGCTGGTGTGGAGCCCGCTGGGCTGGGGAAGGCTCACCGGCAAGATCCGCCGTGGCCAGCCGCTGCCGGAGCAGAGCCGCCTGCACCAGACCGCGGAATATGGCCCGCCAGTGGATGACGAAAGGCTTTACCGGATCATCGACGTGCTGGACACGATTACCGGGGAAACCGGGAAGACCATCCCGCAGATCGCGCTCAACTGGCTGCTGGGCCGCCCGACGGTGTCATCGGTCATCATCGGCGCGCGCAATGAGGAGCAATTGCGCCAGAATCTGGGCGCTGTCGGCTGGTCGCTGACGGCGGAGCAGGTCGCCAGGCTCGACGAGGCCAGCGCCGTGACCGCGCCCTATCCCTATTTTCCGTATCGGCGGCAGGCGGGCTTCGCGAGGCTGAATCCGCCTTTGGTGTAAAAAAAGGGGGCGGATTAGCCCGCCCCACCATCATCAATCGCGATATTCACCGCATCGAACGCCGCCTCGGCGATATCGAACATCTGGTCGATCTGCTCTTCCGTGATGATTAGCGGCGGGCAGAAGGCGAGGGCGTCGCCGACATTGCGTCCGATCAGGCCGCGCTCGTGCATGGCGCGGTTGATGGTGAGGCCGAGCGCGCCGGGCTTATCGGCGAAGGCGGCGTGGTAAACCTCGAGTGCGCCGATGAGGCCGACGCCGCGGGCTTCCACCACCAGCGGATGGCTTTCCAACGTGCGCAGGCGGGAGAGGAAATGTGGGCTCAGGTTCCGGGCATTGCCGACCAGATCCCGCTCCTCGAGGATGGCGAGGTTTTCCAGCGCCACCGCAGCGGCGACGGGATGGCCGCTGGCAGTGAAGCCGTGGCCGAACGTGCCGATTTCGGCGGATTGATCCGCGAGCGGCTGGTAGACCCGGTCGTTGATGAGCACGGCGGAAATGGGCAGGTAGGAGGAGGCGAGCTGCTTAGACAGCGTCATGATGTCAGGCTCGATTTCATATCGGGTCGAGCCGAACATCTCGCCGGTGCGACCGAAGCCGCAGATGACTTCGTCGGCGATGAGCAAAATGTCGTATTTCCTGAGGACTTCCTGGATTTCCCGCCAATAGCCTGTCGGAGGCACGATCACACCTCCGGCACCCATGACAGGCTCGCCGATGAAGGCGGCGACGGTTTCCGGTCCTTCCGCAAGGATCAGGTCTTCCAGGTCCCTGGCGCAGCGCTGGGCGAATTCGAGCTCGCTTTCGCCGGGGACCGCTCCCGTACGGTAATGCGGGCAGGTGGTGTGGAGAATGCCCGGCATCGGCAGGTCGAAGGCGCGGTGGTTGTTGGGCAGGCCGGTGAGGCTGGCGCTCGCCAGTGTGACGCCGTGATAGCCCTTCATGCGCGAGATGATCTTTTTCTTCTCCGGCTTGCCGAGCGCATTGGAGCGATAGCGGACGATCTTCACCACCGTATCGTTGGCCTCGGAGCCGGAATTGGTGAAATAGACCTTCGACATCGGCACCGGCGCCATGGCGATCAGCTTTTCCGCCAGTTCGACGGAGGGGCCATGCGTCTTCTGGGTGAAGGTGTGGTAATAGGGCAGCTTCTCCATCTGCCGCGCGGCCGCCTCGACCAGCCGCTTTTCGCCGAAGCCGACGGCGACGCTCCATAGCCCGGCCATGCCCTCGATATAGCGCTTGCCGTTGTTATCGAAGACATAAATGCCTTCGCCCCGCTCGATGACGAGAGAGCCTTCCGCCTCCTGCTTGCGGGCATTGGTATAGGAATGGAGCTGATAGGCGATGTCTTTTGCTTCAATGGAATTGGGCTGATGGGACACGGCAAGGCACCTGCTGTTTCAATCGATCAGCCAAAGCTAGCCGAGCGCCGCGTATGAGGGAAGGGCGCATGGCGGATATTTCTCAACCTGCCGCGCGCCCTCGTTTCTGCCCCGTCAGTTTGTATCGGCGTCGGCGACAATCGCCCCTTGCCCGATCTTTAGGAGTGGACGGTTATGCCGGGTCTCATCCGAGTGGGGAGGAGATGGCGTATGGATCGGGCTGCTGCTTTCCACAGGTCTGGGTGGGATGAACGGGCTGGCATGGGCCGTGCTCGGAGTCGCTCCTTCGCCAATACGGGGCAGCGGATGGCGAGGGAATGAGGGCATGGCCGGGCTGGCATGGGCCGCGCTCGGAGTCGCTCCTTCGCCAATACGGGGAAACGGACGGCGGGGGAATGAGGGCATAGCCGGGCTTGCAGGAACAGCGCCCGGAATCGCTCCCTGGCCGATGCGTGGGGGAGCCGGACGGGCGGGGGAAAGCGGCTGGATCGGGCTGGCCGGAGTTAATGGCATGAGCGGCGTGGCCGGGCTCGCGGGCGTGGCTGGATAAATCGGCCGGCGGCGATGGTGGTGATGGCGGTAATAGCCGTCGTCATAGTAGCCATTGTTGTAATAATAGCCGTTGTAATAATTGTTATAATAGCTGGGGCCGCTATACCAGCTCGATCCGCCATACCAGATTGGGCCGTCATATCCATCGTAGCCATCGGTTTCCACGCAGCCGGACAAAGCTACCCCAATGGCGCAGATCATTGCGGCGAGGCCCAAAGATTTCATCGACATGGTTCTACCCTCCTACGAGGAGACCGCTCGGAATACGAATTTGGAGCGCGCGAAAAGTCCTGGGCAGGATTGCATCCTGTCCAGGACTGCGTGAGGGGACATGGGTGGCTATTCTCTCGCGGCATGCCAGGCACCGCCATCGGCACCGTCGCCCGAGATTTCGCCGGCCTTCTTGTCCTTCACATAGCGGTAAAGCGGCCGGCCGTTATGCGCCCATTGCTGAGTGCCGTCCTTGCGCTGGATGAGCGTGTAGTCGTCATCGGTGACCGTGGCGCCCTGGGCGGCGGTCAGGGGCGGCCAGTTTTTTGCGCATTGATCGTAGCAATTCGACGTTCCCACACCGTCTTTGGTGTGGATATAGAGCGCCATGCCATTGGCGTCGGTCAATATCTCACCTTTCGCCGTTGGCAGCGTACGGATTGCACCACCGGCATGGATGTCGTCGGCATGTGCAAAGGGCACTGCAAAGGCGAGAGCCGCGGTGGTGAAAAGCAGGGTACGAATAGTCATCATTAGCTCCTTGGGGTTAGAGTGGTCCGACCCGCTGGGGAGGTTAACAATTGGTATATGATTTTTGTTCCCAACTTTTTGATAGAAGGAAATTGAGCATTTAATCGATTACTTAAGTTAAATTTGGCGCTGAAGCGCTGATTCTTAAAAAAGCCCCGCTGAAAAAGCGGGGCCAGGAGGGCCTAGAGGGGCCTAAAGGGTGGACGCGGATATCGTTCTCTTCGCTGCGTGACCGCCGCGTTACTGTGAGAGGATCTCGCGCTTGCCGACATGGTTCGCCGGGCCGACCAGCCCTTCCTTCTCCATCCGCTCCACCAGCGAGGCGGCGCGGTTGTAGCCGATGCCGAGGCGGCGCTGGATGTAGGAGGTGGAGCACTTCTTGTCGCGCATGATCACCTTGACCGCCTGGGCGTAGAGATCGTCGTCACCATCCTCTTCCGCCATGGCGGTCTTGTCGAACACGGCGGTATCTTCCGGCTCCGGCGTTTCTTCCTCTTCATCCGCGGTGACGGTGTTGAGGTAGTCCGGACGGCCCTGAAGCTTCAGGTGCGACACGACCTTCTCGACTTCCTCGTCGGAAACGAAGGGGCCGTGGACGCGGGAGATGCGGCCGCCGCCGACCATGTGCAGCATGTCGCCCTGGCCGAGGAGCTGCTCCGCGCCCATTTCGCCGAGGATGGTGCGGCTGTCGATCTTCGACGTCACCTGGAAGGAAATACGGGTCGGGAAGTTCGCCTTGATCGTGCCGGTGATGACATCGACCGAAGGACGCTGCGTCGCCATGATCAGGTGGATGCCGGCGGCGCGGGCCATCTGGGCGAGACGCTGGATCGCGCCTTCGATTTCCTTGCCCGCGACCATCATCAGGTCGGCCATCTCATCGACGATGATGACGATATAGGGCATCGGCGAGAGGTCCATTTCCTCCTGCTCGTAGAGGGTCTCGCCGGTGTTCTTGTCGAAGCCGGTCTGGACGGTGCGGACGATCGCCTCGCCCTTTTCCTTGGCGGCGGCGACGCGGGCGTTGAAGCCGTCGATGTTGCGCACGCCGACCGCCGACATCTTGCGATAGCGGTCTTCCATCTCGCGCACCGCCCATTTCAATGCCATGACGGCCTTCTTAGGGTCGGTGACGACGGGCGTGAGCAGATGCGGGATGCCGTCATAGATCGACAGTTCGAGCATCTTCGGGTCCACCATGATCAGGCGGCACTGTTCGGGCGTCATCCGGTAGAGCAGCGACAGGATCATGGTGTTGATGGCCACGGACTTGCCCGAGCCGGTGGTGCCGGCGACGAGCAAATGCGGCATCTTGGCCAGTTCCGCCACGACCGGCTCGCCGCCGATGCTCTTGCCGAGGCAGAGCGCCAGCTTGTAATCCGTGTCCTGGAAATCCTCCGAGGTGATCATCTCGCGGAAATAGACCGTTTCGCGATTGGCGTTCGGAAGCTCGATGCCGATGACATTGCGGCCCGGAACCACCGCCACGCGGGCCGAAAGGGCCGACATGGAGCGGGCGATATCGTCGGCAAGACCGATGACGCGCGAGGATTTGATGCCCGGCGCGGGCTCGAACTCGTAGAGCGTGACCACAGGGCCGGGGCGGACATGGATGATCTCGCCCTTGACGCCGAAATCTTCCAACACGCTTTCCAGAAGCCCGGCCTTACGCTCCAGCATTTCCTGCGTGATGACTTCGCCCTCCTGCGCGGGCGGCTCCTGCAACAGCTCGACCGGCGGCAGCTCGTAGCCATGCTGGCCCTGCGCGCCCATCAGGCGCAACTCCATGCGAGCGGGCGTGAAGGACTGCTCGCGGCGCGGCATCATGGTGACGACGGTCGAGGATACAGGGGCAGGAGCTGCGGCGATCGGCGCGGGCTCGACGGCCTGTTCTTGTTCCACTGCCGCTTCCGGGGCGCTTACCGTTTCGGCTTGCGGCTCGTTATCCTGAACGACCTCGGCTGCTGCTTCTTCAATCTCCGGCTTGGACTGCGCGGCGGCTACGGTTTCCGGCGTCGCGGCAACTTCCGCCACGGGCGCTACCGGCTCCGGTGTGACGGCCACGGGCATGGTTGCGGCCAGCGCTTCCGCCACCTTGTCGGCCATGCCCGGCTGCTTCCATTCGCGCACGCGGAAGAGCTCGGTGATTGCCGTCGCCTGCGGCTTCGGCCGGGCGGGGGCGGCAACCGGTGCAGCGGGCAGTTCGCCGAAAATATCGACCGATTCCCAGAAGGCGAAATCGGACAGATGGGTGAAAGGCGTGTCATGACGGCTGACGGCTTGCTCCTTACTTGCGGGAGCGGCGGCCATGACGGGCGCCGGCTTTACAATGGGAGCAGCCGCCACAGGCTGAGGGGCGGCCACCACTGCCTGCGGGGCAGGGGCGGGCGCAGCCACGGCAACGCTTGCCGCCGGCTGGGGCTTCACCGGAGCGTCCTTTTTCGGGCGCACCAGATCATTCGCACGCGGATCGGTGGGCGGCGTCTTGGACTTTTCCAGCTCGATCTGCGGCGTGCGGGTAAAGCGCACATTTTCGCCCATGGAAAAAGCGTGCTTCCACACCGGGGGATAGCCGGATTGGTTCGTGTGCTCGCTGCGTGCACCGGATGCGGCCAGCTGCTGAGGGACGGGGCGCATAGCGCTCGCCGCCGGTTGCACCGGACGCGGCGTTATCGGCTGAAGCTGGACCGGACGGAGCGGCTGATAGACGCCCGGAGCGGTCTGCCGGACGGCTTCCCCGCGATAACCGGTGGGCGCATGGGATGGGTTGATGGATTCGGCGGCCGTACGGCTGGGTACGCTGGGGGGGATCGGCTCGCGCCGTTCGTTTTCTTCGTCGTAGTCGTTTGAATTAATTGGGAAATTTGTTCTCTGGATACGCATTACACCTGCAACCCGCAAATAGGAGATCGCCCGCTTGGCTTACCTATAATCAATAAAAAATGAAGGTTAATAGTGTCCTTAAAGGCGGGGAAATAAGGTAGGGAAGGGGCTCGATCGTGGTCTCGAAGCACATTCTCTGTGTGCTCGCGGTGGCCGCAAAAAGCACGGGGCGAGCAGTCACTCGTCTGTCACATATAATTTACGCACATAGAAATTAAATTTGACGCGCGGAAAGTTTTGTGGTTGGCTTCCTTTGTCGGCTGGCATAGGGAGCCCGTCAGCACAGAATAGTTTCATAATTCGGCTCCGATAAATCCCGGGAGGATTTCGTGACCCTTTCTCGTTTCCTGAAGCCGCTGCTCGCTTCCGCGGCGATCTCTCTCATGACGATTGCCGCCCATGCGGATGGCATCGGCGCCTCGCTGCTGACGCAGCAGCATCCGTTCTATAACGAGCTGGCCAAGGCCATCACCGAAGAGGCGAAGGCCAAAAATGTGCCGCTCGAAATCTCCATCGCCAATCAGGACCTGAACAAGCAGCTTGCCGATGTAGAAGACTTCATCGTCAAGGGCATCGACGTGCTGATCATCTCGCCTGTCGATAGCAAGGGCGCTGTCGCAGCGATCAAGCGGGCGGAGGCGGCGGGCATCAAGGTCATCACGGTCGACGTGCCTGTGGATGGCGTGGAAGTGACCTCGCATATCGGCACTGACAATTATGCCGGCGGCGTCAAGGCGGGCGAGCTCATGGCCCAGGAGCTTGGCGACAAGGGCAATGTGGCAATCATCGATTATCCGACCGTGCAGTCGGTGGTAAACCGCGTCAAGGGCTTCAAGGACGCCCTCGCCAAGCATCCGAACATCAAGATCGTTGCCCAGCAGACCGGCATCACCCGCGCCGAGGCGCTGGCGGCGGCGCAGAACATGCTGCAGGCCAATCCTGACATCAACGGCATCTTCGGCTTCGGCGACGACGCGGCGCTTGCTGCTGCCGTGGCGGTGAAGTCGGCGGGCCTCACCGGCAAGGTGAAGGTGATCGGCTTCGACGGCATGCCTGAAGCGATTAACGCTGTGAACACCGATCCCGACATGGTCGGCGTCATCCAGCAATATCCGGACAAGATGGGCAAGCTCGCCGTCGATACGGCGGTGAAGGTGATCGCCGGGGAGAAGGTCCCCGCCGAGCAGCCGATCGAGCCGGGCGTTTACACGAAGAAGAAGTAATTCGGTCAGGGCCGTGCGGCGGCGCTGTGGCCTACCCCTCATCCGGCCGCTTTGCGGCCACCTTCTCCCACAAGGGGAGAAGGGAGGTGGGTGGCATTCCCATTGATGCCAGCCCCTAACGTTTGCGATTGGCGGAAGCGCTCGCGCAAGCTTCTTCTCCCCTTGTGGGAGAAGGTGGCCGCGCGTAGCGCGGACGGATGAGGGGTTGCTGCGCACCGCCGGCCCAGAGGATAAATCCATGGCTTCTTCCGGTAACGATATCATCCTGGATATCAGTGACGTCACCAAAACCTTCGGGCAGGTAGCGGCGCTGAAATCCATGCAGTTGCAGGTCCGGCGCGGGCGGGTTCATACGATCCTGGGCGAAAACGGCGCGGGAAAATCGACGCTGATGAAGATCCTCGCCGGGGTCTATCAGCCGACTTCCGGCAGCATCGTGCTCGACGGCACGCCCTATGCGCCCGCCGATCCGCAGGAGGCGGCGCGGGCGGGGCTGACCATCGTCTTCCAGGAACTGAGCCTCTGCAACAATCTGACGGTTGCCGAAAACATTCTGGCGACGCGCGAACCGGCGACGGCGGGTTTCATCAACGACCGGGCGCTTGTGGCCAAAGCTGCCGCGCTTGTCGAGGAACTGGGCCTGCCTGTCGATGTGACCGAAAAGGTCGGCAATCTCTCCATCGCCCAGCGGCAATTGGTGGAAATCGCCAAGGGGCTCAGCATCGAGGCGAAGGTGGTGATCCTCGACGAGCCGACCTCCTCCTTGAGCGACAGCGAGGCGGAAATTCTCTTCGGCATCATCGAGAGGCTGAAGCGCAAGGGCGTTGCGGTCATCTACATCTCGCATCGCATGGAGGAGATCATGCGGCTCAGCGACGACATCACCGTCGTGCGCGACGGAAGCTATATCGCCACCCGCGAAAAGCAGGACGCGACCATTGAGGAACTGATCGCGCTGATGGTCGGGCGCGACATGAACGAGATTTACCCCCCCCGCGACGTAGCCGTGCCAACAGGTGCGCCGGTTCTGGAAGTAAATGGCCTTTCGCGGGACGGCGAGTTCGAGCAGGTTTCCTTCGAGGTGAGGGCAGGGGAGATCTTCGGCTTTTTCGGGCTTGTCGGCTCTGGACGCTCGGAGGTGATGAACACGCTGTTCGGCATCAAGCGCGCCTCGTCGGGCACCGTCGCCATCGATGGCAGCACGGTCTCGACTGCCTCTCCCGCGCAAGCCATCGGCCGGGGCATCGCCTTCGTCACCGAAAACCGCAAGGAGGAAGGGCTGGTGCTGAGTCACAGCGTCTCCTCCAACATCTCCATGGTGGGGTTGAAGGCATTCTCCAATTTCTTCGGTTTCCTCCGCAGGGGCGAGGAGCGCGAGGCGGCCAATGGCGAGGTCAAGCGGCTTGCGATCAAGACCGCCTCGCTGGAAACACCTGCCGGCGCGCTTTCAGGCGGCAACCAGCAGAAGATCGTGCTGGCGAAATGGCTGCTGACGCGCCCGAAAATCCTCATCCTCGACGAGCCGACGCGCGGTGTCGATGTCGGGGCTAAATTCGAAATTTACAAGATTATCCGCCAGCTGGCCGCGGAAGGCACGGCGATCCTGCTCATCTCCTCCGAGCTGCCGGAGGTGATCGGCATGAGCGACCGCATCGCCGTCATGCATGAGGGGCGGCTCAGCGCCACCCTTTCGGGCAACGACCGCACGCCGGAAAAGATCATGACTTTTGCAACGGGTTTCGCATCATGAGCAACAATTCCAACGCCACGATGATGAGGGCGGCGAAGCAATATGGCGGCATTCTCCTGTCGCTCATCGTGCTGTGCGTCATCTTTTCGGTGGTCAATCCCCGCTTCATGTCGGTGGCGAATTTCCTCAACGTGCTGCAGCAGGTGTCGGTCATCGCCATCGCCGCCTTCGGCATGACCTGGGTGATCCTGCTGGGCGAAATCGACCTTTCCATCGGCTCGATCATTGCCGTGGCCGGGATGGTGGGAGCGCAGTGCTTCGCCTTCGGGCTCGGCTTCGTTCCGGCGATTGCGCTGACGCTGCTGACCGGGGCGATCCTCGGCTTCATCAACGGCACGCTCACGGCCAAGCTGATGCTGCCGTCCTTCATCGTGACGGTGGCGACGATGGGCATTTATCGCGGGCTCGTCAGCCTGCCGACCAATGGCGCGCCGGAAATGATCACCGATGCGAGCTGGACCGCCATCGGCACGAACAATTTTCTCGGCATACCCATCATCATCTGGATCGTCGCGGCGCTGTTTCTCGTCAATCATATCCTCTTGAGCAAGACGACCTTCGGCCGGCGCGCCTATCTCACCGGCGGCAACCGCGAGGCGGCGCTCTATTCAGGCATCAAGGTGGACCGTCTGAAGATCATCATCTTCATGATCTCGGGCGTCATGGCGGCGGTGAGCGGCATCCTGCTCTCCTCGCGCCTCTTCTCGGCGCAGACCAATGCCGGGGTGAGCTATGAGCTCGACGCCATCGCCGCGGCGGTGCTGGGCGGCACCAGCCTTGCCGGCGGCGTCGGCACCATGGTCGGCACGCTGATCGGCGCGCTCATCATCGGCGTCATGAACAACGGCATGAACATGCTCTCCGTCCCGTATTTCTACCAGCTGATCGTCAAGGGCCTGGTGATCCTCATCGCCGTCTATCTCGATGTGCGCGCGAAGCGGGCAAAGCAGTAATCAAAGCAGGCAATACACATGTCAAAAATTCTCACCATCGGCGAGGTTCTGGTGGAGATCGTCGCGACCAAGCGCGGCAATGGCTTTCGCGAGGCGGTGCCGCTGATCGGGCCGTTCCCGTCAGGCGCGCCGGCCATCTTCATCGACCAGGTGGGCAAGCTCGGGCAGGATTGCGCCATCATCTCGCGCGTCGGCGACGATGATTTCGGCCATGTCAATCTCGACCGGCTGAAGGCCGATGGCGTCGACATATCGGGCATCGAAGTGGTGCCGCAGGGGACGACGGGCAGCGCCTTTGTGCGCTATCGCGAGGATGGCAGCCGGGCCTTCGTCTTCAACATTCGCCACAGCGCCTGCGGCAGGATCAAGCTGACGCAAGCGGCGCTAGATCTCATCGACTGCTGCACGCATCTGCATGTGATGGGAAGCGCGCTTTATTCGCGCAGCCTCATCAAGGGCATTCTGACCGCGGTGGAGCGCATCAAGGCGCGCGGCGGAACCGTCTCGTTCGACCCCAACATCCGCCCCGAAATCCTCGACAGCCCCGGTATGCGTGAGGCGCTGAAGACGGTGCTTTCCAAGACCGATCTTTTCCTGCCGAGCGGGCCGGAGCTTTTCCTTTTCGCCGAGGCGCAGACGGAGGAAGAGGCGGTGGCCGAACTCATCGCGGCAGGCATCCGCGCCATCGTGGTCAAGCGCGGGGCCGAGGGCGCAACTTATTTCGACGCCGCGACACGGCTTACCGTGCCGGGCTTCACCGTCGAGGAAGTGGACCCCACCGGCGCGGGCGATTGCTTCGGCGCAACCTTCGTCACCTTCTGGCTGGCAGGCGCGTCGCCGCGCGAGGCTCTGACCTACGCCAATGCATCGGGCGCGCGTGCGGTGACGAGGGCGGGTCCCATGGAAGGCGCTTCGACCCGCGCCGAACTTGATGCGCTGATCGCATCGCAAACGAAGGAATTGACGGCATGAGCACGAACCACCTTTCCGATATCGCCAGCTGGCGCACACGGCAGAGCGGGATGCGCGGCATTCCCTCGATCTGCTCGGCCCACCCGATGGTGATCGAGGCGGCGATGCGCCATGCGCTCAAGCGCGGCACGCATCTGCTCGTCGAGGCGACCTGCAACCAGGTGAACCAGGATGGCGGCTACACCGGCATGACGCCGCTCGATTTCCGCCGCTTCGTGGAAGAGATCGCTGTCCGGACCGGCTTTCCGGCGGCAAAGCTGATCCTTGGCGGCGACCATCTGGGCCCCAATCCGTGGAAGCATCTGCCGCCCGGCGAAGCGATGGCGAAGGCGCGCGTGATGATCCGCGCTTATGCGGAAGCAGGGTTCACCAAGCTGCATCTCGACACCAGCATGGGCTGCGCCGGAGAACCGGTGGCGCTTCCCGATTCGGTCACGGCGGAGCGCGCGGCAAGCCTTGCGGCGGTGGCGGAAGCCGCCGTGCCAGCGGGTGCAGTGAAGCCCGTCTATATCGTCGGCACGGAGGTTCCGATTCCCGGCGGCGCGATGGAGGAACTGGACGTTCTGGAAGTTACCAAGCCGGAGGCGGCGCTGGAGACCGTGACAGTTCATCGCGAGGCATTCGCTGCGGCGGGGGCGGCGGAAGCTTTCTTGCGGGTCGTCGGCGTGGTGGTGCAGCCGGGCGTGGAGTTTGGCAACCACAATGTAATCGCCTATGAGCCGGCGAAGGCGAAGGCTTTGAGCGCCGCGCTCGAGCGGCTTCCCGGCCTCGTCTTCGAGGCGCATTCGACCGATTACCAGACGCGCGAGGCCTTGCGCAGCCTGGTCAATGACGGCTTCGCCATTCTGAAAGTCGGGCCGGGGCTCACCTTCGCGTTGCGTGAGGCGTTCTATGGGCTTGACCGGATCGCCGAGTTCCTTTTCCCAGGCAAGCGCAAGGAAACGCTGCAGGCGACCATGGAGCGGGTCCTGACGGCGGAGCCGAAGAACTGGGAGAGATATTACCACGGCTCGCCCGACGAGCAGCGCCTGCAGCGCCATTTCAGCTATAGCGACCGCATCCGCTATTACTGGCCGCAGCCCCAGGTGGCCGCGGCGGTGGATGAATTGTTCACGCTGCTGGACGGTATGACGATTCCCGAGACGCTGATCAGCCAGGACCTCGCGGGCCTGTACCCGGCGGTAAGGCAGGGCAGGGCGATCCCCACCGCGGCAGGGCTGGCGCTCGCGGCGGTGGAGAAGGTGCTGGAGGATTATTTCGAGGCTTGCGGCTGAGCGATAGGACTAGCACTAGCAAGCCATTCGCTATTTACCATCCGCTCTAGACCGACTCAGGAGCAAGGGATTCGGATTTTGGCCGACAAACCGATCAGGACGATGGAGGATTTTTCCGAGTATGTCGGGCTGTCGCGCCCGACCGTCTCGAAATACTTCAACGACCCCAGTTCGGTGCGCCGCAAGACGCGCGAACTGATCGAGGCGGCGATCAAGGACTCGGGATTTCGGCCGAATATTTTTGCGGTCAATCTCAACCGCCGCCGCACCAACATTCTCGGCGTTATCGTGCCGAATTCCACCGACCCGTTCTATATGGCGCTGACGCGGCGGGTGGAGCTCATCGCCAACGAGGCGGGATTTCTCGCCTTCGTACTCTCCTCTGATGGTAACCCGCTAATCGAGGAGCGGGCGATCGAGACGTTCAAGGCGATGAATGTCGCGGGCGCCATCATCGCGCCGCTGGGCGCGCAGTCGCATCACGAAAAGCTGCTGTCGCTCGGTGCATCCATCCCGCTCATCTATGTCGACTCGCCGCTCAACGAGACGTCGCCCTTTGTCGGCACCAACAATCGCCAAAGCTTTCATCTCATCGTCGATTACCTCTGCCGTTCCGGTGAGCCACCCAGCTATCTCGGCATGCCGGCGGTGAACACCAACGCCACGACGCGCGAGCTGGCCTATATCGAGGCGATGCAGCAGCTGAAGATGGAGCCGGTGGTGCTGCCGACGGCCAAGGTGGACACATGGGATTTCGAGAAGTTCGGCTATGACGAAATGCTGAAGCTTCTGGAAAACGGGCCGCTGCCGACGAAAACGGTGCTCTGCGCCAATGACCGCGTGGCGTTCGGCGCGATTTCCGCCGCTTATCATGCGGGGCTAAAGGTGGGGCGCGAGGCCGATTGCGACCTGCGCATCGCCGGGCATGACGACCATCCGCTCTCGCGCTATGCCTGCCCGCCAATCACTACCGTGGCGCAAAATTATAACGAGATCGGCCGGCTGGCCATGGCGCTGCTCCTGCACAAGCTAGGCGAGGCCTCACCTGCAACCGCGCCTTTGCCTGACGGCGAGCGTATCCTGCTCAATGCGGAGATCATGCTGCGGGAGTCGGCGTGAGGCGATAAAGCTTAAGTTGCAGGTATTGGCATCGTTTTCTCTCGATGGTAGAGTTCCTCAGTCGCACCCTGCGGTGGGTTGCGCGCGTCAACGGCTTTGAAAGAGCAGGGGAACCAGCATGAGCAGCGGCGATAATAGCATAGAGGACGAGGCCGGGACGATTAACATCTGGGTTCCCGATGCCGATAATCCGGGGGGAGGGCAGCTTGCCTACAATGAATGGCATGTATTTCAGGCAAGCTATACGCGCGGCGGCAAGCCCGTATCGCGCGCGCCGCTGACCTGGACCCTTCTCACCTCGAGCGGGACCATTATCCTTGCCACGACGAATGGCACAACCGGCGCGGACGGCACCATGACCAATGCTCTTCGGGGCGTCAACGCCGGCGCTGGCCAGGTGAGGGTTACGGCGGATAACACCAGTGACAGCAGCGATTGGATTGCCGTCGTTTTCGGTCCCGTCAATTCCGGTGTTCCCGGACAAGGAAGCATGGTGGTGACATCCGCCGATGGGCAAACTCTGTCTCTGGCCAGCAAGCATCAATTATCGGTCACGTACCGGGACTCCGGCGGCAACCTTATCCAGGATGGCACCGAGGTCACCTGGACGGCTTATCCCTCCAACAGGCTGACGTTCTTTGACGATCAGGGAAATGTTACGAATAAATCGAAGACTGTAAACGGCGTGGCAACCATTAAGATCAAGGCGCAGGGCGGGAATGCCATCGATGTTATCCCGCTTGCGGTGATTACGACTTCGGCCGTCAATCCGGTATCGGGTGTTCATGACCATGCGGACAAGGATCTCGAGGTGGGCTTTCAGGTAAGCCCCGACATGTATCCGATCGAGTATCACAAGTACCGGTCCATAGTATCCTACAACAGGCACATCCAATTTCTGGTCATGCATTACACGGCGGAGAATTTCGCAGATTCGATCAAGAGCCTGACCCAGGACGTCAGCGTGCAATATCTGATACCGCAACTTGACGATGACAGCTACAAGAATGCCGGCTTTGTAAATATCCAGATTTTCAACCTGGTGAGCGAAACCGAACGTGCCTGGCATGCGGGAGTGAGCTACTGGAAATATCACAGCAATCTCAACGACAGCGCCATCGGAATTGAAAACGTCAACCTTGCGACTGATCAGTACTTTCCTCCTTTTGATCCGCAACAGATGGCCGCGCTCAAGCAATTGTCACTCAACATCCTGCAGCGCTATCCCGATATCACGCCCACCCATGTCGTGGCGCATTCCGATATTGCCTGGGCCCGCAAAAGCGATCCGGGGCCGCAGTTTCCCTGGAAGGATTTCTATGAGGCGGGCATCGGCGCATGGTATGATGACGACACCAAGCAGAAATATATCGATCAATTCACCGCCAATGGATTGCCCGAGCGTTCGAAACTCCTCCACACCTTCTATACCTATGGATATGGCCCGCCGGATCAATTCACCGACGCGATGACGGACCAGCAATATCAGCTGCTCGTCCGCGCCTTCCAATTGCACTTCCGCGCTGACAACTATGACGGGGTGATGGATGTGGAGACGGCGGCTACTCTCTATGCGCTGGTGGAAAAATATTTCGGCTGAGGGGGAGCTTAGATTCGCCGGGAGGGCTTGCGCAGCCCTCCATGGGCTCATCAATGAAGGCTGACGCCATTATGGTAGCGCTATAGCGATTCGAGCCCCTGACGCCAAAAAATACTTTTAAAATCAAGCGGTTAGCTCGATATATGGTAGCGGAGGAGGGATTCGAACCCCCGACACAAGGATTATGATTCCTCTGCTCTAACCTACTGAGCTACTCCGCCCCCGAGCCCGCATCATAGCTGTTTTCCATCATGGAAACCTGTCAGCGATGCGTCGTTTTCGTCAGGAACGGCGCGGGTATAAGGTGGGGAGTGAGGGGCTGTCAAGCGTTCTTGAATGCCTAACAGACTTGTTTTCCGTCTTTTGCACCGATAAGGGGAGGGGCAAAATCGAAGGCGTTGAAATTAATGGCACCCCGCATTGCAGTATTGGGTTGCGGCTATTGGGGCAGCAACCACATCCGTACCTTGAAATCCCTCGGTGCGCTCTATGCCGTATCCGACGAGAATAGCGACCGGGCTTCGGGCTTTGCCGCGGAGCATGGCGTGCTGCATATTCCGGTCGAGGCGCTTTTCACCCATGAGGATGTGGATGCCATCGTGCTGGCGCTGCCGCCGCAATTTCATGCGCAAAACGCCATCCGCGCCGTAACCAACGGCAAGGACGTGCTCGTTGAAAAGCCGATCGCGCTGACGGTCGCCGATGCGGAGGCCGAGGTCAAGGCCGCGCGCGACAATGGCCGCATCTTCATGGTCGGCCATGTGCTGCGCTTCCATCCCGCCTTCGAGAAGCTTCTTCAACTGGTGCAGTCGGGCGAGCTGGGTGAGGTGCGCTATATCCATTCGCACCGCATCGGGCTCGGCAAATTCCACACGGAGAACGACGCACTTTGGGATCTTGCGCCCCATGATCTCTCGATGATCCTGGCGCTCACCGGCTGCGAGCCCATCGAGGTGCGGGGCGAGGGGGCGGCGGTGCTCGACCACCTCAGCGATTTCGCGCATGTGCATATGAAGTTTCCGGGCGGTCTGCGCGGCCATCTCTTCGCCTCGCGGCTCAATCCCTATCGGGAGCGCCGCCTTACGGTGGTCGGCACCAAGGCGATGGCGGTATTCGACGATGTCGAGCCATGGGAGCGCAAGCTTGCCGTCTATCGCCATGCGGTGTGGCAGGATAACGGGCAGTGGGCATTCACCGCCGAGGAGCCGACCTATATTCCGGTCGGCGAGGGGATGCCGCTCACGCGTGAGTGCCAGCATTTCATCGATTGCATCGAGACCCGCGCCAAGCCACGCACCGATGGCGAGGAGGCGATCAGCGTGTTGCGCATCCTGACCGCCGGCACGGTGCATCACGGCGAGCGTGGCGAGGTTGAGCCATATCAACACAGGGATGTGATTGGCAGGCGATGACAATGCTCTCAAGCGTTGTTAAAAGCCCGAGCAATCTTTGAATATCGGCCGGTGGCAACCGCCTGTACGAGACGTTACACAACTCCCCACAGGATTCGCCCGCGGGTGGCGGCGGATCCGTCCCTTAGCCGCATGATCCGGCCGAAAAGCCTGCCGCTTTTTGGGGTCATGCTAGTCGTCATGGAGCAGACATGCAATTCATCGATCTGGCGGCGCAACGCGAGCGCATCGGAGAGCGGCTGAACCAGGCCATCGCCAAGGTGGTGGCCGATGGGCGCTATATTCTCGGCCCGGAAGTGGGCGAGTTCGAAAAGAAGCTGGCGGATTATGTCGGCGTCGAGCATGTGATTGCCTGCGCCAACGGGACCGACGCGCTGCTGATGCCGCTGATGGCGCGAGGCATCGGGCGGGGCGACGCAGTGTTCTGCCCCAGCTTCACCTTCGCGGCGACCGCCGAGGTGGTGGCGCTTGCCGGCGCGGAGCCGGTCTTTGTCGATGTCGACCCAGACAGCTACAACATGAATGTGGCGCAGCTCGAAGCGGCCATCGCCGAGATCCGCCGGGAAGGGCGGCTGCAGCCCAAGGCAATCATCCCCGTCGATCTTTTCGGCCTTGCCGCCGAATATAACGCCATCATGACTGTGGCGGAGCGTGAGGGGCTGTTCGTCATCGAGGACGCGGCACAGTCCATCGGTGGCAAGCGCGACAATGCGATGTGCGGCGCGTTCGGCCATGTCGCGGCGACGAGCTTCTATCCCGCCAAGCCGCTCGGCTGCTATGGCGATGGCGGCGCGATGTTCACCAATGACGGCGAACTGGCGGAGACGCTGCGCTCCGTGCTGTTCCACGGCAAGGGCGAGACGCAATATGACAATGTGCGCATCGGCCTCAACTCCCGCCTCGACACGATCCAGGCGGCGATCCTGATCGAGAAGCTCGCCATCCTCGAAGACGAGATGGAAGCCCGGCAGGCGGTGGCGAAGCGCTATGCTGATGGTCTCAAGGATGTGGTGAAGGTGCCGCATACGCCTTCGGGATATCGCTCCGCCTGGGCGCAATATTCGATCGAGAGCGACGACCGCGACGGCCTCAAGGCGCATCTGACGGCGGCGGGCATCCCCTCGGTCATCTATTATGTGAAGCCGCTGCACCAGCAGACAGCCTATAAGCACTATCCGCAAGCGCCCGGCGGCCTGCCGGTTTCAGAGGCGTTGCCGGGCCGTATTCTGAGCCTGCCGATGCATCCCTACTTGAGCGCCGCCGACCAGGACCGTATCATCGACGCCATCCGGGAGTTCCACGGAAAGAAGTAAATTAGAAAAACGGAGAGGCTATCGATGCTCAGACCGGCTGTTCTTGTTCTTGCCGCCGCGGGGCTCGCCGGCCCTGTCCTCGCCGCCGACAACAACGCCGCCATCCAGAGGCAGATAGCCAAGCTCGATCCGCAAACTCGGATGGAACAGAGATGCAATGGCAGGGCGATGGGCCGCATCTCACGGGAGAAAAAGGGCATGGCGCCGGACGAGCTCGTCGCCTATGCCTTTGCCGATACGGTCAAGAGCGAACACGCCATGAAAGCCCCCGGCGCCGCTTTCCGCAGCAAGGGTAAGTGGTACCACCTGTCCTATACCTGCCACACAACCGACGACAACATGTCGATCGTCTCGTTTGATTACAAGGTCGGCGCGGTGGTTCCTCGTAGCGAATGGAGCAAGCATTATCTGGTGCCGTGAGGGCGTGATAATTAGATGTGTTGGCGGGACAGGCCCCCCCCCTCTGTCCCGCCAACCCCTTCCCACAAGAAAGTGGCCTACTTCCCCTTCTTCTGCCTTATCCGCTTTGCAAGGCTGTCCTCGTTGCCCTCATCCTTCGCTTCGTCTAAGGCCTGATAAACCGGCGAGGCGGGTCCTTCGCGTTCTGCGGTCACTGCCACCACCTCCGCGGCCAGGTCGCGGATTTGGTCGCGCAGATCGGCGTCCGTCTTCGCTTCTGCTGCCGAGGGCTTGGCGCTGCCTTTTTTCAGCGCCGCCAGTTCACCTTCGCGCCGCTCCAGCTTTTCCCTGGCATCCGTGAGGTCGGAGAGCAGGCGCGCCAGGCGCTTTTCCAGCGCGGCGTTGCGTTTGCGCTCGCTGCCGAGTTCCGCCTTGGCCGCCTTCGCTTCGGCGGACAATTCACGCTGCGCGGCTTCCCGATTGCGACGGTCGTGGCGCATGTCGTCCAGTTCTCCCATCAGCTTGTCCAGTTCGGTCTCGCGCACGGCCAGTTCGATGCGCAGCGTGTCCGCAAGGTTCGAGAGCTCGCGGTGGCTCGATTGCAGGGCTTGCAGCTCACCCTTCACCTGCTCGAGGCTCTGCTCTCTCGCAGCGAGCGCGCTTGCGGTCTCTTCCCATTCGTTCTGGCGGCTGCGCAGCTCGCGCACCTCACGCTCCACTTGGGAAAGCTGCCGCAGCCTTTCGTAATTGACGCCGAAGGCGAGCTTCTGCTTGTTATATTTTTCCTGAAACTCCTTGAGCCGCATTTCGAGCTTGCGCACGGCCATGGCGTGTTCGGCCCTGAGGGCGTCCTTGTCGGCGGCGATCTCATTGAGCGTCAGCGGCACTTCGGCCTCGATCCGCCGCTTCGTCAGGACCTCCGCGCGCCGCCATATGGATGGCGCGACGAGCGCCACGAGAAACGCGGCGCTTAGGAAGCCGAGAATGAAGAAAAGTACAGACTCGATCACTTCCGGGGTCCAGGATGCTGCCGGTTTTCAGGAATTGCGGACAGAATGACACAGCTGGGAGCGGTAATCCAGCGTTGCCGCCCATCCAATACCGATAACACCGAGGTTTTAAAACGGGTTCCAGGTCGGCGTCGGGGTCAGTTTGAGATAGCCGATATTGACGCCAAGGCGTGCGCCCACGCCCGTGCGCACCGGCACCAGCAGCATGTTTCCGCGTTTCAGCACGTTGAAGCCGACGCCGGCGATGACATAGGCCGAGCCGGAAACGCCGGCATAGCGGCCATACATATTCTGCACATCATCGAGATTATAGACGAGCATCATGACGCGCGAGCCCTGGCCACCGAAATCCCAGCCGATGGATGGGCCTTGCCAGAAGGTCTTATGATCGCCGGCATTCTTGGTGTAGAGCATGCCTTCGCCATAGGTGAGGCCGCCGATGAGCGCGCCGGAGCCTTCCTCGCCGAGAATATAGCCATTGGGCAGGCCATAATTCTGGAAGATCTTTTCGATGGCCGAGGCGAGCCCGCCCGAGGTCGAGCCGAAGAAGCGATGGCCGGAATCGACGATCTCCTGCATCGTGAATGTGTCGTTCGCGCGCGCCTGCGGCGCAAGTGCGAGCATCACCATCAGCAATGCGACGAAAATGCCTGCCAGGCGCAGGCGGGACGGGGACAGGGATAGAGAGGCCATTCAATGTTCCTTCTGGCTGCTCGCTTCTCTGTCTGATGCTCCTGAAGGGCATGCGCGGATCTGACGCCCGCTTCGGCCCGAATCATCGCTATCAAACGACGATATGCTTTCGAAAGTCCTTACATTTCGATCTTGGCGTTTCGATGACTTCATGTCGATGCCTTGGCCGCTTTCCTTGCCGTCGCCGAAACCGCTGTGTATCCAAAAGACGATCATCCCGGGTGATTCGGCCCGGAGCAATCCATGCTGTCCGGAGATATCTGCATGTCCTTGCCATTCCAGCTTTCCGCCGCCGATCTTGCCGCGCTTCTGTGCAGCCGCATCTGCCACGACATCATTTCGCCGGTCGGCGCGATCAACAATGGCCTTGAGCTGCTGGAAGAAGGCGGCGCGGACGAGGACGCGATGAACCTGATCAAGGCGAGCGCGCGCAACGCCTCGGCCCGCCTGCAATTCGCCCGCATCGCCTTCGGCGCCGCCGGGTCTGCCGGGGTGCAGATCGATACGGGCGACGCGCAGAATGTGGCGACCGAATATATGAAGGGCGAGAAAGCCGAGTTCTCCTGGGAAGGCAACCGCGTGTTGCTTCCGAAGAACAAGGTGAAGCTGCTGCTCAACCTGATCCTTATCGGCAATGGCGCGATTCCACGCGGCGGCTCGCTGACGGCGGCGATCGAGAATCCGGAAACGGAGCTGCGCTTCGTCGTCACCGCCAAGGGCCCGATGCTGCGCGTGCCGCCGAAATTCCTGGAGCTGCATAGCGGCAAGGAGCCGGAGGAGCCGGTCGATGCCCACTCCGTTCAACCCTATTACACGCTGCTTCTGGCGCAGGAGTCAGGGATGACGATCTCCATCCATGCGACGAAGGAAGAGATCGTGTTTACGGCGGCGTAATTGCCGACGACGCTCAAGATCCCCTCATCCGCTGCGGATGAGGGGAAGCTCGCACAGTATTTAAAACTTTACCTTCCCGCTTTCAGCTTTTTTCACGGGCATTGGCTAGGTTCCCTCCCAACAAACAGAGGGGACGGAAACCATGACGCGCTGCCTGATCGTGGACGATTCACCGGTCATAAGAAAAGTTGCCAGGCGGATACTCTCCGATGGCGCATTTACGATTGCGGATGCGGCGAATGGCTCGCAGGCCATCGAGCAATGCATGATGGAAATGCCCGATGTCATCCTGCTCGACAGCGATCTGCCCGACCTGCCGACGCTCGACATCATCGGAGCGATCAGAGAAATGCCTGGGGGGAGGGAAGCCAGGATTGTGCTTTGCCTCAATGAGGTGGACGTGACCAAGATCATGCGCGCCAAGCGGGCCGGGGCCTCCGGCTATATGCTGAAGCCTTTTGACAGGGCTTATCTGATGGCGCAATTTGCGGAGTATTTCGAGGCGGCGTAAAAACAAGAAAAGCCCCTGTCGGGGCCTTTCAAACCGGTAATCGGAAAAAAGAGGGATCAGGCGATTTCGCGCATTTCGCCGGCGGCTTCCGGTTCGCGCAGAACATAGCCTCGGCCCCAGACCGTTTCGATATAGCTCTGGTTGCCGGAGACGGCGTCGAGCTTCTTGCGCAGCTTGCAGATGAAGACGTCGATGATCTTGAGTTCCGGCTCGTCCATGCCGCCATAGAGATGGTTGAGGAACATCTCCTTGGTCAGCGTCGTGCCCTTGCGGAGCGAGAGCAGTTCCAGCATCTGGTATTCCTTGCCGGTCAGATGCACGCGCTGGCCGGCGACTTCCACCGTCTTAGCGTCGAGATTGACGACCAGGTCGCCCGTGGTGATGACCGACTGCGCATGGCCCTTGGAGCGGCGAACGATGGCGTGGATGCGCGCGATCAGCTCATCCTTGTGGAAGGGCTTAGTCATGTAATCGTCCGCGCCGAAGCCGAGGCCGCGAACCTTATCCTCGATGCCGGCCATGCCGGACAGGATCAGGATCGGGGTCTTGACCTTGGAAAGGCGCAGGGTCCGCAGGACCTCGTAGCCGGACATGTCCGGCAGGTTCAGGTCGAGCAGGATGATATCGTAATCATACAGCTTGCCGAGATCGACACCCTCTTCGCCGAGGTCCGTCGTGTACACATTGAAGCTCTCCGACTTGAGCATCAGCTCGATGCTCTGCGCCGTCGCACTGTCGTCTTCAATCAAAAGGACGCGCATCTTTTTTAATCCTCTTTTCCGCCGCCGAAACAGGTTGATCCCTCAAAGCAGCACACGGAACAGTCGTTGCCTTTATGTGAAGGTTGCCAGCAAATGGTTAACAAAATCTGATTCCGCTTGGCAAGCGGGTTTCGATTTTAATTAAAAATTTGCCGTATTTGTATGATTCACCTCGCAAAATTCCGTGTGAAAAATTTCCGTTTTCACATTAAGAACCTTCCTTAAGTGACTCATTCGACTCAGTGTTTTTCTGTTGCAGGAAAGCCACATCGGATTTACCGAGCCTTAAGTCCTAACGCCTATGATTAATGCTGCTCGTAAAAAAAAGGTTACCGAACGGGCAAACCTTTAATTTTATGTTGCGCTTCGGGACGGGTGATTCCGATGCGCACCGACTGAGCGCTTCGAGATGTGAAACCCTTCGCCGTTTCCGTTTCGGGTCGAATTTTTAAAGCCTTGGAACGGCCCTCGGGCGCTCCAGGGTTCCGGTGTTCAAGGAGTATTGCGTATGAAACCGCGTGAGAGCCTCGTGAGGCTTAAACTATTCCAGGTGAAGGAGAAGCGCCGGCAGCTCGGCCAGCTCGATCTGATGATGGGCGAATTCGAGCGCATGGCTGGCGAACTCGACGCGCAAATCCAATCGGAAGAACGGAAGGCGGGCATTACCGACATGTCGCACTTCGCCTATCCGACCTTTGCCAAGGCCGCTCGCCAGCGTCGCGACAATCTGTTCGTCTCGATCCGCGACCTGCAGGCGCAGAAGGAAGCCGCCGAGGCTGCCCTCGCCGAAGCCGAAGCGGAGCTCGCCAAGGCGGAAGCGCTGGAGAATCGCGACGGCAAGGCCCGCGACGCGGAAGAGCGTCCGGCAGCGGTCGACCGGCGGGCGATGATCGGTTGAGTATGTCCCTCCCCTTTGCGGGGAGGGGGCCCGAAGGGTCGGGTGGGGGTGGTGACGCTTGCGCTACTGTCTCCAGCAATGCACAAACGTCACCACCCCCATCCGCCCGCTAACGCGGGTTTCGTCACTGGGAAAGCCAAATCGTTGGCTTTTCCTCGGCCTTCGGCCGAACGCTCCTCAATCCCCGCAAAGGCGGAAGGGGAGCGTCACCGCTCCTGCAAAACGTCGTTCCAGTCCGAATGACGCGTGAATTGTACGCGCATGAAGGAGCAGAGCGGCAGTATCTTCCAGCCATTTTTCCGCGCATCTTCCACCGCGTGGACCGCCAGGGCCTGCGCTATGCCCTGGCCGCGCAAGGCGTCGGGGACGCCGGTATGATCCACGATGATGAGCCCGGCATTGACCCGCGAATAGGTCATCTCCGCCACATGGCTTCCGATTTCCGCCACATAACGGCCGCCTGAGCCGGTTTCTTCGTTGCGGATCGTCAACTTTTCGCTCATAGCGATCTCCATTTCCATATGGGAAATCTATAGCCAAAACCGAAAATGGCCAGCCCAAAGGCCAGCCATCCGGTAATCATGGATATAACTCTATGATTAATAGCAATATTTAATGACGATATTGCTGGATTCGGGTCGTCCGAAGACCTGCGAGACCATGCTCGTCGATCGAGGATTGCCAGGATAGGAATTCCTCCACCGTCAATGTGTAACGCTGGCATGCTTCCTCAAGGCTGAGGAGCCCGCCGCGAACGGCGGCGACAACCTCTGCCTTGCGGCGTATGACCCAGCGCCGCGTGTCGGCGGGGGGGAGATCGGCAATGGTCAGCGGGCTGCCATCGGGGCCGATAACATATTTAACTCGTGGTCTTACCAGATCGGTCATTGTACTCTCTACACAACACTCAAGGACCTAATCGCCGATCACGATAAACACACAGCTTTAAAAATTGGCTAAGCACCCGGTAAGATACTGGTAACGAAACACTTTTTGCATCTTAATCTTTTTTTATTCAATTGCGGTCGGTTATATAGGCTCCCATTATTGCCTGCGGACTCCACACGGGGCGCCGATGTCGCAAATGAATGCGGCATCTTGGCAAAGCGCCCATATTCGGCCTATATACAGACATTATTATCGACTGAAGAAAACAGTGGGCGCTTGCCCACAGGCCGGTCCGCTCATGAAACTCAACAGCCTCGATCTGCCGGGAAAGCCGGAAGACACCCGCGTTGTCGTCGCCATGTCCGGCGGCGTCGATTCCTCCGTCGTGGCCGGAATCCTCAAACGCGAGGGTTATGACGTCATCGGCGTCACGCTGCAGCTTTACGACCATGGCGCGGCGGTGCATCGCGCCGGTTCCTGCTGCGCGGGGCAGGATATCGAGGATGCGCGGCGCGTCTGCGAGAGCCTTGGCATCCCGCATTATGTGCTCGATTACGAGAAGCGTTTCCGCGAGGCGGTGATCGATCCCTTCGCCAACAGCTATGTCAGCGGCGAGACGCCGATCCCATGCGTTTCCTGCAACCAGACGGTCAAGTTCGCCGACCTCCTGCAGACGGCGCAGGATCTGGGCGCGGCGGCGCTCGCCACCGGGCACTATATCCGCAGCCACGCCAATGGCGCGCACCGTGCGCTTTATCGCCCTGTCGATACGGACCGTGACCAGAGCTATTTCCTTTTCGCGACCACGCAGGAGCAGATCGATTATCTGCGCTTCCCGCTGGGGCATCTGCCGAAGGCGCAGGTGCGTGAAATCGCCGAGGAAATGGGGCTTGTGGTGGCGAAGAAGCAGGACAGCCAGGACATCTGCTTTGTGCCGCAGGGCAAATATTCCGACATCATCGCCAAGTTGAAGCCGGAGGCAGCCAATCCGGGCGACATCGTGCATATCGACGGGCGGGTGCTTGGGTCGCACGAGGGCATCGTGCATTACACCATCGGCCAGCGCCGCGGCATCGGCGTTGCGACCGGCGAGCCGCTCTATGTGGTGCATCTCGACGCCGCGCAGGCGCGTGTGATCGTCGGCCCGCGCGAGGCGCTGGAGACGCACAAGGTCTATCTTCGCAACGTGAACTGGCTCGGCGACGGGGCGCTGGAGGATATTCCGGCGTCCGGCTTCGAGGTCTATGCCAAGGTCCGCTCGACGCGCCCGCCGCGCCCGGTGGTGCTGCATCATGCCAATAGCGAAACCTGGGTAGAACTGGTGGATGGCGAAAGCGGCATCGCGCCGGGACAAGCCTGCGTGCTCTATTCCGACGACAGCAATGCCGCCCGCGTCTATGGCGGCGGCTTCATCGGCCGGTCCGAACGCTCGCGCCAGGCGGAAGAAATGTTGCGGCGGCTGACCCAGGCGGCTTGAGCGTCTGGAGAGGCCAGCTGATCTGCGTTATAGTCCCCTGACAATTCCATTGCCGGGGGATATTTTATGGATGGCTGGACATTGCATTGGCTGGAGGCGTCAGGCGAACTTGGCGATTTCCGGGCTGAGATCATCGAAAATTTTGAAGCGGCCTACCGCCTTCTGTCGACATTTCTGCCGCCACCGCGTCTCGATATCCTCATCCAGCGGCTGACGGGTGAGACCATTCCGGAAATGGGCATTGTCGGGCATGCCTATCGCGGAACGCTGTTTGGGATGGTCGTCGACCCCGACAATCCCAATTTCACTGACAGCCTCGGAAATGGTGCGCTTCAGCGACAGATTATCCACGAGGTTCATCATTGTCTGCGCATGGCGGGGCCGGGCTATGGCTGGACCCTCGGGGAGGCGCTGGTCAGCGAGGGGCTGGCCGGGCAGTTCGTGCGCAAACTGTTCGGGTCCGCCCCAGAACCCTGGGAGCGGGCGGTGCCGCTGGAATATCTCCACAGCAATCCCGTCGAAGGGAAGCGCTTGAGCACGAAAGATTATAACCATCCCGCGTGGTTCTTCGGAACCGGTTCGCATCCCCGCTGGCTCGGTTATACGCTGGGGTTCGAAATGGTGGGAAGCTGGCTGAAAAAGGCCGGCGAAATCGATGCCGCGACTTGGATCGGCGTTCCCGCCGACACGGTGATCGAGGCGGCCGCGAAGGGCGGCTTTGTTTCCCTCACCCAAACCGGCTGAAGCGTGAAAGCGCGATGCCGGAGGCGGTGGCGACGTTGAGACTGTCGAATTCCGCCGACATGGGGATGCGCGCGGTGTTGAGCCGTTCGAGCAGCGGTTTCGGCAGGCCTTCGCCTTCGGTTCCCATAAGCAGTGCCTGCCGCGGGGCACGGGGCACGTCATAGATGCTGCGCGCGCCCGAGGGACTCAGTGCCCAGATATCGAACTTCTCCTCGACCAGCGCGGCGATGATGTCGTCGATGGAGCCTTGCCGGGCATAGGGGATTTTCAGCGCCGCGCCCACGGAAACGCGAATGGCCTTGCGGTAGAGCGGGTCGCAGCAGGTCTCGTCCATCAGCACGCAATCGGCCTCGAAGGCGGCGGCGTTGCGAAAGATCGAGCCGACATTATCGTGGTTCGAAATGCCGCAGAGGACAGCGACGAGCGCGCGCTCCGGCATGGCCGCGAGCAGCTGCGCGGGGGAGGGGACCGCCTTGCGCCGGCCGACCGCCAATATGCCGCGATGGACATGGAAGCCCGAAATCCGGTCCATGATGTTCTGCGACACGCAATAGACGGGCATCTCCTCGGGGCAGAGGCGCAATTGCTCCGCAAGGCCGCCCAGCCGGTTCGCGACGACGAGAATCGATTCCGCCTCGAAACGGGCGGATGAAAGAAGCACGTTGAGGACGACCTTGCCCTCCGCGATGAAGCGCTGGCCACGCCCGACAAGGTCCCTCTCGCGGATATTGCGATAGGGCGTCAGACGCGGATCGTCGGCATCCTCGATTGTGAGAATGCGCGCGTGGGGATGAAAGCCAATATCTGCCTGCATCCCTCCTCTTTAGAGCCGCATTTACGCGACGCCAAGCTCGTCTTTACCTGAAAAGAAGCTTCGGCGTTAGTCACCGCCGGGTCATTGCCGAATCGAGTCGGCAGGAGGCTTCGAATTCTCATAAAGGCCATCGAGCGTGGCGAGCATCTGCTCGATGCGATGTGACGACACCATATAATAAATCGTTTGCGCGTCACGGCGCGTCGTAACCAGATTGAGCGCTCGCAGTTTCGCCAGGTGCTGAGAAAGGGCCGATTGGCTGAGATTGACGGTCTTGGCCAAATGGCCCACCGACATCTCGTTTTTCAGCAATTCGCACAAGATCAGCAAACGCTTGTTATTGGCCAGAGCGGAAAGAAAGCCCGCTGCCTGATCAGCGTTTGCAACCAAATCCTCATAATATCTCTCGGATTTCATAAAGCCGTCCTACCCCCGTATGACTGCATGAAGCGTTGCTTAATAAGCGATTGCCGCGAAGCCTATACACAACTAACAATGGAATTTTCAGTTGCAAGAGCCTATCACGACAAATCCCAATAATTTACTCACACTCTGTCAGGTAGCCCGGATCCATGGCCCATTCCTCCCGTTCCTCCGCGGTCACGGCTTATAAGACAAATCTGTATCAGAACACAATTATTTTTTGAATAGAACTTTGTGCTCCGAGTCAAGTAGACTTGTTAATAAAAGTAATTTTTCAAAGATATTTGAAGATTTCAGTGTGTGCGCGTATTTATTACTTTGATCTGGATTGATTTATCGCGGCTGCCCGCGAGAAGCGTCCGGCACATCCGTCTGTTACGGTTCAGATTTTATTAACCAGCGCGGTGGCATTCGGGGCGCAAAGACCCCCAAATTTTCGCTCCCAATTGGTTTTGGAGAAATTTTTTCCACAGGTTCCCCTTACGTCAACTGCAAATTTGTCACTTTCTTTCAACAAATAGGCTTGCAAAGAGTCGCGTCAGGCGCTTCCATGGGGCCAAGCTGCGGGCAAGGGGTGTCCGCGGCGCAGTACCTCTTGGAGGCGGAAATGAAAATCTACAAAAAAATACTGGCCGCGACGGCGATTTCGCTGCTGATGGCCGGGGGCGCATCGGCCAAGACCTTCGTCTATTGCTCGCCGGCCTCGCCGGAAGGCTTCGACCCGGCGGCCTATACCGGTGGCGATACCTTCGATGCTTCGGCCCATCCGGTTTACAACCGTCTTGCCGAATTCGAAAACGGAACGACCAAGGTCGTGCCGGGCCTTGCCGAGAGCTGGGAAGTCTCCAAGGACGGCCTCGAATACACGTTCCATCTGCGCAAGGGCGTGAAGTTCCATTCGAGCGATCGTTTCACGCCGACCCGCGATTTCAACGCGGATGACGTGATCTTCTCCTTCGACCGCATGCGCAACAAGGATAATCCCTGGCACGCTTATACCGCCGGGATCACCTACGAATATTTCGACAGCATGGAGATGGGCTCGCTGATCAAGGATATCGTCAAGGTGGACGATAACACGGTCAAGTTCGTGCTGAATCGCCCTGAGGCGCCGTTCCTCGCCAATATTTCGATGCCTTTCGCTTCGATCATCTCGAAGGAATATACCGACAAGCTGGCAGCCGAGGGCAAGCAGAGCGACCTGAACCAGTATCCGGTCGGCACGGGTCCGTTCCAGTTCATCGCCTACCAGAAGGATGCCGTCGTCCGCTTCAAGGCGAATGACAATTACTGGGGCGGCCGTCCGAAGATCGACGATCTCGTTTTCGCCATCACGACCGATCCGGCCGTGCGCGCCGAGAAGCTGAAAGCCGGCGAGTGCCATCTGATGTCCTATCCGGCTCCGGCCGACATCAAGGGCCTGCAGGCCGACCCCAACCTGAAGGTTGACGAGCAGGCCGGCCTCAACGTGGCTTACTTCGCGTACAACACGCTGAAGGCGCCGTATGACAAGCCGGAAGTGCGCAAGGCGCTCAACATGGCGCTCAACAAGCAGGCCATCGTCGACGCCGTGTTCCAGGGCCAGGGCCAGGTTGCCAAGAACCCGATCCCGCCGACGATGTGGGGCTATAACGACGCCGTCAAGGACGATCCGTACGATCCGGAAGCGGCCAAGAAGGCGCTCGAGGCCGCCGGCGTCAAGGACCTCAAGATGAATATCTGGGCGATGCCCGTGAGCCGTCCTTACATGCCGAACGCGCGCCGCGCCGCCGAGCTGATGCAGTCGGATTTCGCCAAGATCGGCGTCAAGGCCGAGATCGTGTCGATGGAATGGGGTGAATATCTCAAGAAATCGTCCGACAAGGACCGCGACGGCAATGTCATCATGGGCTGGACCGGCGACAATGGCGATCCCGACAACTTCCTTGGCACGCTGCTCGGCTGCGCCGGCGTCGGCAACAACAACCGCGCGCAATGGTGCTACAAGCCGTTCGACGATCTGATTCAGAAGGCCAAGGTCACGTCCGACCAGGCCGAGCGCGCGAAGCTTTATGAAGAGGCGCAGGTCATCTTCAAGGAACAGGCTCCGTGGGCGACGCTCGCTCACTCGACGGTCTTCGTGCCGATGTCGAAGAAGGTCACGGGCTTCAAACAGAGCCCGCTTGGTGACTACGTCTTCGACGGCGTCGACATCTCCGAGTAATCGTTCCAAACACAGGCGGCCGGGAGTGGGGTGATACCCCGCTCCCGGTCGGAGTTTATTTCCATGTTGCGTTTTGTTCTGAACAAGTTGGCGTATCTGGTGCCGACATTCATCGGCATCACCATCGTTGCCTTCGCCTTCGTTCGCGTCCTGCCGGGCGACCCCGTCCTGCTGATGGCGGGCGAGCGTGGCGTGAGCCCGGAAAGGCATGCCGAGCTGATGGCTCAGCTGGGCTTCGACCGCCCGCTGTGGGAGCAGTATCTCAGCTATGTCTGGAATCTGCTGCACGGTGATTTCGGCCAGTCGCTGGTGACGAAGAAGCCGGTGCTGGCGGAATTCTTCACGCTGTTTCCGGCAACCGTGGAACTGGCCATCTGCGCCATCATCCTGGCTGTCATCATCGGCATTCCCGCGGGTGTCATCGCCGCGGTCAAGCGCGGCTCCTGGTTCGACCAGTCGCTGATGGGCGTGGCGCTTGTCGGCTATTCGATGCCGATCTTCTGGTGGGCGCTGCTGCTGATCATCTTGTTCTCCGGCGTATTGCAGTGGACCCCGGTTTCGGGACGTATTTCGCTTCTTTACTATTTCCCCTCGGTCACCGGCTTCATGCTGATCGACAGCCTGCTGTCGGGCGAGAAGGGTGCTTTCGCCTCGGCCGTTTCGCATCTCATCCTGCCGACCATCGTGCTCGCGACCATTCCGCTGGCGGTCATTGCACGGCAGACGCGGTCGGCGATGCTCGAAGTGCTGGGCGAGGATTATGTGCGCACTGCGCGCGCCAAGGGCCTGCCGGTGCGCCGCGTCGTTGGTCTCCATGCGCTGCGCAATGCGATGATTCCCGTTATCACCACCATCGGCCTGCAGGTGGGCGTGCTGATGGCGGGCGCGATCCTGACGGAGACGATCTTCTCCTGGCCGGGAATCGGCAAATGGATGCTCGATTCCATTTCCCGCCGTGACTATCCGGTCGTTCAGAGCGGATTGCTGATCATCGCGATCATCATCATGCTCGTGAACCTGATCGTCGATCTGCTTTACGGCCTCATCAACCCGCGTATCCGGCACAAGTGAGGGTATCATGACACACTCTGCCATTCAGCCGGAAGCAACGCAGCCGGACGCCATGAACGATGCCGGAAAAATGCGCGCGTTGCAGGATTTCTGGTTCTATTTCAGCGTCAACCGCGGCGCTGTCATCGGTCTTTTCGTCTTCGTGGCGCTCGTTCTCGTTGCGATTCTGGCGCCTCTCGTCGCGCCGCATAATCCGACGGAGCAGTTCCGCGAATTCATGCTGACGCCGCCATTCTGGCAGGAGGGCGGCTCGCCCCGGTTCCTCCTGGGAACGGATGCCGTCGGACGCGATATCCTTTCGCGCCTCATCTATGGCGCGCAGTACTCGCTGCTGGTCGGTTTTATCATCGTCATTATCTCGATGTGCGTCGGCATCACGATCGGTCTTATCTCCGGCTATTTCGGCGGCGGGGTGGACTCGGTGTTCATGCGCATCATGGATGTGATCCTGGCGTTCCCCTCGCTGCTCTTGGCGCTGGTGCTGGTGGCGATCCTCGGGCCGGGCCTCACCAACGCCATCATCGCTATCACGCTCGTGCTTCTGCCGCATTTCTCGCGCCTGACGCGTGCGGCTGTGATGGCGGAGAAGAACCGTGAATATGTGACGGCGGCGAAGCTTGCCGGCGCGGGCAAATTGCGGCTGATGTTCAAGACCATCCTGCCCAACTGCCTTGCGCCGCTCGTGGTGCAGGCGACGATGTCGTTCTCCAACGCTATCCTCGACGTGGCGGCGCTGGGCTTTCTCGGCATGGGCGCGCAACCGCCGACGCCGGAATGGGGCACGATGCTTGCCGAAGCGCGTGAGTTTATCATGCGCGCCTGGTGGGTGGTCACATTCCCCGGTCTTGCCATCCTCATCACCGTGCTCGCCATCAACCTGATCGGCGACGGCCTGCGCGATGCGCTCGATCCCAAATTGAAGAGGAGCTGACGCATGGCTCTGCTCGAAATCAAGAACCTGACGGTTTCGTTCCAGACCTCCACCGGCCAGTTCAAGGCGGTTGACGGTATCGACCTCAATGTGGACAAGGGCGAGGTGCTCGCCATCGTCGGCGAGTCCGGTTCCGGCAAATCGGTCGGCATGCTGGCGATGATGGGCCTTCTGCCCAAGACCGCTACCGTCACCGCTGACGTGATGAGCTTCGACGGCAAGGACCTGCGCTCGCTCTCCGACAGCCAGCGCCGCGCCATTATCGGGCGCGATATGTCCATGATCTTTCAGGAGCCGATCGCCAGCCTCAATCCGTGCTTCACGATCGGCTTCCAGATCGAGGAAGTGCTGCGCTTTCATATGGGCCTTGGCCGGGCCCAGCGCCGCAAGCACGCCATCGAGCTTTTGGAAGCGGTGGGCATCCGCGATGCCGAATCACGACTCGGCGCTTTCCCGCACCAGATGTCGGGCGGGCAGTGCCAGCGCGTGATGATCGCCATGGCAATAGCCTGCAATCCGAAGCTGCTCATCGCCGACGAGCCGACCACAGCGCTCGACGTGACGATCCAGAAGCAGATCCTCGACCTGCTCATGAAGCTTCAGGCCGACCACGGCATGGGTCTCATCATGATTACCCATGACATGGGCGTGGTGGCGGAGACGGCGGACCGCGTGATCGTGCAGTATAAGGGCCGCAAGATGGAGGAGGCCGACGTGCTTTCCCTATTCGAGGCGCCGAAGAGCCCCTACACGAAGGCGCTTCTCTCCGCGCTGCCGGAGAATGCGACCGGCGACCGCCTGCCGACTGTCTCCGATTTTGTGCTTGAACAAGCTGCGGGAGCCGCATGATGACGCAAACCGTTCTCGACGCGCGCAACCTTGTGCGCGATTATCATGTGTCGGGCGGCCTGTTCGGCAAGCAGAAGACCGTCCACGCCGTCAAGGGCGTGAGCTTCACGGTGGAAAAGGGCAAAACGCTCGCCATCGTCGGCGAATCGGGCTGCGGCAAGTCGACGCTCGCGCGTATCTTGACGCTGATCGACGCTCCGACCGCGGGCGAACTCTTCATCGATGGCCTAAAGATCGACATCGCCAAAGACGGGCTGACGCGCGAGATGCGCCAGAAGGTGCAGATCGTCTTCCAGAACCCCTATGGCTCGCTTAACCCGCGCCAGAAGATCGGGGATGTGCTGGCCGAGCCGCTGCTGCTCAATACCAATATGTCGGCCTCCGAGCGGCGTGACCGCGCCATGCAGATGCTGATCAAGGTCGGCCTTGGGCCGGAACATTTCAACCGCTATCCCCACATGTTCTCCGGCGGCCAGCGCCAGCGCATCGCCATCGCCCGCGCGCTGATGCTGAATCCGAGCCTGTTGGTGCTGGACGAGCCGGTCTCGGCCCTCGACCTCTCCGTGCAGGCGCAGGTGCTGAACCTCCTCGCGGATCTGCAGGATGAACTGGGACTGACCTATGTCTTCATCAGCCACGACCTCTCGGTGGTGCGCTATATCGCCGATGAGGTGATGGTGATGCATTTTGGCGCGGTGGTGGAATACGGCACCCGGGACAAGGTGTTCTCCGACCCGCAGCACCAGTATACGAAAACGCTGTTCGCAGCGACGCCCCGCGCGGATGTGGAGACGATCCGCGCAAGGGTAGCGGCGAGGCAGAAGGAAAGGGCGGCGTAGGCTCGCGCCCTCCTTCCCCCTTGCAGGGATTGAGGAGCGTTCGGCCAAAAGGCCGAGAAAAAGCCAACGATTTGGCTTTTGCAGAGACGAAACCCGCGTTAGCGGGCGGATGGGGGGGGGTGACGTTTACACCATTTTCTCCAGCAAAAGCGCAAACGTCACCACCCCCACCCGACCCTCCGGGTCACCCTCCCCGCAAGGGGGAGGGAAGGTGCGCGCTCATCCCCGCTGATGCCGCGTCAGCCCTCTCACAATGTCATCCGCTGAAATCTTGCCGATGATCTGGCCGTTTTCGACGACGCCGACATCGCCGTCGTTCTTCGCCACCGCCTGCATGATTTCGCGCACCGGGGTTTCAAAGCGCGCGGTGGCGGCGAAGGGGCGGGTGGCGGCGACGCGGACGAAGCGGGACATGATATCTCCCGCGCGCAGAACGCCGAGCGGGTTCATATGGGCGACGAAATCCGCCACGTAATCATTGACGGGGTTGAGCAGAATATCCTGCGGCGTGCCGCACTGGACGATGCGCCCGCCTTCCAGAATGGCGATGCGGTTGCCGATTTTCATCGCCTCATCGAGATCGTGGCTGACGAAAACGATGGTTTTGCGCAGGCGCGCCTGCAGGTCCAGCAGCTCGTCCTGCAGGCGGTTGCGGATCAGCGGATCGAGCGCGGAGAAAGGCTCATCCATCAGCAGGATCGGCGCCCCGGTGGCGAAGGCGCGGGCAAGGCCGACGCGCTGCTGCATGCCGCCCGAGAGCTCGCCGACCTTGCGCGCGGCCCAATCCTTGAGCCCAACCAGCTCCAACTGCTGACGCACCGCGGCGGTGCGACCTTCCCTGGAATGGCCGGCGATTTCGAGGCCGAAGCCGACATTCTCCTCCACCGTGCGCCAGGGAAGGAGGCCGAATTGCTGGAACACCATCGAGACCAGATGGGTGCGCAGATGACGCAGCGCCGCCGCGTCCGCCTTGCCGACATCGATGGAGCGCCTGCCATTATGCACCACCACGCGGCCGCGTGTGATCGGGTTCAAGCGGTTGATGGCGCGCAGCAGCGTCGATTTGCCGGAGCCGGAGAGCCCCATCAGCACGAGAATTTCACCCTCGGTAATATCGAGCGAGCACTCATGCACGCCTAATATATGACCGGTCTCGCTTTGGATCTGCGCGCGGGTGGCGCCCCGGTCGGCGAGCGCTAGCGCCTGCTCGGTTTTCTTGCCGAAGATGATGGAAACCCGGTCGAGCGTGATGGCGGTCATGTCAGCTCTCCTTGCTTGAACGGAAAATCCTATCGAGCACGATAGCCACCACCACAATGACGAGCCCGGCCTCGAAGCCGAGCGCGGTGTTGACCGAGTTGAGCGCCCGCACCACCGGCACGCCCAGCCCATCGGCGCCCACCAGCGCGGCGATGACAACCATGGAGAGCGACAGCATGATTGTCTGCGTCAGCCCGGCGAGGATTTGCGGCTTGGCGGAGGGCAGCTCGATCTTCCATAGAAGCTGGCGTGGCGATGCGCCGAAGGCTTCGCCCGCCTCGATCAAATGGCGAGGCGTCGAAGAAATGCCTAGATGCGTCAGGCGGATAGGGGCGGGGAGCACGAAGATGGCGGTGGCAAGGAGGCCCGGCACCATGCCGATGCCGAAGAAGACGATGGCCGGGATCAGATAGACGAAAGTGGGCAGCGTCTGCATCAAATCAAGCACGGGGCGCATCGCGGCATAGAGCCTCGGCCTGTGTGCGGCCGCGATGCCGAGCGGCACGCCCAGCCCCATGCAAAGGATACAGGAGGAGAGCACCAGCGTCAGTGTCTCCATCGTCTGCTTCCAATAACCTTGGTTCAGGATGAAGAGGAAGCCGAGTACGGTTAGCACCACGACCGAAATGCGGCGCTGGAGGAACCAGGCAATGGCGGCGAAGATAATGATCGTCACCAGCGGGGGCGGGGTGTTGAGCACAAACAGGAGGCCGTCGATCATGGCCTGCATCACCGCCGCCAGCGCATCGAACGCCCAGGTCAGATGGCTCGTTAGCCAGTCGACCACACCCTTCGCCGTGCGCCCGACGGGAATTTTGTACTCAGTCAGCCAGTTCAAATTTCTGGTTCCCCTTTGTTATTTGGCAGCGAGGAGGGGCAGCGCCCTGCCAGACGGCTTGCGCCCTCCTTCCCCCTTTGCGGGGAAGGTGCCCGCGTTAGCGGGCGGATGGGGGTGGTAAAGGAAGCGCACTGTAGAATGCCGTTGGCGCGCTGCCTTAACCACCCCCACCCGACCCTATCGGGCCACCCTCCCCGCAAGGGGGAGGGAGGGCGCCAAGGTTAAAGCCCCAGATACCCCTTCACCGCAGCCAATCCATCCCCGCCGTCCTTCGTCGTGACTCCGGCCAGCCACTGGTCCAGCACAGCCGGATTGGCCTTGAGCCAGTCCTTCGCCGCCTTGGCCGGCTCCTCGCCATCGTCCAGGATCTTGCCCATGATCTCGTTTTCCATCGGCAGCGAAAATTCCAGATTGGTCAGGAACTTGCCGACATTGGGGCATTCGGTGGTATAACCGGTGCGGACATTGGTGTTGACGGTCGCGCCGCCGAAATCCGGGCCGAAAAACTCGTCGCCGCCGGAGAGATAATCGATCTCGAAATTCTTGTTCATCGGGTGCGGCGCCCAGCCGAGGAAGACGATCGGCTTCTTGGCTTTGACGTCGCGCGCCACTTGCGCCAGCATGCCCTGTTCGGAGGATTCCACCAGCTCGAAGCCCTTGAGGCCGAAGGCGTCTTTGTTGATCATATCGAGGATCAGGCGGTTGCCGTCATTGCCGGGCTCGATGCCGTAGATCTTGCCGCCGAGCTGGTCTTTGAACTTGGCGATATCCTTGAAATCCTTGAGCCCCGCCTCATAGGTATATTTCGGCACGGCGAGGGTGTATTTCGCGCCGGTGAGGTTGGTGCGCAGCGTCTCCACCGTCTTGTCGTCGAGATAAGGCTGGAGATCGGCATTCATCGACGGCTTCCAATAGCCGAGAAACACGTCGATATCTTTCTTGGAGAGCGAGGCATAGGTGACAGGGACGGAGAGCACCTTGATGTCCGTCTGGTAGCCGAGGCCTTTCAGGATTTCCGTCACCACCGCCGTGGTGGAGGTTATATCCGTCCAACCGACATCGGAAAAGCGCACCGTGGAGCAGCTTTCGGGCTCGGCGCCATGGGCGGCGGGGGCAAGCGCAAATGCCAGAAGGGATGACGCGATTGCAAGCGTGAAGGATTTCATTGATGTCTCCATTGCCGGGCTCATTTTTCTCCGGTCTCCGATTATAAACCAAGCACCAAAGCGGCGGGTGTTCAAGCACCGGCGCGACAGAATGTTTCTTGTTAGAGGCAATTGTGCGCTGGGGGCAACCCAAGGCTGGCCTTTTTTGGCAATATCGGCGTGATGCGCGGCGTTTGCATTTGCCGCAAAACCCTCTATTCCAGCCGCAACGCAACCGGAAAACCACCCGCGCATGGAACTCCCCACCCCATTAAGGCTCGCCGTTGACGAGGCGCTGGAAGGCATTCCGCTGGCGGAATTGAAGCGCGCGGCGGATATCCTCTCGCGCCGCTACCGGGCGGAGACGCGGGACGGCGCCTTGCATCTATCGACCGACCTCGCGGCGCGGGCCTATATCGCCACAAGGCTGCCCGCGACATATGCGGCGGTGCGGGCGAGCATGGGTTATGCCGCCGAGCTTGTCCCGAATTTTGCGCCGAAAAGCCTGCTTGATGTCGGGGCAGGGCCAGGCACGGCGCTATGGGCGGCGGCGGATTGCTGGCCTTCGCTGGCAAAGGCTGTGATGCTGGAGGCGAGTCCTGCGATCCGCGCGCTCGGGCAAGCGCTCTCGCGCCACGCGCGACTGGAAGAGCTGGAGTGGCGGGCGGCGGATGTGGCGCGGGAGATGCCTGATACGGAAAGCTATGACCTCGTGACGCTCGCCTATGTGCTGGACGAGCTTTCGCCGGAGGAGGGGCAGCGGCTTGTCCTCAAACTCTGGCAGGTGGCGAAGGGGATGCTGCTCGTGATCGAACCCGGTACCCCCGCCGGCTGGCGCAGGGTGATGGCGGCGCGCAAGCTGCTCATCGAAAACGGCGCGCAGCTCATCGCCCCCTGCACGCACACCGCGCCATGCCCCCTGACCGAGCCCGACTGGTGCCACTTCTCCCGCCGCGTCGCCCGCTCCCGCCTGCATCGGCTGGCAAAGGGCGGTGAAGTGCCGTGGGAAGACGAGAAATTCATCTACCTCGCCGCGGCGCGGTTTGCGGGGGTGAAGACAGCGGCGCGCGTGCTGGCGCCGCCAAAAGCGAGCTCCGGCAAGGTGGCGCTCAAGCTGTGTCTGCCTGACGGCACGGTCGAGGAACGGGTCGTGACCAAGCGGGACGGAGAGATATACCGGCGGGCGCGGCGGGTCGATTGGGGCGATGCGGTGTAAAAAAGCTAACTTTTCACTCCTATATTTACGCGATGCCATCCCGGCAAAACAGGAGACAGCGCGATGCCGGCAGAAAAGGTGAAAGGCCCCGCTTCCTATTTTCCTTCCATCGAGAAAAATTACGGGAAGCCGATCAGCCATTGGCTGGAGGTGCTGGAGGCTATGCAGGGGAAAAAGCACATGGAAATGGTCGCTGCCCTGAAATCGGAACATAAGATGGGGCACGGCCATGCCAATGCGCTCGTGGCCTATTACCTCGCCAAGGATAAAGCCTGAAAGCCTTGGGCGATCCGATGTATCGTGAGCAGCGCTCCTTTATCGAAAGGCTGACAAATCGCGACACGTTGCGGCGCGCGGTTTTGTGCCTGATACCCACCGGCGGCCCGATCGTCGCGGGCGTGGCGATGGGGAAGCCGGAGGCCGGGCTCATCGGCGGGGTGGTGGGGGTTCTCCTCTATTTTGCCGATGAGGATGGCGGCTTGCGTCCGCGCTTTTTCATTCTCGCCTTAAGCACCTTCGGGCTTTTTGCCGGAACAGTGCTGGGGCCGATCCTCGCAGGCTATCCGCCGCTGTTCTGGGCAATCTTTGCCGTCATGGCCTTTGCCGCGGGCTTCCTTTATCGCGTGGGAAAGGCGCCTGTGATGGCGATGCGGCTCGCCGTGCTGGCAATGGTGGTGTCCGCCGGGGTTCCGGTGGCGGATGTCTATATGATTGCTTTCGCGATTGGCGGCGCCGGGCTGGTGGCGCTGACGCGGCTCATCGATCACCAGCTCTTCGGCCCGCTGCCCATCTTGCGCTCGCAGGTGGTTACGAAACCGCCCAAAGACGGCGGCTGGATCCGCTTTGCGCTGGTTTACGGCATCGCAGCTATCATCGGCCTCTGGATCGGCATGGAACTCGATCCGCGCCATGCGCTCTGGGTGGTGGTGACGACGATGCTGGTGATGCAGCCGGATGCGCATTCAAGCTATGTGCGCGTGGTGGACCGCATGGCCGGAACCTTCGGCGGCGTCGTCATCGCCTGGCTGATGATCAAACTGCTCGGCTCGCCGGCCCTGCTGTGCGTGGCAGTGGTGGTCCTGTCCCTGTACGTACCGCACCATTTCGCGCGCCGCTACTGGCTGCACACCACCGTCATCACGGCGCTCATCCTCATCGCCTATGATCTCACCATGTTCGGCTCGGGCGGCGTGACGGCTTTGTTCATGGAGCGCGTCGAAGACATGCTCGTCGGCTGCGCCCTCGCCGTGGTCGCTACCGCAGCGGCGTTTCCGCGCGAGAAGCGGGGCGGGTGAGGGGGCGGTCCATCAACGGAAGGCTTCGCCGCGCGTGAGGCTGAAGAGCATCTTTTCCATCAGCCTTTGGCGGGTTTCCTCCTTTTTCGCGGTATGGAGGCGGTGATACATCGTATAGAGCTGGGCGCGCTTGAGGCTGGCAAAGGTTTCCTTGGCGACCGGGTTTTCTTCAATCGCGGCCAGAAAGGCGGACGGGAACTCCATCCCCGCGCTCCCGGCATAAGCCGCCTCCCAGCGCCCATCCGCCTTCGCCGCAAGAACCGCCTTCAACCCCGGCTCCTGCATCCTCCCCTCCGCGATCAGCCGTTCAGCATGATCGCGATTGACCTTCGACCAGCTTGAGCGCGGCTTTCGCGGCGTAAAGCGCTGGAACCATGAATGCGCATCATTGGCCTTCTTGATGCCGTCGATCCAACCCCAGGCGAGTGCTTCGACAACGGCTTCGGTCCAGGTGATGGAGGGGACGCCTGAGGATTTTTTGTAGAGCTTTAGCCAGAGTTCGGGTTGGTCGGCGTGGTGGAGCGAGAGCCAGGTGTGGAAGTCGGCGGGGCTGGCGAAGGATTGGGTGCGGGCGAGGTCAATATACATTAAAATTTTCCGTTTAACGTGAACGCACAGGAGCGACTTGGCGTAGCGTATGGTGGAGGTTTTCTAGGACTGCCTCAAGATTTTCAAAGAGCGACGCTTTGGACCGCGAAAGCAGCAGAGCAAAGAAACCCTGTCGCGCAAAATACGCTCGGAACTGCGTATTTGAGTGGCCAAGGCGTTGCGAAGGATGAGAATACGGCGGTGGATTGGTTCCGCAAAGCCGCACTGCAAGGAAATCAGGATGCCATCAGTAATTTGAGAGCGCTCGGGATCACTCAATAAACCGCCCATTTCCTCTCCCCTAAACCGGAATATTCGCCGTCTCCTTCACCTCCTCCATTACCGCATAAGTATGCGTCTCTCTGATCCCCGGCAGAGACAACAGCGCGTCGGATAAAAACCGGCGGTAGTGTTCCATGTCGGCTACGCGCGCCTTTACGAGATAGTCGAAGCCGCCGGCGACCATGTGGCATTCCATGACGTCGGGGTTCTTGCGGGTGGCTTCGGCGAAGATGTCGAAGACTTCGGGGGTCGTGCGGTCGAGCTTGATTTCGACGAAGACCAGCATAGAGCGGTCGAGGAGCTTGGGGGAGAGGCGGGCGGAATAGCCGAGGATATAACCGTCGCGTGTCAGGCGCTTCACCCGTTCGGCCGTCGCGGTCTGGGAGAGGTTGATATACTCGGCCAGTTCGGTGTTGGTCAGCCTCCCATTATCCTGCAGCGCGCGCAGGATTTTGCGGTCCATCTGATCAAGGTCTTTCATTCCCCAAAATCCCCTCTCTTTTCTGGATATTCCCCTAAATTTATTTTCTTAATTGGTGAGAACCACCATGTAAAATGAATTATACGGGCGAAAGCTCGTGGTGCAGGTGATTTCTCCGTTTTGCATGCTTCTTCCCGAAAAACCGGCGGCTTTTGCCTGAGCCGGGTTTCGGGCCGGGACCGTGCATGTGGAGAAAAATCTGCTCCATTCCCATATCTTCCCTATCAAACCTCGGGGCTTGTTTGCCAAGCCTCCCGGGTTCCGCTCAAGGAGAGCACTTTCATGTTGGCCGAGCCCGCATCCCGTTTGAGCCCGATCGAGCCATTTGTCGCGCCTTATGCGCCGGATGACAATATGCTCGTGCCGAAGCTTCTAAACGAGGTTACTTTCAGCCCGGAAGCGAACCGGCGCATTGATGAGCGGGCAGGGGGCTATATCGCCGCGATCCGTAAAGAGGCGAGCGGCATTGGCGGGGTCGAGGACTTTTTGCGCGAATACGGGCTTTCGACGCGCGAAGGGCTGGCGCTGATGGTGCTGGCGGAGGCGCTGCTTCGGGTGCCGGATGCGGCGACGCAGGACAAGCTCATCGAGGACAAGCTGAAGCAGGGCCGCTGGTCGGAGCATGAGGCTTCGGGCGATACCTGGTTCGTTTCGGCTTCCGCCTGGGCGCTGGGGCTTTCCGCCAAGGTGATCAAGCCGGGCGAGACGCCGGAGGGTGTCGTCGCTGGGCTCATCAAGCGCATGGGCCTGCCTACGGTGCGCGCGGCGACGAAGCAGGCGATGCGCTTCCTCGGCCATCATTTCGTGCTGGGCGAGACCATCGGCGAAGCCTTGAAGCGCGCGCGGGCGAGCGAGGCCAAGGGCTATCGCCATTCCTTCGACATGCTGGGCGAAGGCGCGCGGACGCGGGCCGATGCCAGGCGCTATTTCAAATCCTATTCCGATGCCATCGACGCCATCGGCAAGGCGGCGGGCAATAAGCCTTTGCCGGACCGGATGGGCATTTCGGTGAAGCTCTCGGCGTTGCATCCACGCTATCTAGCGACGCATCGCGAGCAAGTGCTGGAGGAGCTGGTGCCGGATGTGCTGGCTCTGGCGCAGAAGGCGAAGTCCTACGATCTCAATTTCACCATCGATGCGGAGGAGGCGGACCGGCTGGAGCTTTCGCTCGATGTGATCGACAAGGTGTTCGCCGACCCTTCGCTTGAGGGCTGGGATGGTTTCGGCCTTGCCATTCAGGCCTATCAGAAGCGTGCCTTGCCCGTCATCGAGCATATCGAGGCTTTGGCGACGAAGCTCGGGCGGCGCATGATGGTGCGGCTCGTCAAGGGCGCCTATTGGGATACGGAGGTGAAGCGCGGGCAGGAGCGGGGGCTCCCGGATTATCCGGTTTTCACCCGCAAGCCGGCGACGGATGCCTCTTATCTCGCCTGCGCCAAGCGGATGCTGGCGGCGCGGCCGCGGCTCTTCCCGCAATTCGCGACGCATAATGCGCTGACGGTGGCGACCATTCTCGAGATGGCGGGCAGCGACAAGAGCGGCTTCGAGTTCCAGCGGCTGCATGGCATGGGCGAAAGTCTTTATAAGCAGATCACCGAGAAGGGCGAAAAGATCGCCTGCCGCATCTATGCGCCGGTCGGAGGCTATCGCGATTTGCTCGCCTATCTCGTGCGGCGGCTTTTGGAGAATGGCGCGAATTCCTCCTTCGTCTCCATGGTGGGCGATGAGAATGTGCCGATTGCCGATCTCTTGGTGCGCCCAAGGCAGAAGCTGGAAGACGGCAAGGGTTATCGCAATCCGTCGATCCCGCTGCCGCCGCGGCTTTATGGCGCGACGCGGCGCAATTCGGCGGGGCTGGAGTTTGGCGACCGTCAGGCGCTGGCCGCTCTGCTTTCCGGCATCGCTTCGGTGCGGCGCAATGTCGATGCCACGCCGCTCATTCCCGGCGTCACGGCGCTGAACCAGACGGAGCGGGTCGCCTCGCCTGTGGATGGCAGCTTGGTCGGAACGGTGGTTCCGGCGGGAGAGAAGGAAGCCGATAAGGCGGTCGAAATCGCGCGCAAGGGCTTTGTGAAATGGTCGCGCATGCCGGTGGAGACCCGCGCGGCGGCGCTCGAGCGGGCGAGCGATCTTCTGGAAAAGAATCGCGACCGGCTGATGGATTTGCTGACGCGCGAGGCGGGGAAGACGCTTGACGACGGCATCGCCGAGATCCGCGAGGCGGTGGATTTCTGCCGCTATTATGCCGCCGAGGCACGGCGTCAGTTCGGACACGATCAGGTGATGCCCGGACCGACGGGGGAGGATGACCGGCTTCGCCACCGCGGACGCGGGGTGTTTGTCTGCATCAGCCCGTGGAATTTTCCGCTGGCCATCTTCCTCGGCCAGGTGACGGCGGCGCTTGCGGCGGGAAATAGCGTTATCGCCAAGCCGGCGGAACAGACGCCGCTCATCGCCTATGAGGCGGTGAAGCTGCTGCATGAGGCGGGCGTGCCCGAGGATGCATTGCTTTATGTGCCGGGCGATGGAAAGGTCGGCGCGGCGCTGACCGCGCATCCGGCCATCGGCGGCGTCGCCTTCACCGGCTCGACCGAGACGGCCTGGGCGATCAACCGGACGCTCGCGGCCAAGAACGGCCCCATCGTGCCGCTGATTGCCGAGACGGGCGGCCTCAACGCCATGGTGGTGGATGCGACGGCGCTGGCAGAGCAGGTGACCGACGATGTGGTGATGTCCGCCTTCCGCTCCGCCGGGCAGCGCTGTTCGGCGCTGCGCATTCTCTATCTGCAGGAGGATGTCGCCGATTCCATGCTCGAGATGATCGAGGGCGCGGCGCGGGAGCTGGTGCTTGACGATCCGGCGCTGCCTTCCACGGATATCGGGCCGATCATCGACAAAGCCCAGAAAGAGATGCTGGCCGAGCATATCGAGGAGATGCGGAAGACACAGAAGGTGCGCTTCGCCGGCGAGGCGCCGAGGGAGGGCACATTCTTCGCGCCGCATATCGTGGAGCTCGACCGTCCTGAAGCGCTGACGCGGGAGGTGTTCGGGCCGGTGCTGCATGTGGTGCGCTGGAAGGCGAGCGAGCTCGACAAGGTGTTCGATTCGATTGCCGCGACGGGTTATGGCCTGACCTTCGGCCTGCACACCCGCATCGAGGCGACCGTCGCCAAAGCGGTGGAGCGGCTCGATATCGGCAATGTCTATGTCAACCGCAACATGATCGGCGCGGTGGTGGGTACGCAGCCCTTCGGCGGTTCTGGCCTTTCCGGTACCGGCCCCAAGGCGGGCGGTCCGACCTATCTGACGCGCTTTGCGCTGGAGCAGGTGGTGTCGGTGAACACGGCGGCGGCAGGCGGTAATGCCAGCCTCATCGCGATGGGAGAATAGGCAAGATGTGAAGCCGGCTTTCGTTCCGGCGCGCGCAAAAACGCAGCATTCAACGGACTCACATTTATTATAATGCGAATCGTTTTTATGCTCGTTTTGGTAGTATATTAGAAAGGTTAACTTCAACGTCAATGCGAAAAAAGCTTCTCGACGAAGCTTTTTCCGCTTGCGAATCTATGCAACCTGCGATACAAATAATTCCGTACTGAATGACTTTTAGCACGTGCCAGTTGCAGTTTCCGGATGTCTGAATAGAGTTTAGATATTCGGCTAATAAATCGGGTTCAGGGTTCCGCCCCCGCCTAATACCTTGGGCCTGATATTGTCCCATTCTGGAGGACAAGGAAAGTCCGGATCGCTTCCACGATCCGGACTTTTCGTTGTATTTACGGGGAGCTTTGCCTCGCCGGTTTTACAGCGCGCTCACAATATCGGTCCACGCGAAATCCTTGCCGACATAGAGCAACGGGCAGCCATGCTCTTTCGCTACGTCATAGGCGAAGCAATCACCGAAGTTGAGCCCGGCAGGGTGGATGCCTTTGCCCCATTTTGCATAGATATTGCCGATGCGCCGGGCGGTTTCCGGGGTGACATCGATGATCTGGAATTTGGTCGCTTCAAGCAACCGATTCATTTCGTTTTGAAGGCGGCGGCCGGTAGAAACGATTAACGCTTCGGCAATTGTTCCCGCGGAGATAAGCAAACGATTCTCAGCAAGCCGAGTGTGGCAAACGTCGGCTTCCGGTTCGTTTAATATTATCGCCATCAGTGCGGACGTATCGACCGCTATCATGCGGGAAAACCGTTCTCGTCATAAAGGAAGTCCTGACTGCGCGCGGCGCTTGGTCCGGGCGTTGCCTTCCCCGCGGCGGACGCACGAATTTCCGCAATCGCCTCCATGCGTCTTTTGACTTCCTCCGGCGGTAGTTCGGGGGTCGGCGCTACCCGCAAGGCAGTGGGTTCAGGCACCAGCCGCACGGCCGCTTGGCCCTTACGGGTGAGAATCACTTCATCCCCGGCTTCGGCACGCCGCACCAAATCGTCGAGCTGATCTTTTGCTTCTGCTACGGATATGCGCATTGCTTTTCTCCGCTGTTGAGCCTTTGCAACAGCCTATCATATGGTGGCTTCCCGGATAAGAGCGTAAACTTTCCAGTTGCAAGTGGCGCAACTCGACGCTAACAATTCCGCCCATGTACAACACGCGCATGATCATCAATGGCTGGTGGTGGGTCCGCTGAAAGCGGCCACGCTAGGCTTTTGCACGCGCGCAAAGGATCACAGGGCCGCAACGGAATTTCCGGGCGGCCTTTTTGTTTAGCCGTCCGCAAGCCAAACTCAGGAGCGAGAGGACGATGGCGATGACTGCCGAAAATGAAATGCATGACTATATGACATCAGGCGGCGTCGCCATCCGGCGAACGCGGGTGCCGACGCCCTATGCGGGGGCGATCGAGGCGAGCATCGATGCGCTCGACGGGCGACGCGGGGCGGTGTTTTCCTCCAATTACGAATATCCGGGCCGCTATACGCGCTGGGACACGGCGATCATCGACCCGCCGCTGGTCATTACGTCGAACGGGCGGCGGATGAAGATCGAGGCGCTCAACAAGCGCGGCGAGGTCATGCTGCGCCCCATCCTCGACGTGATGAAGGGCCTTGACGATGTGACGGTGGCGCGGGCGGAAGGGGCGCTGATCGAGCTTGCAATCGCCGAGCCGCAGCGGCATTTCACCGAGGAGGAGCGCTCGCGCGCCCCTTCGGTGTTCACGGCGCTGCGCGCTATTGTCGGGCTGTTCTTCTCTGAGGAGGACGCCAGCCTCGGGCTTTACGGCGCGTTCGGTTATGATCTGGCTTTCCAGTTCGATCCCATCACCTTCAAGCTGAAACGCCCGGACAGCCAGCGCGATCTCGTTCTTTATCTGCCCGATGCGATCCTAGTGGCGGACCATTATTCCGCCAAGGCGTGGTTCGACCGCTATGAGTTCTCCTACCAAGGTGCTTCCACGGAAGGGCTGCCGCGCGAGACGGTGGCCGAGCCGTTCAAACCCTCAGACCGCATCCCGCCGCGCGGCGACCATCAGCCCGGCGAGTTCGCACGGCTGGTGGAAAGGGCGAAGGAGAGCTTCAAGCGCGGCGATCTCTTCGAAGTGGTGCCGGGGCAGACTTTCTATGAACGCTGCGAGACCAAGCCCTCCGAGATTTCCCGCCGCCTGAAGGCGATCAACCCGTCGCCTTATTCCTTCTTCATCAATCTGGGCGAGGGGGAATATCTTGTTGGCGCTTCGCCGGAGATGTTCGTGCGCGTCAGCGGTCGGCGGATCGAGACCTGCCCGATTTCGGGCACGATCAAGCGCGGCGACGATGCGATTTCGGATTCGGAGCAGATTTTGAAGCTGCTCAATTCGAAGAAGGACGAGTCCGAGCTGACCATGTGCTCGGATGTCGACCGCAACGACAAGAGCCGGGTGTGCGAGCCGGGCTCGGTGCGGGTCATCGGGCGGCGGCAGATCGAGATGTATTCGCGCCTCATCCACACCGTCGATCATATCGAGGGCCGGCTGCGCGAGGGCATGGATGCGTTCGACGGGTTCCTCAGCCATGCCTGGGCGGTGACGGTGACGGGTGCGCCCAAGCTCTGGGCGATGCGGTTCATCGAGGAAAACGAGAAGAGCCCGCGCGCCTGGTATGGCGGGGCCATCGGCATGGTGCACTTCAACGGCAACATGAACACCGGCCTGACGCTGCGCACCATCCGCATCAAGGACGGCATTGCGGAGGTGCGCGCTGGGGCGACGCTCCTCTATGATTCCGTGCCGGAAGAGGAAGAGGCGGAGACGGAGCTCAAGGCATCGGCCATGCTCTCGGCCATTCGCGATGCCCACAAGCCGAATGCGGGCGGCGAGACGCGCGCGGCGGCCCGCGTCGGCGAGGGGCTGTCGATCCTGCTTGTCGACCACGAAGATTCCTTCGTCCATACTCTGGCGAATTATTTCCGTCAGACCGGGGCGAATGTCTCCACGGTGCGCTCGCCGGTGGCGGAAGAGCTTTTCGACCGGCTGAAGCCCGATCTGGTGGTGCTGTCGCCGGGGCCGGGCATGCCGAAGGACTTCGACTGCAAGGCGACCATCGCCAAGGCGCGGGCGCGCGAGCTGCCGATCTTCGGCGTCTGCCTCGGGCTGCAGGCACTCGCCGAGGCTTATGGCGGGACGCTGCGACAATTGCACGAGCCGATGCATGGCAAGCCGTCGCGTATCCGTGTGCTGAAGCAGGGCCGCATTTTCTCCGGCCTGCCGAAGGAGGTGACGGTCGGACGCTACCACTCGATCTTCGCCGATCCGGTGCGCCTGCCCGACGAGTTCATCGTCACGGCGGAGACGGAGGACGGCGTCATCATGGCGTTCGAGCACAAAAAGGAGCCGATCGCGGCGGTGCAGTTCCATCCCGAATCGATTATGACGCTGGGCCACGATGCCGGCATGCGGATGATCGAGAATGTCGTGGCGCATCTGCCGCGGCGGGTGAAAGAGCGAGCGGCCTGACGGCCGCGCGAATAGGCGATAACGAGTAGCGAATAGGTGGGTAGGGGAAGCGTTTATACGCTATTCGCTACTCACTATTTGCGTTTAGGGGGTCTTCATGGACGCGAAGTCAAAGGTTCAGCTTCTTTCCGTCTGGTCGATCCCGGTCGCCTTGGGCGTGCTTGCGCTGAAATATGCCGCCTTCGCCATTACCGGCTCGGTGGCGCTTTATTCGGATGCGCTCGAATCCATCGTCAATGTGATTGCGGCCATCGCCGCCTGGTGGGCGATCCGCGTCAGCCATATGCCCGCCGACCAGAACCATCCGTTCGGCCACCACAAGGCTGAATATTTTTCGGCGGTGCTGGAGGGCGTGCTCATCGTGGTGGCGGCGCTGCTGATTTTCCATCAGGCGTGGGGGGCGTTCCAGGCGCCGCGCAGGTTGGAGGACCCCTGGCTCGGCCTCGCCGTTAACGGCGTGGCCTGCGTCGCCAATCTGGTCTGGGCGCTGGTTCTCATCCGCGCCGGCACAAGCGAAAAATCCCCGGCGCTCCTTGCCGATGGCAAGCATATCATGACCGATGTGGTGACCTCGGTGGGCGTCGTCATCGGCCTTGTCGCAGCGGTATATACCGGCTGGGACGTCCTCGATCCGCTGCTCGCCGTGATCGTCGCGCTGAACATTCTCTGGCAAGGCTGGCATGTCATCAATTCGTCGGTGCAGGGGCTGATGGATGTCGGCGTCGATCTCGACGAGACGATCCGCATCCGCGATATCATCTCCGCCAATGCGGCCGGCGCGCTCGAGGTGCACGATCTCAGAACCCGCATCGCCGGCCGGGTTACCTTCATCGAGTTCCACATGGTCGTGGCAGCCGAGATGAGCGTCGGCGACGCGCATGTCATCTGCGACCGCATTGAAAACGCGCTGATGGATGTCATCCCCAGCGCCCGCGTGGTCATCCATGTCGAGCCCGAGGAAGAGGCAAAATTGCCGCGGGGGACGGCGGCGGTGCCGTTTGCCTAAAAATTTTCTTGCGCAGGACCCGTGGCTCGATTATCGATTGTTGCCATGAACACGCGCGCTGCCATCGCTGTCTCTGCCCGCTCCGTTTCCACGGATGCGAATGTGCGCGCCTTGCCACTCTCGCTTCTTCTTGGCCTTATCGGCGACCGTCGGGCTCGTTAAGGAGCGTCCGGCGGTCGAATGGTCCCGCCAGGCCCCTGCTCCTTGCCCTCAATCGACATCCGTAGAGATCATGCCGTCGCCATCCGGTCATAAGCCGCCGGTATGCTGCGCGGCCCGCAGAAACGAGAACAGCCATGAATGAGACCAAAGCTTCTTCCAGCTTCAAGGGAATGCCCATCGCCGCGACCAAATATCAGCCCTATCCGGCGGTTGACCTGCCCGACCGCACATGGCCCGGCAAGCGCATCGAGAAAGCGCCGATCTGGTGCTCCGTCGATTTGCGCGACGGGAACCAGGCGCTGATCGACCCGATGGGGCATGACCGCAAGGCGCGCATGTTCCAATTGCTCCTCGACATGGGCTTCAAGGAAATCGAGATCGGTTTTCCCTCCGCCTCGCAGACGGATTTCGACTTTGCGCGCTGGTGCGTGGAGGAGGGCGGCGTGCCCAGCGATGTCTCGCTGCAGGTGCTGGTGCAATGCCGCCCCGAGCTGATCACCCGCACCTTCGAGGCGCTCGAAGGGGCGCATCGCCCGATCATCCACTTCTACAATTCCACCAGCGAGTTGCAGCGCCGCGTCGTGTTCGGCAAGGATGTGGCTGGCATCAAGCAGATCGCCACGGATGCCGCCAAGATGATCACCGACATGGCGGCGAAGGCGGGGGGAGGCTACCGCTTCGAATATTCGCCGGAGAGTTTTACGGGCACCGAGCTGGAAGTGGCGCTGGAGATCTGCAACGCCGTCACCGAGATCATCAAGCCCACGCCTGAGAACAAGCTCATCGTCAATCTGCCATCGACGGTGGAGATGGCGACGCCGAACATCTATGCCGACCAGATCGAATGGATGTGCCGCAATCTCGACAATCGCGAAAACCTGATCATCTCGCTCCACCCGCATAACGACCGCGGCACCGGCATCGCCGCCACCGAACTCGGCCTGATGGCGGGCGCGGACCGGGTGGAGGGCACGCTGTTCGGCAATGGCGAGCGCACCGGCAATGTCGATGTGGTGACGCTGGCGCTCAACATGTTCACGCAAGGGATCGATCCGGAACTGGACTGCTCCGACATCGTCAGGATGAAGGACGTCTACGAATATTCGAACCAGCTGCGCATCCCCGAGCGGCACCCTTATGTGGGCGAACTGGTCTATACCGCCTTCTCCGGCTCGCACCAGGACGCGATCAACAAGGGGATGAAGGCGATCCGCCAAGCCAACAAGCCTCTGTGGGAGGTGCCTTATCTCCCCATCGATCCGCAGGATGTGGGGCGTTCCTATGAGGCGATCATCCGCATCAACTCGCAATCGGGCAAGGGCGGCATCGCCTATATCCTGCAGGCGGATTACGGCCTCAACCTGCCGCGCAATCTGCAGGTGGAATTCCGCGACGTGATCCAGAGGATCACCGACGACGAAGGCAGGGAACTGCCCTCGAAGCGCATCCATGACGAATTCCAGAAGATCTATGTGACGCAGCCCGATGCACGGCTGAAATTCGTCGATCACCACACCTATCCCGATCCCGAGCGCAAGGGCCGCCGGATCATGGCCGCCGAGATTTTCGACGGCGGGGTGACGAAGCGGATCGAGGGCCACGGCACCGGTCCCATCGACGGCTTCGTCGATGCCCTCTCGCATTATCTCGGGATCAAGCTCTCGGTCGTCGATTATTCCGAGCATTCCCTAGGGCAGGGGTCCGACGCTTCGGCTATCTGCTATATGGAAATCGCGCATCCGGGCGGGAAAATCTTCGGCGTCGGCGTCAATGACAACATCGTGACGGCGTCGCTGGAGGCGATCATCGCGGCGGCGAACAGGATTGTGGCTTAAGGGAGTAGGGAGTAAGGGAGTAGGCAGCTATTTGCTTATTCCCTTCTCTCGGTTAATGTCCCCTTAACGTGCACGTTACTGCGGACATGCTATGAGCGAGACGAGCGATAAGGCCAGTTCACCCGGCGCCGCCGTGCGCCGCCTGTCGGATGCGATCCGCACGGCGAAGATCGCTTCCGCCGACCGTGGCGATGTGGTCGTCGATATGAAGGAAGCCGACCGCATCCGGCTGGAACTCCTGGCGCAGGATCTCCAGCCGGTATTCGACGAGGTGCCCGCCGATGACTGGCAGTGGGACTTCGCGCTTTCGACTGGCCTGCAGCCGCGCCTCTGGATCGACGCGACCGCGCATGTGATGATGGGCCGCGACCGGCGCACCTATCGTTTCGTGCGCGACACGCGGGTGGGGCGCGTGGTCATGGCTGAGTCGACCGAGATCAAACCCATTTCGGATGCCGTCACCGTCTATATCGCCGAGCGCATCGTCGAGCGGGAGCGGCTCATGGAAGGCGAGCGCCTGGATTTGCGCGCCGGGAGACCCGTGGCAGACAGCGCCGCTGCGGAAGCGCCTGCGCCGGTTTCCGCGCAGGCGGCGGCGCTGGCGGAGCCACCCAAGCGCAGCCGGTGGACCGGCTTTGTGACGGGGTTCGTCTGGTTCCTCATAGGCGCCCTCGCAGCCTGCGGCCTGCTGCTGGTGGTGCTGAAGGACCGCATCGGGATGGTGGTTTGAGGCGGGGCTGCCCGTCCTTTGATTGATGTTTAGTGTCGGCGGGACAGCGCCCCCCTCTGCCCTGCCGGGCATCTCCCCCGCAAGGGGGAGATTGGCTGATACGGCTTCCACCGCTCACTTTTCAGCGTTTGCGATTGATGCCAGCCCTGATGAAGGCTCAATCTCCCGCCTTGCGGGGGAGATGTCCGGCAGGGCAGAGGGGGGCGACGTAGAGCGTCGGATTTCTTGTATGGTTACCCACTCTCACCGCAAGAACCAGATAGCTGGGTTCGTCGCCCGCCCGTAGATCTCCTGTTCCAAACCGACAGGAGATCACGTCATGGAACTGAAAAACAAATCGATCATCATTACCGGTGCGAGCAGCGGGATTGGCGCGGCGGCGGCGCTGCTGTTTGCGGCGGAGGGGGCCAATGTGGTTCTTGGGGCGCGCCGGGCGGCGGAGCTGGAAGCGCTTGCGGGCGAGATCAACCGCAGCGGCGGCGAGGGCAGGGCGGTGTTCCTGGCAGGCGACGTGCGCGAGGAGGGCTATGCCACAGCCCTCGTGGATATGGCGGTGAAGACGTTCGGCGGGCTGGACGGGGCGTTCAACAATGCGGGCATTGTCGGCGAGATGCAGCCGGTGGGCGAGATGACGCTTGCCAATTGGAGCGATGTCATCGCGATCAACCTGACGAGCGCATTCCTTGCCGCCAAGGCACAGATACCGGTCATGAAGAAGCAGGGCAGGGGCTCGATCGTCTTCACTTCCAGCTTTGTCGGGTTCGGCAATGGCGGGCTGCCGGGCATGAGCGCCTATGCAGCATCGAAGGCGGGACTCGTCGGCTTCACCCAGTCGCTTGCGTCAGATCACGGGCCGGATGGCGTTCGTATCAACGCGCTGCTGCCGGGTGGGACGATTACGCCCGCCGCCGGGCATGGAAATCCAGAGTTCCTGGAATTCGTCGCCAATCTGCATCCGATGAAGCGCATGGCGGAGGCGAGGGAGATCGCGCAGGCGGCGCTGTTCCTGTTGTCGGACCGCGCGAGCTTCGTGACGGGAAGCCCGATGCTGGCCGATGGGGGGATGTCGGTGCGGCTGGTTTAGCGGACTGTTTGTACAGAACATCCGGGACCGTCGACGGGACAGCGCCCCCCCTCTGGGCTGCCGCCCATCTCCCCCGCAAGGGGATTGGCTGGCATCGATGACGGTTCTCTATTCTGCAACCTATGTGATTGGCTTTACGCGTCCATGAAGGCTAATCTCCCCCTTGCGGGGGAGATGGGCGGCAGCCCAGAGGGGGAGCTGTCCCGCCGAGATTTCCGTTTATTGGATTAACCGCGATCCGCCGACAGAAGCAGCGGTGCGCTCACCTTCAACTCATGCTCCCCAATCGTCACAATCTGCCCGCTCGCATCGATGATCCCGCGTTCGGTCCAGTGGCAGGTCCAGCCGTCGTTCTTTTTCCCTATATTGAACAGATTGAACCGCGCCGCTGGCCGCTTGGCGCCGAAATCTTGAGAGGCGGAGGGTACGCAGATGACAGGCACCGGCCCTGATGGGCCGTCGATCTCATAGCGGGTGGCAAGGTGGGTATGGCCGTGGAGGATCAGTTCCGCGCCGTGCCGGCGGATCACCTTCTGGAAGCGGCCTATGCCGAACAATCTTTTATGGGCGCGTGTCGCGCCGCGCACCGGGGGGTGATGGATCAGGACAACGCGGAAGAGGCCGCGCTTGCCCGCCTCGTCCAGCATCCTTGCCAGCCGCACGGCCTGACGGCGGGTGAAGTCGCCGCTGGCCATGAAGGGCGCGGTGGCGCGGGCCGAGGAGACGCCGATCAGCGCCACACCCTCGCGCACGCGCATATAGGGAAACTCAACCCGCTCACCGTGATTATCAACGCCATCGCCGCGCATCCACGGCTCCCAGGCGCGGCAGGCCTTGTCGAGCGCGCCCGGCACATAGGCGTCGTGATTTCCGGGGACGAGCGAGACGTTGGCGGGATCGCCCAGCGTCTCCAGCCACAGCCGTGCGGCCTCGATTTCCAGATCGAGCGCGAGATTGACGAGATCGCCCGTGACGGCAATATGGTCCGGATTCTCGACCCGCATGGCGGCGGTGAGATTGCCGAGCGCATCGCCCGTCATCGTGCTCCGCCGGTGGCGCAGCCAGTTGACATAGCCGGTGATACGCTTGGACATCAGCTGCCGGTAAGTGATGCCGGGCAGAGGGGAAAGATGGATGTCGGATATGTGGGCCAGCTTGAACATGCCGTACGGTTTAGCCTCTGATATCGGATAAAAGCAAGGAATGCCCGGAATGGCGGATATGATAGCGAGGCTGCGGCGCAGGCTGTTCCACACCTGGTTCCTCTTGAGAAGACCGATGACGCTGGGCGTGCGCGCGGTGGTGCTGGACGAAAAGGCGGGGACGGTCTTTCTCGTCCGCCACACCTATGTGCCGGGCTGGCATTTTCCGGGCGGCGGGGTGGAGACGGGCGAGACCTTCGGGCAGGCGCTCGCCAAGGAACTCAGCGAAGAGGGCAATATCGAATTGACCGGCCCGGCGGAGCTTTTCGCGCTCTATATGAACGCTCATGCATCGCGGCGCGACCATGTCGCGCTCTATGTTTGCCGGAACTGGCGGCAGACCGCGCCGAAGCTGCCGGACCGGGAAATAGCCGAAGCGGGGTTCTTTGCGCTGGATCGTCTGCCCGAGGGGACGACCGCCTCGACACGCCAGCGGCTTAAGGAGATAGTTGAAGGCGTGGCGTTGCCGGAGACGTGGTGAAAAGGTGAGTCGTTTGAATCGGTTGGGCGGGGTTGTTGCGAGGGTGATTCAACGTTTGTGCATGTGACACCCCCCCTCTGCCCTGCCGGGCATCTCCCGCTCAAGGGGGGAGATTGGCTGTCAGTTCCGCCTTCACCAATCGCCAACGCTGCAGGATTGGGTGCCGTCCTCGATGAAGGCCAATCTCCCCCCTTGAGGGGGAGATGTCCGGCAGGACAGAGGGGGGTACTGTCCCGCCGACATTCATTAGCCCTTAAAACCGATACGTCACACCCGCGCCGATCAGCCATGGATCGAGCTTGGCCTCCCCGGAAATCGCCGTGCCATCGGCCAACGTTGCCTCGAAGTCGGGCTTCAGGAACAGCTTCTTCACGTCGAAATTCACACCCCAGTGCTGGTCGATCATGTAATCGAAGCCGACTTGCAGCGCCGCGCCGAAGCTGTTCTCGACGTCGAGGTCGCGCAGCGCGCCGTTGCCGTCCTGATTATAGAAGATCGTGTAGTTCACGCCCGCGCCGACATAGGGCTTGAACGCGCCGAAATTGGTGAAATGGTATTGCAGCGTCAGCGTGGGCGGCAGCACCCAGACTTCGCCGATCTTGCCGAGCCCGCCGATGGCGCCTTCGCCGTTCACATTGGCCTTGGTGGTGCCGAGGATGAGTTCAGCCGCCAGATTGTCGGTGAAATAATAGGTGATGTCGAGCTCCGGCACGATCGTGTCCGAATAGGAGAGGTCGGAGCCCGGAATCTGATCGACGCTGCCGCTGTCATTGGTGACGACGCCCAGCGCGCGCAGACGGAACTGCCACGGGCTCAGTGCCGCCGGCGCTTCCGCCTGCGGGGCTTCCGGGGCAGCCGTCACCGCGTCCGCCGCTTGGGCCTCCCCGGCAAGGAAAAGCGCCGCCGCCGCTGCCAGCCCCCGCGCCATGCCATTCCACTCTTTCATGATCCTCTCTCCTTGGTCGTTGATCATTGACGCTGTGCACCATGATCCCGAGGGCAGGAGCGACGTTTGATGTGCGTCAAGCATGGGGGCGGTGATGCGAAAGGCGGGGAATGGTGTGATAAAACTGCAACGGACGCACTGCCGGAGGATGGGCCGGGTGGAAACGCTTCGGCAACCAGCTGCGATTTATTTTATTTACGCTGGCGTCTTTTGGTGCTAGGGAGCCGAACGATCCAATGGGCCGGAATGGCCCGCATTTGGGAGAGATGTTTTGACAGGGATGCTCTTCATCCGACGATGAACCGGACCGGCGCTTGGAAAAGCGCTGTCGCACCTGTCCCGCGTCTTTGCACGCGAATTCGAACGGAAACCGCTTCACATTTCCTGAATTCGCGCCGAGCCGCCCCCGATTTCTCCAATTGCGTTTGTTGCCATGCAGCCCCTTGAACTGACCTACGCGCAGGAAGACCCTGCGCATAATCCTGAAATCGAAGCCATCAATGCCGAGGCTTTCGGGCCGGGGCGTTTCGTGCGCGCCGCCTATCGCATCCGTGAGGGCGGGCCACATGACCGCGCGCTGTCCTTCGTCGCCCTGCATGGCGGCATCGTCATCGGCTCCGTGCGCATGACCCATGTGGTGGTGGGCACGACGCCCGCCCTGCTGCTCGGCCCCCTTGCGGTCAGACCGGAATGGAAAAGCCGCGGCATCGGCCGCGCGCTGATGCGCATGACGATGGAAGCGGCGCGGGTGGCGGGGCATAGACTGGTGGTGCTCGTCGGCGACGAGCCTTATTACGGGCCGTTCGGCTTTCACAAGGTCGAGCCGGGGAAGATCCTGATGCCCGCGCCCGTCGATCCGGGTCGGCTGCTGGCGTGCGAGCTTTATCCGCGCGCGCTGGAGAAGGTGGCGGGGGCGGTGAAGCATAGGGATAGGGTGTAAAGGCTCGCGCCCTCCTTCCCCCTTGCGGGGATTGAGGAGCGTTCGGCCGAAGGCCGAGGAAAAGCCAACGATTTGGCTTTTCCAGCGACGAACCCCGCGTTAGCGGGCGGATGGGGGTGGTGACGTTTGCACTTGCTTCGAAGAATGTAGCGCAAACGTCACCCCCCCACCCACCCGACTCTTCGGGCCACTTGGCGGGGCCGAGCCACGCGTCTCGGCCCGTCCTTCGGACCCCCGCAAGGGGGAGGGAAGAAAATCACCGCCCCTCGCGATACCACATCCCGCCCAGCACCAGCAGCATGGCGGCGAGGGCCAGGAAGCCGGAGAAGAGCGGCAGGCGGTTTACGCTTTTCAGGGCGGTGTCGCCGGTTTCGCGCAGGCCGATCCAGTTTGCGCCGCTCGCCGCGCCTGATCCGCGTATGGCGATGATGCTGGGGACATCGATGCTCGTCTGCCCCGCCTCCGGCCGCAGCCGCCGCACGCTGCCGCCGGTCTCCGACGCCAGCGGCTCCAGCTTGGCCATGGTCGAGACGCTGTCGGCGAATTCGGGTGCGTCCACGGGGCCGACATGGGCGAGGGTGCTCAAATCGCCATTGGCGACCTGGAACAGGCCGATTTCGCCCGTTTCCAGCGTGCCGGTGAAGATGCCCGGCGCGGATTGGGTCAAGTCCACCTCGACGGTTTTGCCTGACGGCGTGACGACGCTCGCCTTGCCGGGATTGTCGCCTAAGGTCTGGCGGCGGATCTGCAGCGTGCTGCCGCTGTCGTCGGCGGTCAGTTGCTCCTCCTCCAGTTCCGGCTCCTTCATCAGCCAGTGGGCGATGCGGCGGTAGAGCGCGGCATAGGGGCCGCCGCCTTCGAAGCCGCGCGCCCAGAGCCAGCCCTGGTCGGAGAGGAACATGCCGACGCGGCCCTGGCCGACGCGGTTCAGGACCAGAAGCGGCTTGTTGTCCGCGCCGCTCATGATCACCTGGCCTTGGGGCTGGTCGATGCCGACGATGCGGAACCAGCGGCTCCAGTGCGGCGGCTCGTCCGCTCCGCCTTCGAGGCCGCGTGTTACCGGATGGCGTTTGCCGAGATCGGTCAGGCGCGGATAAAACGCCTTCTCGGTGACCTCGCCGGTCGGCATCGCCGGCAGCGTGCTGACCAGCGGGGTCTGCGCGATCGACTGGTCACCGGCATATTCGGAGCCGGCGGCGATGAGAAGCGCGCCGCCATTTTCCACGTATTGGCTGATAAAATCGTAATAAATCAACGGCATAACGTCGCGATGCTGATAGCGGTCGAGAATGATCAGGTCGAAATCCTCGATCTTCTCGACAAACAGCTCGCGCGTCGGGAAGGCGATCAGCGACAATTCGTGGATCGGCGTGCCGTCCTGCTTTTCCGGCGGGCGCAGAATGGTGAAATGGACGAGATCGACCGAGGCGTCGGATTTTAGGAGGTTGCGCCAGGTGCGCTCGCCATTGTGCGGCTCGCCGGAGACGAGCAGCACTTTCAGATTATCGCGGATGCCGTCGATCTTCGCCACCGCGCGGTTGTTGGCGCCGGTCACCTCGCCGGGGAGGGTGTCGGTCCTGATCTCGACGATATTGACGCCGGCGCGGGGCAGGGTGATCTCGGCCTTCATTTCAGCACCGACAGTGGCGTTCTCCTCGCTAACCGCTTGGCCGTTCACAAGAATTTCGACACGCGCGGTTCCGCTCGCCGCCTCTGATTTGCCTTCGTCGGTGACGGTGTAGGTCAGCTCCAGCGGCTTGGCGGCGATGCCGAAGCGCGGCGCGTTGACGAAGCGGATACGGCGGTCGAACTCGTCAGGCGTGCCGGTGATCAGGGCATGGAGCGGGGCGTTGAAGCCGAGGCCGGCGACATTGGCCGGAATATCATGAACCTGCCCGTCAGTGATCAGAATCGCGCCGCCGACGCGGGACGGAGGCACGTCGCGGAGGGCTCCGCCCAGCGCCTGGAACAGGCGGGTGGAGGTGCTGCCGGAACCCCCGGCCTCGACCACGCGGACGTCGAATTGCGGGAAATTGCCGAGTTCTTGCCGAACTTTCGCCAGAGTCCCGGTGGTATCCGCCTGCCTATTGCCCAAATTCTGGCTCTGACTTCGGTCGACAACGACGGTTACGACGCTTTTCAGCGGCTCGCGCTCCTCATTGACGATGACGGGATTGACGAGGGCGAGCGCCAGCGCGGCGAGCGCGAGGAGACGGAGGGTGGCACCCCGGCTGCGGAGCGCGAGTCCGGCCACCACCAGCAGCGCCAGCGGCGCCAGAATCGCCGCGAGGGTGATCCACGAAAACAGCGGCTGAAAATCGAGGGACGTATGCATAAGTTAGTTTCCCAGCCGCTCGAGCAGGGCGGGCACATGCACCTGGTCGGATTTATAATTGCCGGTCAGCATGTACATCACGATGTTGACGCCGCCGCGCAGCGCATAGGCGCGCTGCATGGGGTCGTTCGGCACGGTGGGGAGCAGCGGCATGCCTTGCGCGTCCACCGCCCATGCACCGGCGAGATCGTTGGCGGTGATGAGGATGGGGCTGACGCCGTCGCCGACGCGCACGGGGCGATCCTCCCGCTTCTCGCTGTCGGGCGAGGCTTCCACCCAGAGCGGGCTGCCGCGATAACGGCCGGGGAAGTCGGGCATGATGTAGAAGGATTTCGTCAGGACATGGTCATCAGGCACCTGCTCCAGCGGCGGCACGTTCATACCGTCGAGGATGGCGCGCAGGCGCTGGCCGTTGGGCGTCGTACCGCCGGGTACGGCGCCGGCCGCAAGCTCGTCGCGCGTGTCGAAAAGCACGGTGCCGCCGTTCTGCATATAGGCATCGACGCGGGCAATCGCCGCCTCGCCCGGCATCTGCGCGCTCGCCTCCACCGGCCAGTAGATGAGCGGGTAGAAGGCAAGCTCGTCCCGCGCGGGGTCGACGCCGATGGGCTCGCCGGGGTCGAGCGCGGTCTTCTCCCGGAGGAATTGCGTCAGCCCTTCGAGCCCGGCCTTGGCTATATCGTCCACCGCCTTGTCGCCGGTGACGATATAGGCGAGGTGAGTGGAGGAGACCGCTGATATCATCGCCTTGTCGCCGGGCTTCTCGTCATTATGCACCTGTTCCTGCGCCAATGCAGGTAAAGCCGTAACGAAGGGTACGGCAGGCAGGAGCAGCAAGAGCGTAACGCCGAGTACGGCTGCGTTGCGCTGACGCAGGCGTAGATGGCCGCCGAGCCAGAGCATCAGCAGCGTATCGAGCGCCAGCAGGAGCGCGGCGGCGGCGAAGAGCGGGCCGCGCAGTGGGATCGAGGTATCGGCGGCATAGGCCGTGGTGGTCAGGGGCAAGGAGAGCTTCGGCTCCGTCAAGGGCGTCAGTTCCGATTTCGGCCCAAGTAGGTTCAGCGCATGGAGCGCGTTCTCTGAGCCATAGAAGCCGGGCGGGTTGTCGTAGGTGACCTCAGGTGTGGCATCGGCGCTGACGGCGAGGGGCTTTACCTCTGGTGTTGGCGGTGTCATCGCGCCATCCGCCGCCAGCACCAGATAGGGCGGCAGCGAGGCATTGGCGGCGCCGCTTTCGGCCCCCACCGCGCCGCGCGAGAGGACGACGAGACGGCGCAGCATTTCGACGAAGGTGCCGCTGATCGGCAGGTTGGACCATGCGGCATCGGGCGCGACGTGGAAAAGCACGATGCGGCCCTGATCGCGCGTTTCGCCTGTTATGAGCGGGGTTCCGTCGGCGAGGCTCGCCCAGGTTTTCTGAAACAGGTCCGGTGAGGGCTCGGCCAGCACTTGTCTGGTAACGGTGACATCCTTGGGCGTCGGGAGGCCGGCGAAGGGACCCGTTGCCGGGAAGGCGGCGAGGGGTTGCGGCTGCGACCATGACAGCGTGCCGCCCAGCGAGCGCTCGCCGCGCCGCAAGGTCACCGGCAGCAGGGAATCGTCGCTGCTCGCCCCCGCAAGCTTCGGCCCGGCGAAACGGATCAATGTTCCGCCTTTCGACACCCAGTCGGCGATCCGCTCTTCGGCGGCCTGCGGCAGCTTGCCGATATCGGCCATGATGAGCACGGACGGCTTCTGGTCGAGAAGCTCCGGCACCGCCTCGCTCAAGTCGGTGGTACGCGGCTCGATCAGATCGGCATAGGGCTGGAGCGCGCGGGAGATGTAATAGAGCGGCGACAGCAGCGGCTGGGCGGCGGCGACATCGGCCTCCGTGCCCGAAAGGAGCGCCACGCGGCGGCGCTTGGAATTGTCGTCGAGAAGATGCGTCGCGGCGGCTTGCCCGGCCCCTTCGATGCGCAGGCTGGCGAAATCATTGCGCAGTTCGATGGGGGCCTGGAGGCGGGCCCGCGCCGTGGTTTCTCCGGGCGCGAAGACAAGCGGCGCTTCGGCGATGTTACGGCCCTTGGCGTCGAGCGCGGCGACGGTGGCGCGCATCGGCGCGGTGGAACCGGCGGGGCGCACGGCGTTGACGGTGAGGGCGTCGGCGCCATTTTCGACCGAGACGATACCTGCGAGATCCCCCGTGTCCGGCTTGTACCAGAGCATGGAGGCCGCGCCGCTGCCATCGAGCTGCTGGACGGCGGCTTCCGCGTCGGACGTTTCGATGCCGTCATTCAAATAAGCGACGCGCGTACCCGGCGTTACGGCAATCGCCGCGGCGAGGCGCTTGAACGCTTCGGCGCGGTCGACCGGGATGGGGCGGGGCTGCAACGCCTGCAGGCGTTCGCGCGCACCCGCCGCATCGAACGGGCCGATTTCGGCATTGGGCCGCTCCGCCGTGCCGATGAGATAGATCGGCGCGCCCGAGCGCTCCGCGTCGCTGATCAGGCGCTCCGCCGCGCCTTGGCGCTCGGCCCAATCCTTCGCCGAGGCCCAGCCATTGTCGATGGCGACGGCGACGGGCGCGCTGCCTGACAGCGTGGCGGGACGCGGGTTCCATATGGGCTGGCTCAACGCCAGAATGGCCAGCGCGGCGATAAGGAGACGCAGCAGCGTCAGCCACCATGGGCTGCGATTGGGCGTCTCCTCGCTCTTCAGCACATGGGCGAGGATCTTGAGCGGCGGAAACACTTCGCGTTGCGGCGGTGGCGGCGTCATGCGCAGAAGCCACCAGATCACCGGCAGGGCGATGAGCCCGGCAAGGATGGCCGGCGCGCCGAAGGCGAGGGGGAGCGCGTTCATGCCGCGCCTCCGCCCATATGCATATGCACCCGCATCAGCGCTTCGGACGCTGGACGGTCGGTGCGGTTGACGGTGTAGCTCCAGCCAAGCCTGCGGCAGAAGGCGGCGAGCGTCTCGCGGCGGGCGAGGTAAAGCCGCCGGTATTCCTCGGCATAGGATTCCGCCCGGCCCGCTGTGATCCGTTCGCCGGTCTCGGGGTCGCGGAATTCGGTGCGGCCGGAATAGGGAAAAGCTTCTTCCGCGGGATCGGCGATCTCGATGAGATGGGCATGGGCGCCGCGCCGCGCTAAGCGGTCGAGCAGCACCAGCGTGTCATCGACCGGGTGGAGAAAATCGCTGACGAGGACGACATCGGAGAAGCGCCTGACATTGCCGACATCAGGCAGAGGGGCGAGATTGGCGGAATGGGCGAGCGCCGTCGCCAGCCGTTCCGCGCCGTTGCGGGCAGAGAAGGGATCGATGACACCGGGAAAGGCGATGCGCTCGCCGCCGCGGGACAGAAGCTCCGCCAGCGCCAGCGTGACGATCAGCGAGCGCCACTCCTTGGAAACATCCGTGTGGCTGGAGTGGTAGAGCATGGAGGCGGAAGGGTCGGCCCAGAGCCAGACCGTATGCGCCGCTTCCCATTCACGGTCGCGCACATAGGTATGGTCGTCGCGGGCGGAGCGCCGCCAGTCGATGCGTGACAGCGCCTCGCCCTGGGTATAGGGGCGGAACTGCCAGAAATTTTCGCCCATGCCGCGCCGCCGCCGGCCATGCCAGCCGGTAACGGCGGTGTTGGCGACGCGCCGGGCCTCGACCAGCAGGTCAGGGACCAGCGCGGCGCGCTGCCTGGCCCGGGCAAGCGCGTCGCGGGTGGCGACCGGCTCAACCTCTCGCCCGAGCGCCGCCATCAAATGGCTGCCTTCACAAGATTGCCGATGACGTCGCGGACATTCATGCCATCGGCGCGGGCGGCGAAGGTCAGCGCCATGCGGTGCTGGAGCACGGGCTCGGCCAGCGCCTTCACATCATCCACCGACGGGGCGAGGCGGCCATCGTAAAGCGCGCGGGCGCGGGCGCAGAGCATCATCGCCTGGCTCGCGCGCGGGCCGGGGCCCCAGGCGATGTGCCGGTCGGCTTCCGGATTGCCCGCGCCGGGGCGGGCGGAGCGCACCAGCTTCAGAATCGCATCCACGACCGTTTCCGAAACCGGCATGCGGCGGATGAGCGTCTGCATTTCCTTCAATCTGGCGGCACTGATGACGGTGCTCGCCCTCGCCTCCGAAATACCGGTGGTTTCCAAGAGAATGCGCCGCTCGGCCTCGAGTTCCGGATAGAAGATGTCGATCTGCATCAGGAAGCGGTCGAGCTGCGCCTCGGGCAGCGGATAAGTGCCTTCCTGCTCCAGCGGGTTCTGCGTCGCCAGCACGTGGAAGGGGGAGGGCAGATCGTGGCGCTCGCCCGCGACCGTCACATGATATTCCTGCATCGCCTGCAAAAGCGCGGACTGGGTGCGGGGGGAGGCGCGGTTGATCTCATCAGCCATCAGAAGCTGGGCGAAGATCGGGCCTTTAATATAGCGGAAGGAGCGGCGGCCATCGGCATCCTGCTCCATGACTTCCGAGCCGATGATGTCTGAGGGCATCAGATCGGGGGTGAACTGGATGCGGCGGTCATCGAGGCCCAGCACCGTGCCCAGCGTCTCCACCAGCTTGGTCTTGGCAAGACCGGGAAGGCCGACCAGCAGCGCATGCCCGCCCGCCAGCAGCGCCACCAGCGTGCGCTCGACCACGCTTTCCTGGCCGAAGATCACCGTGCCCACGGCGGCGCGGATTTTGGCGATGTCAGCCAGCGCGCGCTCGGCCTCGGCGACGAGAGCCTTGGGGTCGATTGTGCCTGCCTTTTCGATAACGCTCATATTTTCCCTCTCAATCGTGCCGCCAAGCATACCCATCATCCGACCGCGCTTACGGGCAGGGCGCCCTCCTTCCCCCTTGCGGGGAAGGTGCCCGCGTTAGCGGGCGGATGGGGGTGGTGACGATTATCGCTCACCAGTAATTGTAGCGCGCTGCCTTTACCACCCCCACCCGACCCTTCGGGCCACCCTCCCCGCAAGGGGGAGGGAGGGCGCTGACGCGCATCATCGTCTTCGCAACAAGTTAAACGACTGTGATCTGCTGACAAGCCGTGAGACGGTGACTATTTGATGGCGTATCCTTAATGATCGATGGATAATTGGAGTCGCATGAAAACGGGCCAGGGCCATTCTCAATCGGACGGCGGAGAGGTTTCCGGGCTGGAAGCGCTCATTGCCCGCGCGCGCGCCGAGGCGGGCGAAAAGGGGCTGCCGCCGGTGGAGAGGTGGAATCCCGATTTCTGCGGCGATATCGACATGGAAATCCGCGCCGATGGCACATGGTTCTACATGGGCACGCCGATTGGCCGCCAGCCGCTGGTGCGGCTGTTCTCCACCATTCTGCGCAAGGATGAGGACGGGCGGACTTACCTCGTCACGCCTGTGGAAAAAGTCGGCATTCGGGTGGAGGACGCGCCGTTTCTCGCCGTCGAGATGAGCGTTACGGGAGAAGGCGCGACTCAGACGCTGACCTTTCGCACCAATGTGGGTGATGTGGTGGAGGCCGGGCCGGAGCACCCGCTGCGCTTCGAGATCGCAGAGGGGAATGGCGGGTTGAAGCCGTATCTGAAGGTGCGCGGGCGGCTCGAAGCCTTGCTGGCGCGGCCTGTCATGTATGATCTGGTGGAGTTGGGGGAGGAAATGGAGATGGATGGGCGGTTGATGTTCGTTGTGCGGTCGGGAGGGGTGGTGTTTCCGGTGATGGAGATGGATGAGGTGAGGGGGGATGTGTTTTGATGGCGGCGCGAGGCAGGCCCTCCTTCCCCCTTGCGGGGATTGAGGAGTGTTCGGCCAAAGGCCGAGGAAAAGCCAACGATTTGGCTTTTCCAGCGACGAACACCGCGTTAGCGGGCGGATGGGGGTGGTGACGCTTGCGCTTTTGCTGGAGATCGTGGTGTAAACGTCACCACCCCCACCCGACCCTTCGGGCCACCCTCCCCGCAAGGGGGAGGGAGGGCGCGCGCCCGGCCCGGCAGGGCAAAGGGGATACCGCCGCGCCGACATTTCCAATCAAGGTGAATGCATGAACGACACCATTTCCATCGCCAACCGCGCGCCATGGCTGGCCAACAAACATCTGCAGGCGCTGCTGGCTGCGCTTTGCGAGGGCGCGGAGGAGGCGCGGGTTGTCGGCGGGGCGGTGCGCAACACGCTGATGGGCGAGAAAGTCGGCGATATCGACATCGCCACCACCACCTTGCCTGACGAAACCGCGCGGCGGGCCGCCGCGCTCGGCTTTAAGGCGGTGCCGACCGGGATCGATCATGGGACCGTGACTGTCGTGGCCGCGGGCAAGGCCTATGAGGTGACGACGCTGCGCGCCGATGTGGAGACCGATGGACGCCGCGCCAAGGTCGCCTTCGGCCGCGACTGGAAGGCGGATGCGGAGCGCCGCGACTTCACCATCAACGCGCTTTACGCAAGGGCGGATGGCACCGTTCTCGACCCCGCAGGCGACGGCCTTAGGGATATCGAGACACGGACACTGCGCTTCATCGGCGATGCGGAGACGCGCATCCGCGAGGATTATCTGCGTATTCTGCGCTTCTTCCGCTTTTTTGCCTGGTATGGCTCGGGGCGGCCGGAAACGGAGGGGCTGAAAGCCTGCAACCGGCTGAAGGAGGGGTTGACGAGCCTCTCCAAAGAGCGGGTTTGGGAGGAGATGAAGAAGCTCCTCTCTGCGCCCGATCCGTCGCGCGCGCTCTTGTGGATGCGGCAGACGGGGATTCTGACCCTTATCCTGCCCGAAAGCGAGAAATGGGGCATCGACGCCATTCATGGCCTGGTGCGCGCGGAGCAGAATCTGGGCTGGCCGGCTGACCCGCTTCTGCGGCTGATGAGCATCGTGCCGCCCGATGCCGAGCGCATGGAGGCGCTGGGCGCGCGGCTCAAAATGTCCAATGCCGAGCGGGCGCGGCTGGAGGCCTGGGCGCGGGCGGGCGCGGTGGAGCCGGACCTTTCCGAACAGGCGCTGAAGAAGACGATCTATCGCGGGAACAGGCACGCGGTGCGCGACCGCATCCAGCTGGCCTATGCGGCGGCGCGGGCAGAAGCCATCGGTAGCGACAAGGCGATGATCCGCGCCGGCGGTTTTTCGCGTCTGCTGGAGGCGGTGGATGGGTATGAGGCGCCGGTGTTTCCGGTGACGGGCGGCGATCTGCTGGCGCTGGGGGTCGAAAAGGGGCCGGGGCTTGGAGAAACGCTGCGGTCGCTTGAAAGTTTATGGATCGAGTCCGGGTTTAAACTTGAGCGTGAGGCGCTCTTAAGCAAAGTTGATCGCGATAAAATGAACAATTAACCTTATTAGACTCTTCGATTTTGGTCTATACTTCATGCGGGCGAGGTTTTCCTGTATGGAGTATATGAAAATGACCAGCCTCAATGCGCCGATCTTAACCAATCCGGAGCAGAAATTGGTTACCGAGGGCATCGCGCCCATGGAGCGGCCAAGCCGGATCACCCGCTTCTTCATGGCCATCGTCGCCTGGGCCGAACGGCTCAACCTGAAATATGCCAAGCTCGGCAATCCGCCGGTTTATGACGTCGCGACCTTTCCCTGGGCGGCTGACATCGAAAAGGAATGGCCGCTCATTCGCCGCGAATTGGACAAGGTGCTGGAACGGCAGAGCGAGCTGCCCTCCTTTCATGACATCTCGACCGATGTGAAGACGATCTCCTCCGACAACAGCTGGAAGACCTTCTTCCTGCTCGGCTTCGGCGTGAGATCGGAGCAGGCCATCAAGGCGTGCCCGGAAACCTGGCGCATCGTCAACAAGATACCCGGCCTGACGACGGCGATGTTCTCGATCTTCGAGCCGGGCAAGCACCTGCCGCCGCATCGCGGACCCTATAACGGTGTGCTGCGGCTGCATCTGGGGCTGATCGTGCCGGAGCCGAACGACCAGCTTGCCATTCGCGTCGACAGGCAGGTCTGCCATTGGCAGGAGGGCAAGGTGCTGATCTTCGATGATGCCTATGAGCACGAGGCGTGGAACCACACGGACAAGACGCGCGTGGTGCTGTTCGTCGATTTCGTCAAGCCGCTGAAATTTCCGGCGCGTTTCGTCAATTGGTGCCTGATGAACCTCGCCATCTTCACCCCCTTCATCAAGGAGGGGCTGGACAACCACAATGCGTGGGAAAAGAAATTCTATGCCGAGGCGGAGACGTTGCGCAACCAGCCGAAGGCGTGAAGGCGTTTGACTTCCGGCGGCGAGGCTTTTAGATAAGCGAAGGGAGCCTTTTCGGCGCCTTTCCTGCCTCCAATAGAGGAATTGTTGATGTCTCAGATTGTGGGAAGCCTCTGATCGTTCCGAACGATTGCCGCGTTGAGCGACGCTGACGGCGTTCTCTTCGGTCACGTTCAGGAGCGGAAACAGCATTGGCCGTGGGCAGGCGTTTCCTGTCCGCGCGTGCCGATGCTTGTCATGGTTTCCATCCAGGCATTAACAACGATGAATATCTCACGCATTGAACAGCGCGTGCTGCACGTGCTGGCGCAGGGCGGCTATATCCGCCATTGGCGCGAAGACGGACGCATCACCGAAATCGAATGCTACACCCGCGAGGGCTATGTGCTCAGCGACTGCACCATGGCCGTGTTCCAGCAATTGCGACGAAAACGGCTGATCGAATCCCGCGCGGGCGGCCCCTATCGCATCTCGATGCAGGGGCGGCTGAATGTGCGGGCGCAGGCGAATAACAGGTGAAGAGAGGGGCCGGGGCGACCCGGCTCCTTTCATTTGGGGAGGGAAGGCTCCGCATTGGGGACGCGGGATAGGGGTAACCCCCACCCGACGTCAGGCTGCGATTTGCGCTTTGATCTGAGGGGAAGCGGTAGCCCTTCCTAATCTCATCATCGGTTTTTCGATCCATCGATAAACGAGGATGGAGGCGATGATGGAAAGAATAATGCCGGTCCACCGCACCAGCTCAGCGTGATCGTCCAGCGCGGGTCTTAGCAGCACGTTGGCGCGCCAGACCAAACGGAATACGAACCAGTGAACCAGATAAATGCTGAACGAGATTTCACCCAGATAGACCATGGCCCGCCATGCCTTTGCAGGCAGTTTCGGGAGCCGCTCGAACTTGAAGTTGATAAGCGCCAGACACAGCGTTGTGCTTGCAAGCGTATCTAAAGCCAGCCGCTCGATCTGACTGAGGGACCAATTTGTAGCCAGGACATAGGCAGATACGAGGAAGACAGCCATGGGAAACAGGCTTCCGGCGCGCCGCAGCGGTTCCCTGACGAGGAACAGCAGCATGCCGGCGGCAAACAGAAGTTGATAAGGGCTGGTCAGATGCAGGAGGAAGTGCGCTTTTTCTCCCTTAAGCAGTCCGTACAACCCGAAGGCCAGCAATGCTGCGACGATAAGTTCCAAACGGCGGGAAAACGCAAAGATAGCGACCGCCAGCAGATAAAAGACAATTTCGTGCTCAAGCGTCCACCCCACCTGATAAAAAGGTGCGTTTGGCGCAGGCATCGGGAGGATGAACAGAGAGGCGGCAATAAATTGCCATGAGGGGTCGGGCCGGTGAAACATTATCCCGCCCCAGATTTGCAGTACGAGCGCCGCCAGCGTTGCGATGATATAAAGCGGATAAATGCGCAAAATCCTGCGAGTCATGAAGACGCCGGGGCTGAAGCTTGGCGACGACAATGATTTGGCAATGATGAAGCCGCTGATGAGGAAGAACAGCCACACGCCGCCATATCCATATCTGGAGAAGAAAGGCAGCGGGAATTTCTGGTCGTTCGGTATCCAGTCGATCATCAGGTTGGAATGCCAAATCATAACAGAGATGGCTGCGAGAGCTCGCGCTACCTGTAGTCCTTCAATCTTATCCGTGGTTGCCACTGCGTTTCCCCTCTTATCGCCCGTTCCGCGCTACACTTGCACAGGCTCAATCGACCTCACAAGAGAGGAATTATCCTGGGAAATGTCCGGCAGGACAGGCGAGGCGCTGTCCTACCAGGATTTTCACTGAAAGCCAGCTGGTTACGGCCACTTCACCGCTGGCGGCATCGATGAGAGAATCGCATCGACATTGCCGCCGGTCTTCAGACCGAAGATCGTGCCGCGGTCATAGAGCAGGTTGAACTCGACATAGCGGCCGCGGCGGACGAGCTGTTCGTGCCGGTCTTCCGCCGTCCAGTCGAGGTTGAAGTTCTGCCGCACGATATGCGGATACATCACCAGGAAGCCGCGCCCGACATCGCGGGTGAAGGCGAAATCGGCGTCCCAGCCGCCGGCTTCCTCGGGCGAATGCAGCCAGTCGAAGAAAATGCCGCCGATGCCGCGCGGCTCGTTGCGGTGGGCCAGGAAGAAATATTCGTCGCACCATTGCTTCAGCTTGTCGTAATCGGCGACATGGGCGTGGCGGTCGCAGACGAGCTTGAATGCCTTGTGGAAGGCGATGCTATCAGGGTCTTCCTGCGTCCGGCGCCGGTCGAGCACGGGGGTCAGATCCGCGCCGCCGCCGAACCATTGGCGCGTGGTGACGACCATGCGCGTGTTCATATGCACGGCGGGGACGTTGGGGTTCTGCGGATGGGCGATGAGCGAAATGCCTGACGCCCAGAAGCGCGGGTCTTCGTCCGCGCCGGGAATTTGCGAACGGAATTCGGGGCTGAATTCGCCGAACACGGTCGAGACATGGACGCCGACCTTCTCGAAGACTCGGCCATACATCATCGACATCACGCCGCCGCCCTTGCCCTCGTCGCGCTGCCAGGGCGTGCGCACAAAACGGCCGGGCTCGCGGTCGGAAAGCGGGCCTTCGAGCTCGTCCTCGATCTGCTCGAAGGTCGCGCATATCTTGTCGCGCAGTTCCTCGAACCACGCCTTGGCGATGGCTTTCTTCTCTTCGAGGTTGGGGGGAAGGATGGCGGGAATATCGGGACGCTGCATTGGAAATTATATCCTTTTTTATGACTTTCTAACAAAATAATCGATATGCGGCAAAGGGATAAAGGCCGGCAGGGTTAACCGCGCCTGCGCATAAATGACTCGTATTTCGGGTTTTTCCACGCTAGGCTCAATCTAGGAAGGGTTAGTCAAGGGTTCGCCATGGTTGCCAATCTGCCCCGCCCGCCGCTCAACGGCCTGCGCAAGCGCCTGCGGGAAAGCCGCGCCCAGAAGGAGCGCCTGCCGCGCGACGGCTTCATCCGCGAGACATTCACCCTGCCGCGCCACGATGCCCGCGAAAAAGCGCGCGAATGGTTCACCCAGTTCCCCAAAGCCGCCTATTGGACCGAGATCGAAAGCTGGTGCGAACGCCCGGACGACGTGATCGAGTTTACCATGCGGCGGCTGCCGACGGCGGATTAGAGCCGTTCATGTTTGATGGAAGCACTTGGATGCTATTTGGCACCGTTGCTGTAGCGGAGCGGTCGAGGCATGGATTCCTGTGACAAGCACAGGAATGACGGGGTGGGGATATTTCTGCGCTATTGAGGGCCGCTCTTGCCAAGCGGAGAGGTCGGAGTATGGCCGCCAACAGCCAAGCATCCGTCATTCCTGTGCTTGTCACAGGAATCCATGCCTCAACAGCTGTGCTGCCCCAACGGCGAAGAATACGCGATCGTTTCCATCAAAAATTAAAATGCTCTCATATTTCTTTTGAGGACGTAAGGCGCGGCGCGCAATCGGATCGCGACTTGCCTTAGAGCGCTTCCTTTCCGACTGGAGCGCCGAAGTCCACTTCTTCGTGAAGATTGCCGGGCGTGATATCCGCCAGGAGTCCTTCAAGCCTCTCTTCCCGCTGGTCAAGCTGCCGCAGCGCCTCTCCCGCCGCCATCGCCGCCGTCAGCGCAAGGTTGAGGGAGCGGGCGTTTTTTACCATGGGGATCAGCAGCCGCGCGTCGGCGCTTTCATGCACATGGTCGGGGACCCCGGAGGATTCGCGACCGAACAGCAGCACATCGCCGGGCTTGAAGGCGAAGCGCGTGTAGGGTTCGGCGGCCTTGGTGGAGAACAACACCAGACGGCGGTTTTCGCGCTTGCGCCAATCCTCGAAATGCGCCCAGTCGAGATGGCGGGTGAGGGCAGCCTGCTCCAGATAATCCATCCCGGCGCGTTTCAATGCCCGGTCGGAAATGTCAAAGCCGGCGGGCTCGATCACGTCTACGGCTATGCCAAGGCAGGCCGCCATGCGCAGGATGGTGCCTGTGTTGCCAGGGATGTCGGGCTGGTAAAGGGCGATGTGGAGGGGCATGGCGGTGTTGTGGGACGTTAATTGAAGATGGGGCCAAACAGCGTTGGCGACAGGTTCGCGGCCACCTTCCCCCTTGCGGGGAAGGTGGCCGCGTTAGCGGACGGATGGGGGTGGTGACGTTTGCGCTTGCTTCGAAGACCGTAGCGCAAACGTCACCACCCCCACCCGACCCTTCGGGCCACTTGCCGGGGCGAGCCACGGGTCTCGCCCGTCCTTCGGACCCCCGCAAGGGGGAGGGAGGGCGCTAACCCGTCTGCGCTCGATCATCTGCACTGAAGTCTCTGCCCGCAGCTTTTCGGTCGAACACGGGCCTGGACGAGTTCATTCGCAGCCATAAGCCTGCCTCCAATCAGTGAACGACACTGTGATGCATCCGTCACAAAAGAGCAATGCGCGGGCCAATTCGGGCACAAACACTCGCCAAGTTCAACGGAATTGGCTATGCCGAGGCCCGATATTTGAGGTTTCGTCATGTTCCGCTGGTTCGAAGACAGAATATACGCCTATCCCGAGGCTGCGCTTGAAACGCCGCCGCGCACGCTCCTTGCGTTCTGCCTCTATTACACCAGGGGCATGCGGCTGTGGCTCGGGCTGATGGCGCTGGGGGCGGCGGCGATTGCCGTTCTTGAAGTGTCGCTGTTCGCATTCATGGGCAATATCGTCGACTGGCTCTCGCACCAGTCGCGCGAGACGTTCCTTGCCAATGAAGGCTGGCGGCTGGCGCTGATTGCGGGCGTGGTGCTGGTCCTGCTGCCGGGCGTGGTGCTCCTGCACAACCTCGTCATCCACCAGACCCTGCTCGGCAACTTCCCGATGCGCGTGCGCTGGATGATCCACCGCTATCTGATCCGCCAGTCGATGGCCTTTTTCCAGGACGAGTTCGCCGGGCGCGTCTCGACCAAGCTGATGCAGACGGCGCTGGCCGTGCGCGAGACGGCGATGAAGCTGCTCGACGTGCTCGTCTATGTCATCGTCTATTTCAGCGGCACACTCATCATCGCCGCCTCGGCGGACTGGCGGCTGATGGTGCCGTTCGTGCTGTGGCTGCTCAGCTATATCGGGCTCTTACGCTTTTTCATCCCGCGCCTGCGCGTCATCTCCGAGGAGCAGGCGAATGCGCGCTCGAGCATGACGGGCCGGATCGTCGACAGCTACACCAATATCGCCACGGTCAAGCTCTTCTCCCATTCCAGACGGGAGGAAGACTATGCCCGCGAGAGCCTCGAGGATTTTCAGGATACCGTCAACAAGCAAATGCGGCTGGTGACGAAGTTCTCCTTCTCGCTCTATTTCATGAACTGCCTGTTGCTGTTCGCGGTCGGTGCTGTCGGCATCGCGCTGTGGCTGGGCGAGGCTGTGGCCATAGGCGCGGTTGCTGTCGGCATCGGCCTGGTGATCCGGCTTAACGGCATGTCGCAATGGATCATGTGGGAAATGTCGGCGCTGTTCGAGAATATCGGCACGGTGGAGGACGGCATGAGCACGATCGCCCAGCCGCATCTCATCACCGACGCGCCGGGCGCCCCCGCGCTCCATGTCAACAAGGGCGAGATCGTCTATGACCACGTCCGCTTCCATTACGGCAAGGACAAGGGCGTGATGGACGATCTGTCGCTGACGATCAAGCCGGGTGAGAAGGTGGGTCTTGTCGGGCGCTCGGGCGCGGGCAAGTCGACGCTCGTCAATTTGCTGCTGCGGTTCTACGATGTGGAGGGCGGGCGCATCCTCATCGACGGGCAGGATATTGCCAAGGTGACGCAGGATTCCTTGCGCGCCAATATCGCCATGGTGACGCAGGACACCTCGCTCCTCCACCGCTCCGTGCGCGACAACATTCTCTATGGCCGTCCCGATGCCACGGAGGAGATGATGCTGGAGGCGGTGAAGCGCGCGGAGGCGGGCGATTTCATCCAGTCGCTGACCGATCCGAAGGGACGCCGCGGCTTCGACGCGCATGTGGGCGAGCGGGGCGTTAAGCTCTCGGGCGGCCAGCGCCAGCGCATCGCCATCGCCCGGGTGATCCTGAAGGACGCGCCCATTCTCATTCTCGACGAGGCGACCTCCGCGCTCGATTCCGAGGTGGAAGCGGCGATCCAGGACAATCTCTATCGCCTGATGGAGGGCAAGACCGTCATCGCCATCGCGCACCGTCTCTCCACCATCGCCGCGCTCGACCGGCTGATCGTGATGGACAAAGGCCGCATCGTGGAGGACGGCACCCATGAGGCGCTTATCGCCAAGGGCGGAATTTATGCCGGGCTTTGGGCAAGGCAGTCGGGCGGGTTCCTGGGGTTTGACGATGAGGCGCAGGGGGAGGCGGCGGCGGAATAGGCGGCAAATTTTGTTTTGCTGGCGCCGTACGGCGCTCTCCTCCGTCCTCCTGAGCTTGTCGAAGAGCTGGCCGGGTTCGCACCCTCCTTCCCCCTTGCGGGGAAGGTGGCCGCGTTAGCGGACGGATGGGGGTGGTGACGTTTGCGCTTGCTTCGAAGAATGTAGCGTACGCGTCACCACCCCCACCCGACCCTTCGGGCCACTTGCCGGGGCGAGCCACGGGTCTCGCCCGTCCTTCGGACCCCCGCAAGGGGGAGGGAAGGCGCGCGTCCGGCCAGCCCTTCGCCAAGCTCAGGAGGACAGCGGGGGACATAGAGGCACCTGCGTTTCTGACACGACAACCATACTCCCCTATTCCCTTACTCCCTTATTCCCTTAAATTATTGGGTATGAACGCCATTTACCGCCTTTTCGAGCGCTGGGTCGATCCTTTCCGCAAGACGGACGATCTCCGTCCGCCCGGCACGATCATCCGGTTCCTGTGGCATTATGGCCGGCAGGCGAAAGGGCCGCTGGCGCTGGCGCTTGTCGTCGGCGGGCTGATGCCGCTGGTGGAGGCGGGGCTGTTCTATTTCATGGGGCGGCTGGTCGATCTTCTGAACGAGACGCCCGACCGGAGCTGGGATGCGCTCGTCGCCAAGGCCGGTCCGGAACTCATTTTCATGGCGGTGACGGTCCTCTTCATCCGCCTCGCCGTCACCATGCTGAACACGCTTCTCGACTGGCAGACGCTGACGTCAGGTTTTTACAATCTGATCCGCTGGCAGGCCAATGCGCATGTGCTGCGCCAGTCCTATGCCTTCTTCCAGAACGATTTCGCGGGGCGCATCGCCACCAAGGTGTGGCAGGCGGGGCAGGCGGCGGGCGATTTCATTCTCGATTTCATCCAGACCGTCTGGTTCATGCTGATCTACAGCGTCACGACGCTGGTGTTGATCGGTCGCCTCGACTGGCGGCTGGCGGCCATCGTCATGCTGTGGATCGCGGCGTTCGGGCTCATCGCGCGCCATTATCTGCCGGTGATCCGTCGGCATTCCGAGGCGGCGTCCGAAGCAGGCTCCATGATCAATGGCCGCATTGTCGACAGCTATTCCAACATCCAGACGATCAAGCTCAATACGCCCGATGCGGACGAAGCCTATTTGCGCGAAGGGTTCGATCGCTATCTCGGCATCCTCTTGCCGTTCTACCGTTCCCTGACGGGCGTGCGCGTGGCGCTGACGGCGCTTTCGGGCCTTATGATCGTGGCCGTGGCGGCGTTCTCCATCGATCTGTGGACGCAAAACCTTATGACGGTCGGGGAGCTTTCCTTCACGCTCGGGCTGGTGCTGCGGCTCAACATGCTGCTGCAGCAATTGATGAACCGCCTCAACGGCATGCTGCGGGAGCTGGGCGTGATCGAGAACTCCATGCGCCTCGTCGCCGCGCCGCTGGGGCTGGAGGACCGGCCGGGCGCAAAGCCGCTGAAGGTGAAAAAGGGCGCGATCAAGGTGGAGCACGTCACCTTCCATTATGGCAAGGAGGGCGGGGTGCTCGACGATATCAGCCTCTCCATCAAGGGGGGCGAGCGCGTCGGCCTTGTGGGACATTCGGGGGCGGGCAAGACGACGCTGATCAATCTGATCCTGCGGCTGTTTGATGTGGAAAAGGGCCGCATCCTCATCGACGGGCAGGACATACGCGACGTCACCCAGGTCTCGCTGCGGCAGGCCTTCGCGGTGGTGAGCCAGGAGACCGCGCTGCTGCACCGCTCGCTCAGGGACAATATCCTGATTGCGCGCAGCGATGCGACGGAAGAGGAACTGCTCGCCGCCGCGCGCCAAGCGGAAGCGGAGGAATTCATCGCGTCGCTGGAGGATTTCAAGGGGCGCAAGGCGCTGGAAGCCTTTGTCGGCGAGCGCGGGGTGAAGCTCTCCGGTGGACAGCGTCAGCGCATCGCCATCGCCCGCGCGATCCTCAAGAACGCGCCGATCCTCATCCTCGACGAGGCGACCTCGGCGCTCGATTCAGAGGTGGAGGCGTCGATCCAGGAGAATTTGCGCCGCCTGATGGAAGGCAAGACCGTCATCGCCATCGCCCACCGCCTCTCCACCATCGCCCAGCTCGACCGGCTGATCGTGATGGACCATGGGCGGATCGTGGAGGAGGGCATGCATGAAGAGTTGCTGGCACGGGGAGGGATTTATGCGGGGCTGTGGGCACGGCAATCGGGCGGGTTTATTGGGAGGGGTGGGTAGGCCGCGCGCCTTCTTCCCCCTGGCGGGAAGATCCGCGTTAGCGGGACGGCTGGGATGGTGACGTGGTGGTGAATCGTGTGTCGGAACCGGCCTCATTTCTTCATATGGGATTGAATAATATCGATATTGTTTGAGCCAGCGCAGTTATCGATCCCGTATTATATGGCAGCGCCGCCGGCCTTGCTGTCCGAGTCGCGCGTTTTCCTTAAGAATAGCCTGCGACATCGTGCCGTCCCACCGTTCCGCCGTCTGGACAAGCTTCCGTATCACGCCTAGAAAACCTCGCAACATGCCGGGGGAATCCGTCGGCCCATTCGCCATGGGCCGTTCTCATGAGGGGGTGCGGAACCCCGCGGGAGTGAAGGAAAGGATGGGTCTCGTGAGCGCACACGATACGGCGGAGCCGACACGGCGTGATTTTCTCTATATAGCGACCGGAATGGCGGGGGCTGTCGGGGCGGCCGGCCTGGCCTGGCCCTTCATCGACCAGATGCAACCGGATGCCTCCACGCTGGCGGCGGCCTCGATCGAGGTGGATATCTCCTCGGTCACCGAGGGCATGTCGCTGACGGTCAAGTGGCGCGGCAAGCCGATCGTCATCCGCAACCGCACGCCGAAGGAAGTCGAGGATGCGGCCAATACGCCGATCTCCGCCCTGAAGGATCCGATTGCGCGCAACGCCAACCTGCCTTCCGACGCGCAGGCGACCGACCTTGACCGCTCCGCCGGCAAGGGCAAGGAAAACTGGCTCATCATGATCAATGTGTGCACCCATCTCGGCTGCATTCCGCTGGGCGAGCAGGGGGAATATGGCGGCTGGTTCTGCCCGTGCCATGGCTCGACCTACGATACGTCCGGGCGCATCCGCTCAGGTCCGGCGCCGGAGAATATGCACATTCCGCCGTATGCGTTTATTTCAGATACGCACATTAAAATCGGCTAATGTAGGGCTTTGGGGAGACACAATATGAGTGGCGGACATTCCACCTATACGCCGAGCACCGGCATCGAAAAATGGATAGACGCAAGGCTGCCGCTGCCGCGCCTCGTCTATGATTCCTTCATTGCCTATCCGGTTCCGCGCAATCTGAATTATGCCTATACGTTTGGCGGAATTCTGGCGATCATGCTGGTTTCGCAGATTTTGACCGGCGTGGTGCTGGCCATGCACTATGCAGCCAACTCCGGTATCGCGTTCAACTCGGTCGAAAAGATCATGCGCGATGTCAATTATGGCTGGCTGCTGCGCTACATGCACGCCAATGGCGCGTCGATGTTCTTCATCGCGGTTTATGTCCACATCATGCGCGGCCTTTACTACGGCTCCTACAAGGCGCCGCGCGAGCTGCTGTGGATTTTGGGCGTGATCATCTATCTCCTGATGATGGCGACGGCGTTCATGGGCTATGTGCTGCCCTGGGGCCAGATGTCCTTCTGGGGCGCGACCGTGATCACCGGCTTCTTCACCGCCTTCCCCGTTATCGGCGACCCGATCCAGCAATTGCTGCTGGGCGGCTTTGCGGTGGACAATCCGACGCTCAACCGCTTCTTCTCGCTGCACTATCTGCTGCCGTTCATGATTGCGGGCGTCGTCATCCTGCACGTCTGGGCGCTGCATGTGACCGGCCAGACGAACCCGACCGGCATCGAGGTGAAGACGAAGACGGACACAGTGCCGTTCACGCCCTATGCGACCGTCAAGGACGGCTTCGCCATGGTGCTGTTCTTCATTCTCTTCGCCTATTTCATCTTCTACCTGCCGAACTATCTCGGCCATCCTGACAATTACATTCCGGCCAATTCCATGAAGACGCCGGCGCACATCGTTCCGGAATGGTACTTCCTGCCGTTCTACGCGATGCTGCGCGCCATCACCTTCAATATCGGGCCGATCGACTCCAAGCTTGGCGGCGTGCTCACCATGTTCGGCTCGATCGCCATCCTGTTCCTGGTGCCGTGGCTCGATACGTCCAAGGTGCGCTCTGCGGTCTACCGCCCGTGGTACAGGCTGTTCTTCTGGCTGTTCGTAGCCAATGCCATCCTGCTCGGCTGGCTCGGCTCGCGCCCGGCGGAGGGTGTCTATGTCGCCATGGCGCAGGTCGCCACGCTCTATTACTTCGCGTTCTTCCTGATCATCATGCCGGTTCTCGGCCTGATCGAGATGCCGAAGCGGCTGCCGAACTCGATCACCGAAGCGGTGCTGGAGAAGAACAAGGGCGCCGGGGCTGTATCATCACCGGTCCAGGCTTGAGCGACGAGAGAGATAAGGACTGTCCCATGAAAACGATCCTCACCGGTCTCGCCACGCTCGGCCTGGGCTTCATGCTTGCCGTCGGCGGTGCTTTCGCAGAAGGCGAAGAGCACAATGCGGCGGAGCCGACGCATTTCCCCATTCAGAAGCCAACGCAGGAAGATTGGTCCTTCGCGGGCCCCTTCGGCACCTATGACAAGGGGCAGCTGCAGCGCGGCCTCAAGGTCTACAAGGAAGTTTGCGCCAACTGCCATTCGATGAGCCTGGTGGCGTTCCGCTCCCTGACCGAGCTTGGCTATACCGAAGACCAGGTCAAGGCCTTCGCCGCCGAGTATGAAGTCCAGGACGGACCGAACGACAGCGGCGAAATGTTCACCCGCAAGGGCATTCCGACCGACTATTTCCCGTCTCCATTCCCGAACGAACAGGCGGCGGCGGCTTCGAACAATGGCGCGGCGCCGCCGGACCTTTCGCTGATCGCCAAGGCGCGCGCGGTGGAGCGCGGCTTTCCGACCTTTATCTTCGACATCTTCACGCAATATGCCGAAGGGGGGCCGGACTATATCCATGCGCTTCTGACCGGCTATGGCCATACGCCACCGGAGGGGATGCAGATCCCCGAGGGCACGCATTACAACCCGTATTTCATCGCCGGCAAGTCGCTGGCCATGCCGAAGCCGATCGAAGACGGGCAGGTGACCTATGACGACGGGGCGCCGCAGACGGTGGACCAATATTCGCGCGACGTCTCGGCTTTCCTGATGTGGGCCGCTGAGCCGCATCTGGAAGCGCGCAAGCAGACCGGCTTCCGCGTGATGGTGTTCCTGGTGCTCTTCGCCGGGATGGTCTATCTCGTTAAGCGCCGTGTCTGGGCGAATGTTCCGCACTAACAGTCGGGTCGCGTGATCTCATCTGAAAAGTCTATAACTTTTCGGGATCATGCCAGACTTAAATCCTGTATATGAATCATGGGAAGGGGCGCCGGTGGCGCCCTTTTCTTTGGGGCGATATGATTTGCGTCCGATGGCGACGCTATGAAAGGAAACACGATGGACCCGGTGCTGCGCGAGACATTGAAAGATTCCATCCGCACGATCCCGGATTATCCGAAACCCGGCATCATGTTCCGGGATATCACCACGCTGCTGGGCGATGCGCGAGCATTCCGGCGGGCCGTGGATGAGCTCGTCTATCCCTATGCAGGAGCCAAGGTGGATAAGGTGGCCGGCATCGAAGCCCGCGGCTTTATCCTTGGCGGCGCGGTGGCGCATCAGCTTTCGGCCGGTTTCGTGCCGATCCGCAAAAAGGGCAAGCTGCCGCATGATACGGTGCGCATCGCTTACAGCCTCGAATATGGCATCGACGAAATGGAAATGCATCGCGACGCCATCGCGCCGGGCGACAAGGTCATTCTGATCGATGATCTCATCGCCACCGGCGGCACGGCGGAAGCCGCGGCCAAGCTGCTTCAACAGATGGGCGCGGACATCGTCGCCGCCTGCTTCATCATCGACCTGCCGGACCTTGGAGGCCGCAAGAAACTGGAAGCGCTTGGTGTGACGGTGCGGACGCTGGTGGCGTTCGAGGGGAAGTGAGGCATAGGATCGGTCGAAGAGATTGGGGGATTGAAAAAGACCTGCAGGTGAGATCACATATAATGGGGTTGTAACGGCAAGCCGGGGGGCTTTGATATGGCAGGTGCATTTGATACACTTGGATACAGCCATCAATTACGCAAGGATGGCTTCACGCAAGAACAGGCCGATGCACTGTCTTTTGCCGCACGGGATTACATCATGCCGGAGCTTGCCACAAGGAGCGACTTGCAGGCGGTAGAGACTGCATTGCGGAGCGACTTGCAGGCTTTGCGAGGCGAATTGTAAGCGACGGAAACCGCGCTTCGGCATGAGATACAGTCTGTCCGGTCAGAATTTAAAAGCGAGTTGAAAACCACGGAGTCTACGTTGCGGGCTTCGATAGACGCTCTTTCGCTCAAGACAGATGCACAAATGCTGAAGATGACCGTTATTACGGGCGGGATTGTTACCGCCGCTGTCGGCATTATACTGGCTGCAATCCCGCTTATTGTGAAATAATCATCACACCTTCACCAAGGCCGCGCTATCGAACTCCAGCACCTTCACGCCATCCTGGTTGAAGGCCTCTGAATGCATGGTCAGCATCGACCAGCCGGGACGGGAGGCGAGGGGGCGGATTGCCTTGATGGTACGCTTATAGGTGACGGTGTCGCCGGCATAGACCGGTTTCAGCCATTTCAGGTTCTCGAAGCCGGGCGAGGGGCCGAAGACGGGGAGCGGTTCGCCGTGCGCATAGGCCTCTTTCAGCGCTTCTCCTATGGACTGCACATTGAGTTTCATCCAGACGGCGGTGGTGTGCCAGCCGGAGGCGCAGAGGGCGCCGAAATGGCTGTTCCTGGCTGCTTCCGGGTCGATGTGAAAGGGCTGCGGGTCGTAGAGCGTGGCGAAGCGGATGATGTCCTCGGCGCTGAATGTATAGCTGCCGATGGTCTGTTCGACGCCGATCTGTTCTTCCAGAAGGCTCATCGCGCGTGCTCCATGGTTGCGCTTTGCGGGTCGCGCAGCAGGAACATGGCGGCGTGCTGCACCTCACAGACGCTTTCGCCGCGCTGGTTGAGCAATTCATGATGCAGCGTGACGAGACCGAGACCGGGCTTCGAGCGGGAGAGGCGGCGGTCAACGACCCTAGTCGTGCCGGTGAGTGTGTCGCCCGCCAGCACCGGCTTTTTCCATTTGGCGAAATCCACGCCGGGTGCGCCTTGCGAGGTGGAGCCGGTGATATAGGCGTCGCACATCATGCGCATCAGCATGGAAAGGGTGTGCCAGCCGGAAGCGGCGAGGCCGCCAAGGATGCTTGCCTTTCCGGCGGCCTCGTCGAGGTGGAAGGGCTGGGGATCGAACTCGCGGGCGAAGGCGACGATCTCGTCCGCCGTCACCTGCTTCGGTCCGAGCGGCAGTTCCAGCCCTACCGTGAAGTCCTCATAGGCATAGTGCTTTACAGCCATATTCCGCCTCCTCCCACGGCTTGATGGGTCAGGTATTGAACCTGAACAGCATCACATCGCCGTCCTGTACGACATATTCCTTGCCTTCGTCACGGGCCTTGCCGGCCTCCTTCGCCGCGACTTCGCCGCCGAGCGTGACATAGTCCTGATAGGCGATGGTCTGGGCGCGGATGAAGCCGCGTTCGAAATCGGTGTGGATGACGCCCGCCGCCTGCGGGGCTTTGGTGCCGCGCTGAACCGTCCAGGCGCGGGTTTCCTTGGGGCCGGCGGTGAAATAGGTGATGAGGTCGAGAAGCTTGTAGCCGGCGCGGATCAGCCGGTCGAGGCCGGGTTCCTCAAGGCCCATGGCGCCCAGATATTCCTTGGCTTCCTCATCGGCAAGCTGCGCCACTTCCGCCTCGATGGCGGCGGAAATGATGACGGTTTCCGCGCCCTGCTCCTTCGCCATGGCCGCGACGGCCTCGGTGTGCGCATTGCCCTTGGCCGCGTCGCCTTCGGCGACGTTGCAGACATACAGTACGGGCTTGGAGGTCAGGAGGTTCAGCCCCTGCAGGATGGTGAGGTCTTCCGGAGCGATGCCCTTCAGCAGCATACGTACCGGCTTGCCATTCTGGAGCAGTTCCAGCGCCTGCTCCATCATCGGCAGGACGGTCATCGCTTCCTTGTCCTTGCCGGTGGCGCGCTTGCGGATCTGCACGATGCGGCGTTCGAGGCTCTCGAGGTCGGAGAGCATGAGCTCGGTCTCGACCGTCTCGGCGTCGGATACCGGATCGATGCGGCCTTCGACATGGGTGATGTCGTCATCTTCGAAGCAGCGCAGCACATGGACGATGGCGTCCACTTCGCGGATATTGGCGAGGAACTGGTTGCCGAGGCCTTCGCCCTTCGACGCGCCGCGCACGAGACCGGCAATGTCGACGAAGGAAATGCGCGTCGGGATGATGTTCTGCGACTTGGCGATGCCCGCAATCGCCTTCATGCGCGGATCGGGTACCGCTACTTCGCCGGTGTTCGGCTCGATGGTGCAGAAGGGATAATTCGCGGCCTGTGCCGCCGCCGTCTTGGTCAGCGCGTTGAAAAGCGTCGATTTGCCGACATTCGGCAGGCCGACAATGCCGCATTTGAAGCCCATCTTGTCCGTTCCTTGTCTTTTGTTTTAGCCGCATGATCTTGTCCGAAAAGTCTGCAACTTTTTGCTGACGCTGACCTTCGGTTCGGGACCATGCTTTAAGCGAGAATTTTGTCCGCTGTGTGCAGGAAAGGGTTGATGATCGTCAAGCCTTCAATTGCTTGGCCGTCCTGCATATCCTCGGAAAGGAAGTATCGGCATTTCAGGTCAATCGCGGAGGCGAGGAGCAGGCAGTCCCACCAGGAGTAGGATGTAGTCAGGCGTAACCGGCGGGCTAACATAGCGATATCTTCAGAGATCGGCGCGGTTCCCAAGGGGCGCAATTCATCAATGGCGACGAATACTTCGTGCGTTGTCAAATCCTTTCGCTTCCGCAGAAGGACATGCGTCATTTCATTCAGAACTTGCAGATTGGTACAGTCACGTTGGGCGCTAGCCAAAAACCGTAGCCATGCGATGGCTCTCTCGACTTTCGGCGTTATCTCTTTCTGACGTGCATAAAGAAGAACATTCGCGTCAATGAAGCAATCAGCGCTCATTGCGCTCTTCCGACGTAGGCATACGTCCGTCGGTCAGGACATCCCATCTAGGGCCTGCGAGGAAGCGCTCTATCGCTTCCAATTGAAGATTGGAGGCTTTATGCGCGATAGGCTTTGCCACTGTCCGCTCTTCCAGTGTTTCTGCAATGAAACGTGACATGCTCTTGCCCGCCTTGGCGGCACGGGCGCGAAGTTTCCGCTCCAACTCGTCATTCAGGGAAATAGTAACGTTCTTCATCGTGACCTCACGAAAACCTTAACGCAGGGCATTACGTTCCTCGGAGGTAGGCATGCGACCGTTTTCCGTTACATCCCACATCGGACCGCTGTAAATTCTTTGCAACGCTTCACGTTGCCGGCGACGACGCTCATTGCCATCCAAATGTTGGTTTTCCGCCTGCAATTTTTCCTTGCCTGCGTCAGCAAGATAGCTGGAAATGCTTTTCCCCGCATTGGCGGCAGCTTCGCTGATGCGCTGCGCCAATTCGTCATCCATGGAGATTGTGATCTTCTTCATCGCAGCCTCGCAAACACGCGAAATTCGTGTATTCGTAAGATACGGGCGCTAAAGTTGAACGTCAATCTTTCTTGCCGAACAGCTTCTTCAGCATGTCGGCCATAGGGCCGCTCTCGGGAATATTGACTGCCGGCTTGGCCGGGCGGGCCTGGCGGATGTGGCTTTGCGCCTTGGGCTCAGCCTGTTTGCGTGCGTTCCGCTCGCCGCCGCCCATGGCCAGGGTGATGCGGCTCATGAAGCCGTTGTCGTCGCCCTTCACCAGCAGATCGGCGTTGTCGGCCAGTGCGCCGAGCAGCGGGTCCAGCCATTCGCTGTCCGCCTTGGCGAAATCGCCGAGCACGTAATTATGCACCAGCTCCTTCGCGCCGGGATGGCCGATGCCGAGGCGTACCCGGCGGTACTCCTTGCCGCAATGGGCGTCGATGGATTTGATGCCGTTGTGGCCGCCCGAGCCGCCGCCGGTCTTGACGCGCAGCTTGGCCGGGGGGAGGTCGAGCTCGTCATAGATGACGATGAGATCGGCCGGGGAAAGCTTGTAGAAGCGCATGGCCTCGCCGACCGACTGGCCGGAAAGGTTCATAAATGTCTGCGGCTTGATGAGGATAGCTTTTTCGCCACCGATGATGCCATCGGCGATCTCGGCCTGGAATTTCTTCTGCCAGGGCGAAAAGGAAAAGCGGCGGTGTATTTCATCCGCCGCCATGAAACCGATATTGTGTCGGTTTTTCGCATAGCGGGGGCCCGGATTGCCAAGTCCTGCGATGAGCAGCATGGTTCGAGCCCCCTAAAATTTAGAAGACGATTACTCGCCTTCCTTCTCTTCCGTCGCGGCTTCCGCAGCAGCTTCCGCATTTTCCTCAGACTTGAGGCCAGCCGGAGCAGCGATGGTCGCGATGGTGAAGTCGCGATCCTGAATGACCGGCGTCACGCCTTGCGGCAGCTTCACCGCCGAGATGTGGACGGAATCGCCAAGGTCGAGACCGGTCAGGTCGACTTCGATGAAATCGGGGATCGCGTTGGCCGGAACGGTCGCTTCGATGTCGTGGCGCACGATGTTGAGCACGCCGCCGCGCTTGATGCCCGGAGCCGCTTCGTCATTGATAAAGTGCACGGGGATGTTGACGTGGACGACCGACTTCTCCGACACGCGCAGGAAATCGACATGGATCGGGAAATCCTTGACCGGATCGAGCTGGTAGTCCTTCGGCAGAACCTGATATTTCTTGCCGTCGACATCGATCGTGGCGATCGTCGTCTTAAAGCCGCCGCCGTGAATCTTGTAGTAAATGTCCTTGTAGGACAGGGCGATGGAGACAGGTTCCTGCTTGTCACCATAAATGACGGCAGGCACTTTACCGTTGCGCCGAAGTTCCCGGGCGGACCCCTTACCGACCCGTTCGCGCGCCTCGGCCTTGAGCTCGTATGGCTTGCTCATGGCATTTCCTTTCGAGGTTGTATGGAGAGACTTTCCAATTGGGAAAGCATGGAACGACCGGAACCGCCCCATTCCGTGTTGCCTCCAAGGGTGTCTACACGGATGGCGGCTCTATAACGGAAAGGCAGCAAGCGCGCAAGTTAGGGTGACCGGTCAATCCTTCCGGAAAGTCCTGATATGGTCGACCAGAGCCCGCAGCTTCAATGGCTGCCGGTGCCGGCGGGGATAATAGAGATAGAAGCCGGCGAAGGGGGAACAGAATTCCTCCAGAAGGGGAACCAGTTCGCCGCGCTTGAAGTAGGGCTCGAAGGTCTCGTACATGCCGAAGGTGATGCCCGCGCCGGAAAGGCCCATGCGGACCATCATGCCCATATCGTTGGTCGTCATCTCCGGGTCGACGGCGATGTCGAAATCGCGGCCGTTCTCGGTGAATTCCCACCGATAGGGCGCCGCGTCCGGCCTTGGCCTCCAGCCGATGCAGATATGGTCCAAGAGGTCGCGCGGATGTTCCGGCGCGCCATGGCGGGCAAGATAGTCCGGCGAGGCCACCGGGCCTTGCCGCTGTTCCCGCGAGACGGGAATGGCGATCATGTCCTGCTCGATCACTTCGCCCAGCCGGACGCCGGCGTCGAAGCCCTCCTCGACGATATCGAACTCCTCATCGGTGATCGTAATGTCCAGCCTGATATCCGGGTAAGCAGCCATGAAACCCGCCAGAAGCGGGCCAGATATGAAGCGCTCCGCGATGGATGAGGAGGCGATACGGAGCAGCCCGGTCGGGCGGGCCTGCATATCGCGGACGGCCTGCACGGCTTCCAGCACATCGCCCGCGGCGGGCCGCACCAGTTCAAGAAAAAGCTCTCCTGCCTCGGTCAGCCGGACGCTGCGGGTGGTGCGCTGCACGAGTGCCACGCCGATCCGGTCCTCCAGACGCTGCAGTGCCTGGCTTACGGCGGAGCGGGTAACGCCAAGCCGCTCGCCCGCCACGCGGAAATTCCGCGCCGCCGCGACCGCCAGAAATACCGAAACGCCTTCGAAATCGTCCATCATTGGTTAGAGATACTAACCAGCCTATCGTGGATTGGCAAGTAGATCGCGCCAGAGGAGGGGCCTATGTTTTCTCTCACAGGACGCGGCGATGGAGCGCCGGGTCCGGAACGACAATCAGGAGATCGAAGATGACAAAGCCCTTAGCCACACTTGTAGCCGTCGCCCTGCTCGGACAATCGGCCGGCGCGGAAGAAACCAATGCCTCGGCCGAACACCCCTATGTCGGCATGTGGGTGACCGATGACGGCCATGTCCGCCACGAGCTTCTGCCCAACGGCCGCTATGACGAAGCGCGCGGCAGGCGGGAAAGCGCCTATCAGGGCCGATACGAGGTGACCGGCACCCATATCGAATATTGGGACGACACCGGCTTTACCGCCGACGGCGATTTCGTGGACCTGAACACCCTTCACCACGGCGGCATGATCCTGCGCCGCCGGTAATTCTTAGCAAATCCAGACAATCAAGGAACATCGCCATGAACAAGATCTTTCTCACCGCAGTCGCGTTTGCTTTGAGCGCAGGCGCCGCATTTGCGGAAAACCCTTCCGTCGGTACGCCCGATAACCTCTATGCGGGCGAGAGCACGCCTCGCGCGCAGCAGAATGTCGACTACACCGCCCCGGCTTCGACCGGCACCGTCAAGCAGACGAACCCTGCTGCCCGCCGCTTCGGCGACGCTTCGCCCGCGAACCAGCAGTAACACCCAATTCATCAAGGAGACCAATATGCAGGGAATTGCAGGAAAAGTCGTCGCCATCACTGGCGCAAGCAGCGGTATCGGCGAGGCCACGGCCCGTGTTCTAGCAGCCGCCGGGGCGCATGTGGTGATCGGCGCGCGCCGGGCCGACCGGCTGCAGCGTCTGGCCGATGAGATCGGCGCAAATGGCGGATCGGCCCGCGCCAAGTCACTGGACGTGACGCAGCGCGCGGATATGGCCGCCTTCGCCCGCTACGCCCATGAGGAGTTCGGCAGGCTGGATGTTCTCGTCAACAATGCGGGCATCATGCCGCTGTCGCCGCTTGAAGCCCTCAAGGTGGATGAGTGGGACAGGATGGTGGATGTCAACATCAAGGGCGTGCTTTACGGGATCGCCGCGGCGCTGCCGCTGATGAATGCCCAGGGTCACGGGCAGATCGTCAATCTTTCCTCCATCGGCGGGCATCGGGTTTGGCCGACCTGCGCGGTCTATAGCGCCACCAAATTCGCGGTGCGGGCGATCTCGGACGGGCTGCGGCAAGAGACGGACCGTATCCGCGTCACGGTGATCTCACCGGGAACGACGGCTTCGGAACTGGCCGATACGATCACCGATCCCGGCTCGCAGGAAGCAATGGTCGCGTTTCGCGCCATCACGATCAGCGCCGAGGCCGTGGCCAACGCCATCGCCTATGCGATCGGGCAGCCGGAAGATGTCGATGTGAGCGAGGTTGTCATCCGTCCCACGGCGAGCCCGCATTGAGCTTGTATGCGCGCTTCTGGCATCTGGCGGGTATGGAATATACCCGCCAGATGCCCATGCCGGAGCTGGATTACGGCTTGAGAATGTATCTCGTATCGGCGCTACCGTTCCATGCTTCTGCAATGGCGGAAAGGGAGACGCTTTCGAAGGGCGTGTCGAAACCGGCTTCCCGGGCAGCCGCGAGGACCTCGCCCGCGCCAGCGAGAAGATCGGTGACGGCCACGCTGCCGATGCCGCTGCCCATCAGTTCAAGCCCTGAACTGCGCAGCATATCGCCGCGGATGAGAATTTCGTCGCCTGCCATGGTTCCGAGTTGAACATAACGCAGCCTCGGCTCGCCGGTTCTGGAGCCTCGATTCCTGGTTGCCGCCCGCAGCACGCGGCTGGCCGGCTCGCCCCAGACGAAATCGAGAACGACGTTGACACCTTGGTCGAACTGATCCCGAAGCGCGATGTCCGCATCCTCACCGAGCGGGATTTTAACATCGGCATCAAGACGGTCGAGCTTTGACTTATCGCGGCCAACAGCGATGATCTTGCTGGCGCCAAGGTGCCTTGCGGTCTGAACAGCCATGCTGCCCGATGAACCGGTCGCGCCTGTTATCAGCACCGTCTCGCCCTTCACGAGCCTGGCGCGACGGGTGAACGCCACCCAGGAGGCCAATGCGCCGGTGACGATGGCGGCGGCACGGTCGGCGGCAAGCTCGTCCGGCACAGGGGTGGTCATGGCGCGAAAGGCAAGAGATTGCTCGGCCATGGAGCCGAACGGCGCCTTCGGGAAGAGGAAGTAAACCCGTTTTCCCTCAGCGTCGATCCCGACCCCGTCCACTCCTGGCACGAACCCTGCCGTTGGGCCGCTCGCATAGTGCTTGCCGGCGGCGAGCGCCTTGACGATTGGGCTTAGAGCCGCAGCTTCGACGGTTATGATGGTTTCCCCATCGCCAGCTTCAGGCTCCTTGAAATCCTGAAACGATGGGGGCGTGCCGAATGAACCGATCACGGCAGCTTTCATTGTTCTCAACTCCGTCTTTACATTCAATAACCCTCTTGTAGGCAAAATGATTTGCACGATCTATATGCGTAAATCCGTAATTTGTTCGCAATCGTACAGGTGCTGTTTGGATGACCCGCTTTCAGAAATGCTCGCCCTCCTGAAACCCGAAAGCTATATCACCGCGGGCTTTGATGCAGGCGGGTCTTGGGCGCTGCTCCTGGACGACCTAGCCGGACGAATAAAATGCTATGCGGTGCTGAGAGGTGAGTGCTGGCTCGCCATGGAGGGCTTCGAAGCCGTGCAGCTTAAAGCGGGGGAGTGCTTCGTCCTACCCACTGGCCGTCCGGCTGTTATTGCGAGCGACCTCAACGCTGAGCCGAAACGCGCGAGCGAGACGCTTGCGCCAGACCGAAGCGGAGGGACGGTCGTCTACAATGGGGGAGGGGATGTCTTTCTGGTTGGCAGCCGGTTTGAAGTCAATGGCCGCCATGCAGAGCTTATGCTGCAGGCGCTTCCATCGCTGATTCGCGTTGAGGCATCGGACGACCGGGCAAAACTCAGGCTTTTCATTGAGTTGATGATGAATGAGTTGCGCGAGCCGAGACCGGGCGCTTTTCATATCGCGCAGAACCTGTCGCATATGATGCTCGCCCAGGCGTTGCGGCTGTTTCTGGAGAATGCGCCCGAGGGCACGGTTGGCTGGTTCACGGCGCTCGCCGACCCCCGGCTGGCGCTATCCATAAGGGCGATCCATTCCAACCCCTCGCGTCCCTGGACTTTGGAGGAACTGGCGCGGATAGCCGGGATGTCCCGCACCAGCTTTGCCAATCATTTCCGGGACCGTGTCGGCGAGACGCCGATTTCCTACCTGGCGCGCTGGCGTATGATGACGGCCGCAGCGAAGCTGGTGGAAGGCCGGGAGACGATGGCAGATATTTCGGCTTCGCTTGGATACGCATCCGAGCAGGCCTTCAACACGGCTTTTAAGCGCATTATGGGCCAGTCGCCCCGACAATATGCAAAGGCAGAACGGCTGCGGGCCATGTCGCGATAGCTAGCCGCCCCGTGAAAATATCGAAGCGGGGCGTAGCGTGACAGCGTGAGTCTACGTTTCTTTCCTTCACAGGCTGCGAGTTGGTCGAGGGTTATGCCCCAGCCCTCGTAAAAGCCCTGTTCCTCAGCTTGCGATTGGTGCCTCGCGCCAGCGATAGAATATTTCACACCCGCACCTTGTTGTGGGTTTCGCGATAGAAAAGGCGCATCGGCGGATAGGGGGGTGCTAAAGGAAGCGTGACGTGTTTTAACCCGTTGGCGTTGCGGCGGATGATTCCCGTCCGTTCGCGCAGTCTGCAAAATCAGCAATTTCAGGAGGCAGGATGAAGGTCGGCATCGACATGGGAACCACGTCCGGCGGGACCGCGGCCATGCTCGATCTGGAGGAGCTGCTGGCGACGCGCCTGCTGGTGCAGGGCAATTCCGGCTCCGGCAAGTCGCATCTGCTGCGCCGCCTGCTCGAACAGAGCGCTTCCTGGGTGCAGCAATGCATCGTCGATCCCGAGGGCGATTTCGTCACGCTCGCCGATGCTTTCGGCCATGTCGTGGTGGATGCCCAGCGCAGCGAGGGCGAGCTGACGCGCATTGCGGCGCGCATTCGTCAGCACCGCGTTTCTGTCGTACTCAATCTCGAGGGTCTCGATGTCGAACAGCAGATGCGCGCCGCCGCCGCCTTCCTGGGCGGCATGTTCGATGCGGATCGCGATTACTGGTATCCGATGCTGGTGGTGGTGGACGAGGCGCAGCTTTTCGCGCCCGCCGCCGCCGGCGAGGTGTCGGACGAGGCGCGCAAGCTCTCGCTGGGCGCGATGACGAATTTGATGTGCCGGGGGCGCAAGCGCGGCCTTGCCGGGGTGATCGCCACGCAGCGACTGGCGAAGCTTGCCAAGAATGTAGCGGCGGAGGCCTCCAACTTCCTGATGGGCCGCACCTTCCTCGATATCGACATGGCGCGCGCCGCAGACCTGCTCGGCATGGAGCGACGGCAGGCGGAAATGTTCCGCGACCTGCAGCGCGGGCATTTCGTGGCGCTTGGGCCCGCGCTGGCGCGGCGGCCCTTGCCGATCAAGATCGGCACGGTGGAAACCTCCGCCCGTTCTTCAAGCCCGAAGCTGATGCCATTGCCGGATGCGCCTGACGATGCGCGCGAACTCATCTTCACGCCTGCGCCCGAGGAAATCCGTCCGGTGGTGCGCCGCGCGCCCGTCGCCCCGCCGCCGCTCTCGACCACGGAAATCCTCGCGCAACTGACCAAGGCAAAGACGGAGCCGGAAGCCCCTGTGGAGCCGCTATTCCCCGGTCTCGTTGAGGCGGAACGTGAGACTCTGCTCGACAAGGTGATGCGCGAGATCATCGAGGACCCGGAAGCGGCGTTCCGCTCCGTCGCCGTGCTTTATCAGGATTTTCTGGTGCGCTGCCGCATTCATCGCGTGCCGGGCGAGCCGCTGGCGCTGCCAGCCTTCCGCCGCCGGCTGGCGCTGGCGCAGGCCAATATCGATAGCGAAACCGCGGCCGGCAAGACGTGGCAGGAGGCGCTCAATCTCTCGGCGACGCTCACCGATGATGTGCAGGGCGTGTTCCTCATCGTCGCGCAGGCGGCGGTGAAAGGCGCGCCATGCCCCTCCGATGCGGCGCTGGCGCGCGCCTATGGCACCCATTCGATCAGCCGCGCGCGGCGGCTGCTGACTTATTTCGAGGAGAGGGGGCTGTTGGTCTTGCGCACGGATTTTACGGGGAAGCGTATTGCTGCGTTTCCGGATCTGGGCTGCGAGACCGCTCCGGGCGATCCCAACGCGCCTGATGAGGCGGGAGAGGAGAGGGCGGCGGCGGAGTAGGATTTATCCTAAATTGAGATGGGCGGCGGGACAGCGCCCCTCTGTCCTGCCGGACATCTCCCCCGCAAGGGGGGGGGGGCCTTCATCAAATGATGGCTCTTGACTTTCAACACTCGCGATTAGCGGAAACGGAAATGACGTCGTAATCTCGCCCCTTGCGGGGGAGATGCCCGGCAGGGCAGAGGGGGGCGCTGTCCCGCCGACGCTTCCATCTTTAATTAAACAAACTCGACACCGACTCTTCCGAAGCGGTTCGCGAAATCGCCTCACCAATCAAATCCGCAATCGACAGCACGCGGATATTGGGCGCGGCGAGGATGGCGGCAGTGGGCTGGATGGAGTCGGTGATGACGAGCTCCTTGAGCTTGGACGAGGTGATACGCGCGACCGCGCCGCCCGAGAGTACGCCGTGGGTGATATAGGCAGTGACGCTGTTGGCGCCCTTGGCGAGCAGCGCTTCCGCCGCGTTGCAGAGCGTGCCGCCGGAATCGACGATGTCGTCGTAGAGCAGGCAGTCCCTGCCGCGCACATCGCCGATAACGTTCATGACCTCCGATTCACCCGGCCGCTCACGGCGCTTGTCGACGATGGCGAGCAGCGCATCATCGAGGCGCTTTGCAAGCGCGCGCGCGCGGACCACACCGCCCACGTCAGGGGATACGACCATGATATTATCCAGCGCATAGCGCGATTTGATATCGCGGGCCATGACCGGTACGGCATAGAGGTTGTCGGTCGGGATATCGAAAAAACCCTGGATCTGGCCGGCATGGAGATCGAGGGTCAAAACGCGGTTCGCGCCCGCTTCGGTGATGAGATTGGCCACCAGCTTCGCCGAGATCGGCGTGCGCGGACCGGCCTTCCGATCCTGCCGTGCATAGCCGAAATAGGGCATGACGGCGGTAATGCGGCGGGCGGAGGAGCGGCGGAAGGCGTCGATCATGATGAGCATTTCCATCAGATGATCGTTCGCCGGGTAAGAGGTGGATTGCAGAACGAAAACGTCCTCGCCGCGCACATTTTCCTGGATTTCGACGAAGATTTCCTGGTCGGCGAAGCGCCGTACGCTGGCCTTGCCCAGGGGGATATCAAGATATTTCGCTACGGCTTCAGCCAGCATACGATTGGAGTTGCCCGCGAAAAGTTTCATGCCTGATCGATCCCTGGCTGGTCGTCCCTCGGATGAGCGGCGTTTTACCGCGAGTCCGGCTGAATGCAAGCACGCAATCGTGGTATGTGGCTAACAATCACTGAAAAGTGCCCAAAGGGACACGCCACCGGTGCGGTTGTCCATAATGCTGGCTATGTTATCATCCACCTGGGTTCAGCCGGTGCCATTTTCTGTCAGGGTATCGAAATCCATGCCGAATTTAACGGAAGTGAAATCCATTCTCTCTTATTGCGCGTGGCCGCTGGTTTTCTTTTCAGGTCTTGCCGGTGCCTATTTTGCTTTCGCCAGCAATCATCCCATAGCGGCGTTCTCGGCTGTCTATGCGGGGGAAGTTACCTTCCTGTTCTTTCTCGAACGTCTCATTCCCTATGAGGGAAGCTGGCTGCAGCCGGATGGGGAAACGGTGAACGATATCGGACATACGCTGCTCACCAAGGGTAGTTTGCAGATATTCGCTCTCCTGGGCGCCATTTTCCCGATGCTCGCCGCTGGTTTCCTGCACACGATCTCAGCCCTCCAGTTCAATCTGTGGCCGACCGGGCTGCCAATGGTAGCGCAGGTCGCACTGGCTGTGACGATCGCGGAATTCGGCCTCTACTGGTCGCATCGCATTGCGCATGAAAAGCTGTTCTTCTGGCGCTTCCATGCGCTGCACCACAGCGTGACCCGCCTCTGGGTGGTCAATACCGGACGTTTCCATGTCGTCGACTCGCTGTTCAAGGTCGCGCTCAGCCAGATTCCGCTGTATTTTCTGGGCGCGCCTCTTGAGATGTTCCTGTGGCTCGGTGCCGTCACCGCATTCATCGGCATCCTCACGCATTGCAATGTCGAGATGAAAACCGGCCCTTTCGATTTTGTGTTCAGCACGCCGCGTCTGCACCGGTGGCATCATTCGAAGGAGCTTCGCGAAGGCAATACGAATTACGGCGAGAATATCGTCCTCTTCGACCTGTTGTTCGGCACGTATTATAATCCCGATCGCGCGTCTTCCACTGACATCGGCATCAAGGGGCAGATTGCGCGGGGGTTTATGGCGCAGTTGGCGCAGCCCTTCACGAAGGAAGGGATTCGCCAGATCTTGGGGCGGCATACGAAGGGCAGCAAAAACCCCGACACGCTCATCGCCGATTCCGTCCGAACCGCGCCTGAAGCCTAACCGCCCGCCTTCATGTCGGCTTCCGGTTTGCCGCCAGCCAGGTGGAATACTCCTGCATGGTACGGTCGGCGATGGCTTCCATAGCGGAGGCGGGGACCGCGCTCCAGGTGTCGGGCGCGGCGGCGGGGACCTTTTCCTGGCCTTGAATGCGGTGAAGGCGGTTGCCGGCGGGGTCGAGGATGTCCCAGACATAGAGCACGGTCGTCTGGCCGGCTTCGGCCATGGCGGAGAAATAGCCCTTCATGACATAGGCCTGCCCCGCCTCGGTGGCGGCGGCGAGGGTGACGCCCTTGGCCTTGGCATCCGCCGCAAGGCGCTGCGACAGCGGCGTGACCGCGCTGACGGGCGCTCCGACGACTGGCGCGATCTGAAGTTTGTCGAGGCGCAGCGTGCCCGCGGCCTGCGGCGCGCCTGCGGTTTGAACCGCTCCCGCCGTTGCCGTTGTGACCGTTGCGGAGGACGCGGCTGCGGAGGCGGTGTTATCAGAACCCGGCACCGACGACAGGGTCGCTTCCGTGCTGTTGCACCCGGCGAGCGCGCCGGCGAGCAGCAAGACAATCGAAGGGAACTGTTTTCTCATGTTTTAGACGCTTGCTCCCTAACACGCGGTATTGTTCCGCCCTTATTTACCCCACCCGGCAGGCAACTTACCCGGATTCCTTTTCACTTGACAATCAGGTCGAGCGAATGGCGCGAAAGCGGCTCGGCCGCCGCGCTCGTGGTCAGGTAGGTACGGCCTAGAGTCATGGCCGTGCCGCTGTCGGAATCCATGATGATCATATGGGCGAAAAGCGTCATATCCGGCTCGATCCGCTCGGGATTGCCGGAATAGAACATTTGCGGGTCCATCCATGAGGGCGTGAAACGCGCGCCGACCGAATAGCCGCAGGCGTTAAGCCGATGGCGGGTCAGATCATGGGCCTCCAGCACCTTGGCATGGGCATCGAACACGTCGCCGAAGGTGTGGGCCGGGGTTAAGGTCGCCTCAACCGCCTCCAGCGCCTCGCGGGCAGCGTCATAGAGTTCCAGATGGCGCTTGGACGGCTTGCCGGTCAGGACAGTACGCATCATCGGCGCATGATAGTGCCGGTAGACGCCGGACCATTCAAGGGTCAGCTGGTCGTTCTTCGTCAGCTTGCGCCGCCCGGCCTTATAACGGCAGAGCAGGGCGTCGGGGCCCGAGCCGATGATATATTCATTGGCCGGAAAGTCGCCTTCGCCCTTGAAATTGGCGCTCATCATGGCGGCGAGGATATCGGCTTCGCTGGCGCCGGCCTTGGTGATGTCGAGCGCCGCGTCGAGCGCATCGTCGCTCAAGTTAGCGGCCTCGCGGGCAAAGGCGATTTCCGCCGGACTTTTCAGAAGCCGCAGGCGGCTGACGACGCCCGAGGCATCGCTGACCTTGGCGAAGGTGCTGAGCTGCTCGTCGAGCTTCCGTCCATTGGCGGCGGTCAGGCCATGGGTCTGGTATTCCACGCCGATATGGCTGCCGAGCAAATCGAGATCATTGAGAAGATTGCGAAGGTCGGCGGCGGGATTGGCGTTTTCCCGGTCGGTCCACAGCACGATATTGTCGATATTGGAGGTATGACGCGCCTGGCGCAGATCTGCCGAGCGGGTCATCAGCACCATGGAGCCATCGGCCTTCACCACCAGGCACTGGAAGAAGCAAAAGCCGAATGTGTCATAGCCGGTCAGCCAGTACATGCTCTCCTGCGAAAACAGGAGCAGCGCGTCGAGCTTGTCTTCCGCCATTTTCAGCAGCAGACGGTCCAGCCGCGCGGTGTATTCCTCCGGCTCGAAATGAAGGCCCATCCCTTTTCCCCTATTCTGTAATGGCTATCGCAGAAATCTGTCTTCCGTAATCCGGTTCCCCGCGGTGGGTGGCGCGGCGGTAGGAAAAGAACCGCGCCTCATCCGCATAGGTGCATTCGTTCAAACCTTCGGCCTTGACATCAGTCATCTTCAACCGGTCGAGGATGAAGCGCCATAGGTCGAACATGTGATGGTTTTCCCGGGCGGACGACCGGAAATAGCGTTCGTAGGCAGAATCGCGGGCGACGAACTGCGCAAAAAACTCCGGCCCCACCTCGTAATTCTCCGGCCCGATCGTGGGTCCCAGCACGGCCAGGATGCGCGAGCGCTCCGCGCCGAGCCGGATCATCGCCTCGACGGTATTCTCCAATACGCCGTCGAGGGCGCCGCGCCAGCCCGCATGGGCGGAGCCGATGACGCGCGCCTCAGGGTCGGCGAAGAGCACCGGCCCGCAATCTGCGCTGAGCGCGCCGATGGCAATGCCGGGGACATTGGTGACCATGGCATCCGCCTTCGGCCTTTCGCCCGCAAACGGGCCGGTGACACTGACGACATCGGGGGAATGCACCTGATGGACGGTCAGAAGATTCTGCGGCGCGACGCCCAAGGTTTCGGCCACCCGGCGGCGGTTTTCCGCGACATTTTCTGGCGCGTCGTTAGAGCCGGCGCCGATGTTGAGGCCTTGGTAGATACCTTCCGAAACGCCGCCCTGGCGGGTGAAGAAGCCGTGCACGATGCCCTGGCCGCGCCCTGCGTCGAGCAGCGGCGAGCGGATCGGGGCAGGGCGGTCTCTGGTCAGCATGGCAGGCTCCTCAAAAGTGCGGCGATGGTGAGCGAGGGGGGCGGGGATGTCAACAGCCTCGCGCTTTCCCTCCCCCTTGCGGGGAGGGTGGCCCGAAGGGTCGGGTGGGGGTGGTGACGTTTGCGCGACGTTCGTCAGCAAAAGCACAAACGTCACCACCCCCATCCGCCCGCCGACGCGGGCACCTTCCCCGCAAGGGGGAAGGAGGGAGCTTCTATTGGTCAAACGGAAAAACCCGCCTCTCCCAATCGCTCACGCACAGTACCTTGAACAGCGTGCCCATCTCGCCCGGCCCCGCAAGCCGCTCCACATCGCTGCGGATTTGCTCCTGCGCGGCCTCGTCCTTGCCTGCACCAAGTTTTCCGGCGCGGTCGAGGAGGCCCATGGCGAGCAGGAATTCGCCTTGCGTCATCGTACCCGTGCGGCAGTGGCAGGCGCGGGCGGTTTGTGCCAGAGCGGCGAAATCGACATGGCTGGTGAGGTCGGCCTCGCCGGGACTTTCGAATATGTCAGCGAATCTATGTCTGGACATGGCCTGCAGCGTATCGCCGAAGCCCGCTTCGAGATGGCCATAGTCGATGAGGAGCGCCGCGCCCTGCGTGGCTGCGATGCGCTCGGCGATCTCTTGCATCAGTGCGGTGCGGGCAGGAGCGGCTTCGAATATGGTGCCTTCAGGGGCGGTCTCGTAGCCGGCGGGCAGGAGCGCGGGGTCGATGGAGCCGGCGCCCGCGGTGAAGCATAGCTCGCCATCTGCGACTGTGATGAGGCGCTCGACGAAGCGGCCATTCAGTTTCACATATTGGCGGATCGGCAGCGCGTCGAACAACTCGTTGGCGACGAGGATGAGCGGGCCATCGGGGATTTCATCAAACGAATTGTGCCAGTCGATGGACACCGCATGGCTTTTCAGCTTTTGCTGCTGGATTTCGATGAGGCGCGGGCTGGTCTCGACCATGGCTATCCGGGCCGAGTTGTAAAAGGCGGGGGCGAGTTTTTGCAGCGTGCGCAGCATGTCCGCCATCAGCGTGCCGCGTCCGGGGCCGATCTCGCAGAGCACGGTGTTTGCGGGCTTGCCAAAGGCCTGCCATGCGCCGATGCACCAGACGGCGACAAGCTCGCCGAACATCTGGCTGACCTCTGGTGCGGTGATGAAGTCACCCTCGCGACCGAAGGGCTCGCGCGTCGTGTAATAGCCAGCCTCGCGATCACCGAGGCAGGCGGCCATATATTCGGCGACGCTGATCGGTCCCGATGCTTCGATGAGCCGGATGAGACGCTGTTTCAAGGGCGCGGTCATGGCCTATGCCCGAGCGGCCCGCTTTGCGCGCCAGATGGCCCAGAGGCCGATCAGCACCATCGGCACCGACAGCACCATGCCCATGGTAAGCCAGCCGCCGAAGAGATAACCCAATTGCGGGTCGGGCTCGCGGAAGAACTCCACGAAGATGCGGCTGAGGCCATAGCCGGTCACGAAGATGCCGGTGACATAGCCGGGAATCTTCAGCTTGAGGCCTTTCCAGACGAGAAGCGAAAGGACGGCGAAGAGCACCAGACCTTCCAGCCCCGCCTCATAAAGCTGGCTTGGATGACGGGGCAGGGGGCCGCCATTGGGGAAATAGACCGCCCAAGGCACGTCGCTGACGCGGCCCCATAGCTCGGAATTGATGAAATTGGCGATGCGGACAACGCCAAGCCCGACTGGAACGCCCGCCGCGATGGTGTCGAACATGCTCCAGATGCCGATGCCGCGCGAGCGGGCGAAGAGGATCATGGCAAGCGTGGTGCCCAGGAAGCCACCGTGGAAGGACATGCCGCCATCCCACACCGCCGGGATCGAGAGCGGATTGGCGAGGTAATAATCGAAATTATAGAAGAGCACATAGCCGATGCGCCCGCCCAGCACGACGCCGAGCGCCGCCCACAGCACGAAATCATCGAGCGCATCCGGCTCGATCGGCGCCTTGTCATGCCGCCAGAGGCGCGGGGTGGAGAGAAGGCGCTTGCCGTACCACCAGGCAAAGAGGATGCCGACGACATAGCCCACCCCGTACCAATGCACCTGCAGCGGGCCGATGGAGAAGATCACCGGGCTGATATCCGGAAAGGGCAGGCCGGAATGAAGGGGCGGTAGCGTCTCGGTCATGGATTTCTCCTGAAAATTCAGCGGACCATGTTAGAGCTTGGAACTTAAAGTCAAGCGCGGCGATTTCATTGTGATTCTAACCGGATGCTTGCAACCGATAGCATGGAAGCTTATCTGAAAATCACGCTCAACAGAGGTAATAGTCATGAACAGCGGAACGAACAGGGTTCTGGATGAACTCGCCAAGCTTGTGACCGACGCGGCGGGCGCAGCTCAGGGCGTGCGGCGCGAAATGGAAACCGCCTTCCGCGCACAGGCCGAGCGCCTGCTCAATTCCATGGATGTGGTGCAGCGCGAAGATTTCGACGCGGTGCGCGAAATGGCCGTCCGGGCACGCACGGAAAACAGCGCGCTGACCGCGCGGATCGAAGCGCTCGAAGCGCGTCTTGCCAAAATCGAAGGGGAGCAGGCGGCCAAAACCGCTAAATCTTCTTCTGCCGCGACGAAATCCAAAGATAATTCCTAAAAAATTATCAACAGGCCGCGAGCGCCAAAAACCGTTTTCTTAGAGTCGGTTATTGGCCTCGCGACAGCCTCCGCTACAGCCTCTGTCCACATGCTTTCGCCGCTCGTTGCGAAAAGGGACTAGCGCTCTGACTCAGCATCAATAGACTGAAATCACTACATGATTCGAAGCAGTCATGTGGTGACGGCGCGAGGGGTGTTAGCGGGTTCAGTGCCTACAGGCCGTTCTCCAGTATCAGTGAAGTGTTTGACGTGTGCTTTCGGGCGGGCGTGCGGTGCGCTCGTTCCCAAAATATCGAGCATGTCCTTTTTATGAAGGTCTGCTCCAGATACAGGAAATGGTCATGAGCCTTCTTGAGCTTGCAATCGCTCGCGATGCACATCCGGTGGATGTCATTGAGCAGGTCGCGTATTCAAACGACTGGTCGTTCGAGCGTACAGGCGACGATGAAATTGCCATGTCGGTGGCGGGATCGTGGACGGATTACCACGTTTCCTTCTCCTGGATGGAGGATTGCGAGGCGCTGCATCTGGCTTGCGCCTTCGACATAAAGGTGGGGGAAACGCGCATCAACGAGATGATGCGGCTGCTTTCGCTCATCAATGAGCAATTGCTGATGGGCCATTTCGACTATTGGCAGCAGGAAGGCGCGATCATGTTCCGCCAGTCGCTGCTGCTGGCAGGCGGCGCGGAGCCGACGAGCCGGCAGGTCGAAGTGCTTCTGGGCTGCGCGCTCGAGGCGTGCGAGAATTATTTCCAGGCTTTCCAGTTCGTCGTCTGGTCGGGCGTAACCGCGCGCGAGGCGCTGGACAGCGTATTGTTCGAGACGGTAGGACACGCCTAGTACAAAGCGTTTGCGAGGGTAGGAGCATGAGTGCGTCGGGTACGATCAGCTGGGACGATTTCGAGAAGGTCGATATACGCTGCGGCACGATTGTCGAGGCCGCACCCTTCCCGGAAGCCAGAAAGCCGGCCATCAAGCTGAAGATCGATTTCGGCGCGGAGATCGGTGTGCGCAAATCCTCGGCGCAGATCACGAAGCATTATACGCCGGAAGAGCTGGTGGGCCGCCAGGTGCTGGCGGTCGTCAACTTCCCGCCACGCCAGATCGGCCCGTTCATGTCGGAAGTGCTGACGCTTGGCTTGCCGGACGAAGAGGGGGCCGTGGTGCTTGCGGCGATTGATAAGCCTGTGCCGAATGGGGGCAGGCTGTTTTAGAATTGTCAGGACTAGCTTGAGATGGCGCCGCCCAGCCGTCATTCTCGGGCTTGTCCCGAGAATCTACCGTGGCTTAATCTGTCAGTACGGTAATTGCTTATCTTTTTCTTTATGGCAGATCCTCGAGACAAGCCTGAGGATGACGGTTGAGCTCTGACAGGCCCTAACCCGCTTTCACGCGGCGTGCAGGGTCGGGATATTCGAAACATCCACCTCGCGCGCGACATGCCAGGCATCATAGGCCGCCTGCATTCGCAGCCACACCGCCGGACCATCGCCAAACATTTTGCCGAGGCGGGCGGCAATGTTCGGCGAAACCGGCTTTCTCTCCCGCAGAATATCGTAAAGCTGCTGGCGCGATATGCCGAGCAGATGGGCGATTTCCGCTTTGGTTTTCCCCGTCGCCGGGATAATGTCTTCAAGCAGTGCTCCGGGATGAGACGGGCAGCGCTCGATCGGGCGCTTTGCTTCATGCTCGGTCATCTTGCTCTCCTTGGGCAGCGGTCAATGATATTGCTCGAAATCGACGCGAACCGCATCCTTTCCATCGAATTCGAAGGTAATGCACCACGGCCCATTGACATGAACCGTATAGCGGGTTGGATCAAAACCGTTCAGCGCATGAAAGTTAAATCCGGGAAGGTTCATATGTTCCGGTCGTTCGGACTGTTCCAGCCGGTCGAGCCGAACTAGAATCCTTTTGTGCAATTTGGCATCGATCTTGCCGGATTTGCCAGTTTCGAACAGGGTTTCCAGCGCTTTGTTCCTGAACGATTTGATCATAAACGATGTAAGCAAAAAACTTACATAAAATCAAGATGGGTCATACAGGTATCCGCACCACCGCCCTCAATCCCCCCAGCGGGCTGTCGTGGAGGGTTATGTCGCCGCCGTGGCTGCGGGCGATGTCGCGGGCGATGGCTAGACCGAGGCCGGTGCCGCTCGAATCCTGATTGCGGGCTTCGTCGAGGCGGACGAAGGGCTTGAACACATCGTCGCGCTTGTCCTCGGGAATGCCGCTGCCGTCATCGTCGATGGTGACGGTGAGAGATGCGTCGTCATGCACCGCCGTGACCTCGACATTTTGCGCGTAGCGGAAGGCGTTGCCGACGAGATTGCCGATGAGGCGGGTGAAGGCTTTCGGGCGGACCTCGACAGTGCTGTCGCCCTCTATCGTGGAGCGGAACCCGCGATCGCGAAGCTTCGCCTCCTCGGCGAGCTTGTCGAAAAGGCGGGTGAGGTCGAAATTGCCCTGTTCCTCCTCCGCCTCGCCGCGCGCGAAGGCCAGATAGCCTTCGAGCATATTCTGCATATCCGCGATGTCCTGGTTGAGCGGCTCGGTGTCGATGTTTGAGCCGGCGAGGGCCAATTGCAGCTTGAACCGGGTGAGGATGGTGCGCAGATCGTGGCTGACGCCCGACAGCATCGCCGTACGCTGCTCGATCTGGCGCTCGATGCGCTCGCGCATCTGGATGAAGGCGATGCCGGCGCGGCGGACTTCTTCCGCGCCGCGCGGTCGGAAGCCCTCGGGCATCGGCTGGCCCTTGCCGAAGCTTTCGGCGGCCTTGGCGAGCTGCTGGATCGGCATGATCTGGTTGCGCAGGAAGAGAATGGCGATCGAAAGCAGCACCAGCGCCGTTCCGACCATCCAGGTCAAGAAAATCAGCGTGTTGGAGGCATAGGCCTGGCTGCGGCGGGCGAAGACGCGCAGAACCTTATCCTCAAGCTGGATGCGGATTTCGATGAGGTCGGAATCGCCCACCGTGTCCAGCCAGAACGGCCGGTTGATCTGGCGGGTGATTTCTTCGCCGAGAAAATCGTCGAGGATGGAGAAGAACGGCTTCGGCCCCGGCGGGGGCAGGGGGTTGGGCGGCAGGATGGAGATGTTCAGCCCCAGGCGCTGCTGCGCGATGCGGATAATGTTCTCATAGCCGGGATCCTGCGGATAGGTCTCGATGATGTCGATGATGGCGGAGATATCGCGCACCACGGCCATGGAGAGGCGCTCGGTCACCATCTGCCAATGGCGCTCCATGAAGACGAAGGCGATGACCGATTGCAGCAGCACCATCGGCACGATGACGATGATGAGCGAGCGGGCATAAAGCCGCTTCGGCATCTGGTGCGCCAGCCATCGGGCGAATTTCGTCCAGAGGGATTTCATGGGGTTGGATCAAGCTCCGGACGGATGAGCGTTTCAATCACCCCCCTCTGTCCTGCCGGACATCTCCCCCTCAAGGGGGGAGATTGGCTGGCATAGAGGGCTGCGCCTATCTTACAATGCTGGCGATTGGCTGCGGCGTCGATGAAGTCGTGATCTCCCCCCTTGAGGGGGAGATGGCCGGCAGGCCAGAGGGGGGTGTCGTCGAACGCCATAAAGTATCGTCACTCTATACTGAGCTTATACCCGATCCCCCGCACGGTCTGGAGCCAGACCGGGTTGGCGGGGTCCTGCTCGATTTTGCGGCGCAGGCGGTTGATCTGGACGTCGATGGTGCGCTCGCCAACTTCGCCTTCATTGCCGGTCAGCTCGTGGCGCGGGACCGTCTCTCCGGCACGCTCGGCGAAGATGGCCATGATGTCCTGCTCGCGGTCGGTCAGCTTGATGTTCTCGCTGCCCTTGCGAAGCTCCTTGCGCGGGATGAAGAAGGTGTAGGGGCCGAACACGACCTGCTCGATCTTCGGCGTTTGCGGGGCCGCGCCGCGGCGCAGGATGTTGTTGATACGCAGGATCAACTCGCGCGGATCGAAGGGCTTGGGCAGATAATCATCCGCGCCCGCCTCGAGACCGTCGATGCGGTTGTCGGTTTCCGACAGGGCGGTCAGCATCAGGATCGGCACGTCCTTGGTCTCGCGCAGCGATTTGGTCAGCGACACGCCGGTTTCGCCGGGCATCATGATGTCGAGGATTAGCAGGTCGAAATCGATCCCTTCCAGCTTGCGCCGCGCTTCCGCCGCATTGGCGGCCACGGTGACCCGGAAGCCGCTGCCGGTCAGATATTGCGACAGGAGGCTGCGGATGCGGGTGTCGTCGTCGACAACGAGAAGGTGCGGCGCGTCGTCGGAAACCGGCTTCTGTTCCATGGCCATCTCTGTACCCCTTGTGCTCATCTCATCCCTCTATTCTTCGCAATTCTAACCCGCCGCGGGCAAACTGTCGATCTGCGCCCGCTGATCCGGATTGACCATGGCTTTCAGGAAGTGCTCGATCGCCGCGCGATTCCCGGGTCCGCTCTCTTCAAGCGCCTGGGCGATACGGCGGGACTGTGGCAGGGCGAGGGCGAGGGCGAGCTCGCGTCCCTTAGGCGTCGGGTAGAGCTCCCGCTGGCGCCGGTCGCGCGGGCCGGTCAGCTGCACCACATGCTCCGTGTCGATCAATTGCTTCAGCACGCGGGCAAGGCTCTGCTTGGTGATCTTCAGCACGTCCAGAAGCTCGGCCACCGTCATGCCCGGCTTGCGGTTGATGAAATAAAGCACCCGGTGGTGGGCGCGGCCGAAGCCGATTTTTTCCAAAATGAGGTCGGGATCGGCGGTGAAATCCCGGTAGGCGAAGAACAGAAGCTCGATAATATGAAGCTCGGGCGCGTCTTCGCCGGAGAGGGCCTTGGCGATGTGGCTGCTATCATCTTTCGTCGGTGTCACGCGGCGAACTCCATCAAACGAGAAAAATACGTCAGCCTTGTTGACATATTTTCGAAGCGCTGGTAATTTTTGCCAAGCTGACGGCCATCTTTTGAACGAAAGATAAAGTTCATACGGCTTTTCAAGACATAATCCCTCTTGGAAATGTGTATAATGATCCTGTCCGGCAGCCTGCCTTCCGTTGGCCGGAAACGGATGGTACCGCACAGATCCGGTCTTAAAGCAACGCATGATCTTGCGCAAAACCCTGCGACTTTCGGATCATGTTCAAGTTAAACAGTGTATAATCCGAAAGACCTGAACTTTTCGGTATATGCTTTGGGGAAACGCCTGGAGGTTAACATGGCATCCGTTCCATTCGATCAGCGTGAAGGCACCATCTGGATCAATGGCGAATTTATTCGCTGGGCGGATGCGAAGCTGCATGTATTGACCCATGGCCTGCATTACGGCAGCGCCGTGTTCGAGGGCGAGCGCGCCTATGGCGGCGAGATCTTCAAGCTCAACGAGCATACCGAGCGCCTGCACGAATCCGCCCGTATCCTCGGTTTCGAGATTCCCTATTCCGTGGCCGAGATCAACGATGCCTGCCGCCAGCTGCTGGCCAAGCAGGGCTTCGAGGATGCCTATGTGCGCCCGATCGCCTGGCGCGGCAGCGAATCGCTGGGCGTTTCGGCGCAAGCCAACCGCATCAATGTCGCCATCGCGATCTGGCAGTGGCCGAGCTATTTCGATCCCGAGCAGAAGCTGAAGGGCATCCGCCTCGACATCGCCGAATATCGCCGCCCCGACCCGCGCACCGCGCCGTCGAAGTCGAAGGCATCGGGCCTTTACATGATCTGCACCATCTCCAAGCATGCGGCGGAAGCCAAGGGCTATGCGGACGCGATGATGCTGGACTGGCGCGGCCAGGTGGCCGAGGCGACCGGCGCCAACATTTTCTTCGTCAAGGATGGCGTCATCCATACGCCGACGCCCGACTGCTTCCTCGACGGCATCACCCGCCGCACAGTGATCGACCTCGCCAAGCGCCGCGGCTATGAGGTGGTGGAGCGCGCGATCATGCCGGAGGAGCTGGAAGGCTTCGAACAGTGCTTCCTCACGGGCACGGCAGCGGAAGTGACACCGGTGGCCGAAATCGGACAGTATCGCTTCAAGGTTGGCGACATCACCGCCAATCTGATGCATGATTATACGGCCGAAGTGACGCCGAAGAGGGCTGCGGCGGAATAGGTTTTCAGGGGAGTAGGGCAGTAAGGCAATAGGGCAGTATGCTTATTGTTTAACATATTGCCCTACTGCCATATTGCCTTGCTGCCCTAAACGGAAATCTTATATTAAGTTACAAACAAGAAAAGCGGCGGTTTTCGCCGCTTTTCTTCTTTTTAATGCATGATCTTGTTTGACTTTATCCACAAACCGTCCAACATCAACCTTGCCGGAGATTCTGCTGCGGCGAGGAAACACTTAGACGGGGTGACAATTATGGAATCTCAACTTATTCCCATCATCATCCAGCTGATATCCGGCGCTGTCGGCGGCAATATTGCCGGCGCGGCCAAGAATTTGAGCCTCGGTACGGCTGGAAATACCGTGGCGGGTGGCATTGGCGGTATCCTGCTCAGCCAGCTTCTGCCGCTCCTCAGCAATGGCAGCCTCGATACCGCGCTCAGCGGGGTCGTGGGCCACATCGCCGGCGGCGGTATCGGCGGCATCGTGCTCACCGCCATCATCGGCCTGATCAAGAACGCGGTTGCCAAGCAGGCATAAGCGTGAAACCGCAGGGTCGAAAATCGGCCGCCGCAGCTTGCGGCGGCTGATGGCGTTTGAGTGCGTGAATGGTGAATGGTAAAATGGTGAATGGTCTTGGGAATGGCTGGTTTAGCTGGTGCTCCCCTTCGCTATTCATTATTTCACTATTCGCCATTTTGATTCAGGAGGGGCCAGCATGGGCCAGTTGAAGGCGCTTGTCATTCCCGTCACCGCTTTCGAGCAGAATTGCACGGTTCTGTTCGATGACGAGAGCAAGAAGGGCGTGGTGATCGATCCGGGTGGGGATGTCGACCGCATTCTGGAGGCGCTGCAGGCAAATGGGGTTACGCCCGAGGCGATCTGGCTGACCCATGGCCATATCGACCATGCGGGCGGGGCGCTCGATCTGAAGGAGGCGCTCGATATCGAGATCATCGGCCCGCATGAGGCCGACAAGTTCCTGCTCGACAATCTGGAGATGATTGCGCTGCGCTATGGCATCAGCGGCGGCGTCCGCAATATGACACCCGACCGCTGGCTGAAGGACGGGGACACGCTTTCCTTCGGCGGCCATGTGTTCGAGGTGCTGCACTGCCCGGGCCATGCGCCCGGACATGTGGTCTATTTCAACCGCGATGCGAATTTCGCCCATGTCGGCGACGTGCTGTTCAACGGCTCGATCGGGCGCACCGACCTTCCGGGCGGCGACCACGCGGCGCTGATCCGCTCGATCAAGGAAAAGCTGCTTCCGCTCGGCGACGAAGTCGGCTTCATCTGCGGCCATGGACCGGGAAGCCGGTTCGGGGATGAGCGGCGGGGAAATCCGTTTCTTGTAGAAGCATAGTCACGAGTTGCGAGTCACGAGTCTTCTAAACACTCGTGACTCGCAACTTCGGCACTCCCATCAATTGGCGACGCAGAAATGATCCTGGCCGTCATAGCCGCGGAACGTGCCCGTACGTGCATTGAACGTCCGATAGCGGCGGGAGCAGTAATCATACCAGCCGCGCGTCCAGGGCTGATAGCTCGCATAGCGCGGATAGGAAGGCTGGGCGCGGTATGGGTATGTGGCGGGCGGCGGCGCGAAAGGCTGATACGCAACCGGCGGCGGCGCTGCATAGGGATCGTAAGGGGGAGGCGGTGGAGCGGCGTAAGTCGGCCGCGATGTGAGCGCACCGCCGATCAGCGCGCCTGCCGCAAGGCCGGCGGCACCCGCTGTCCATGCATGCCTTTGTCTCTTTCCGGCCATTGCTGTTTCGATTGAGATCGGGGCGAGCACCACCGCCGCCGATGCCGCAGCCAGGACGGCTGTCTTAACAAAGCGGTTCATCGTCAATGCCTTTCTTTTTCAGAGAGGCGGGAAAGGGAACGGCAAAGAGGTCTGGACCTCACCATTCCCCTTTCTCGTCAATTGGCCGTGCAGAAGTGGGTCTGTCCGTCATAGCCAACGAAGGTGCCCGTCCGGGGATTGAACGAGCGGTAACGGCTGGCGCAGTAAGAGTACCAGCCGCGGGTCCAGGGCTGGTAGTTGCCCTGATAGGTGACGTACCGCGTGACGACGCGGGTCTGGGTCGTGACCGGCGGATAGTAGACCACAGGCGGTTGATCGTAGATAACGGGCGCGGGAGGGGCAGCATAAACGGGCTGCGACAGCGCACCGCCTATAAGGGTGCCGGCCAGAAGGCCGACCGCGCCGGCTGCCCAGGCATCGCTGTGATCGTGATGGCGATGCCATCCCCAATAGGGGCCGGGGCCACCCCAGCGCGGACCGCCCCAATAAGGGCCCGGACCACCCCAGCCGCCGTACCAACCATGGGCCGAAGCGGCGCTGAGCGACACGGGCGTCAGAATGGCCGCTACCGACGCCGTTGCCAGGACTGCTGCCTTCACAAAGCGGTTCATTTCAATTGCCTCCTTCAGAAGCATATGCGGCCCAACGGCATGCCGCCGGGCTGCAAAACGCGCGGAACTTTCCGGTTGGATAACGCTATTTTCCCAACCTGGTTCCAGATTTACCGAAGCCTGCATGAACAGAAGCTGAACGGTTAATAGGAGGTGAATAAAGGGAGGGAGTAAGGGAGAAGATGGAAAGGGAGGCGCCGGCGCCCCCACCATAAAAAACCCCGGCACCAGGGCCGGGGCACGCCATGAAAAGCAATAAGTATGGTTCTCAGCCGGTAACCGAGATATTGACCGCCTTCGGTCCCTTGCCGCGGCGATCGGGCTCGGTGTCGAAGGAAACCTTCTGGTTATCGGCGAGGCCGGTGAGGCCGGAAGCCTGCACGGCAGAGATGTGGACAAAAATGTCCGGGCCGCCATTGTCCGGCTTGATGAAGCCGAAGCCTTTTTCAGTATTGAAGAATTTGACCAGACCGGTCTGTGCCATTGGATCCGTTCCTTTTCCTTAGGCGACGCTCCCCTCGCGGAAGAGCGGATTTGGTAGAACCGCCATGCATGCGCACCACGCCCGGCGGAGGTATGCAGGCAGTTCTCGAAATCAGGGAAGGAGCCGATCATTGCCGGGAAATCCCGACCCGGAACTTATAGCGGTTCCGGCACGCCCGTTCTTCCAGTCTTCCATTGTTCGCAAAATGCCCGAACAACCAGAGACTGATCTATGAAGCGAATTTTGGCAAGCAAATTTTCGTGAATTTCAGAAGGATGAAAGTTTTGGAATAATCTTGCGCGATATCGGCTATAAGCTTGGCATAAAGCAAATAGTCTTTATTATCCTATCATTCTACTGGTTTTTTAAAACGATGCAGGCACCGCCCGCGGAGCGCAGGCGCGTGCAGATGCTGTCCGCCTCAACGCGGCTGTCGGCGCCGATTCTGACGGCGTAAATACCGCGCCGGCCCATGGGAGAGCGGACGCGGCTGACCACGGCGGATTGCCCCTTGAGTACGGCGGCGAACTGGCGCTTCGTCCGCTCCCACTGTCCCACGGCAGCGGCGCGGCGGAAATTGCCTGCCACCTGTATGCCCCAGGGCTTCGGCTTGATCCGCGCCATGGGAATGGTGGCCGCCTTGATGATTGGCAGGCGGCGGCACGCCTCGTCGAAGGAAAGTTTCGCATCGAGCGGCCGGGACTCCCATTGCGCACCGGCGGCGAAGTCGTCTGCGGTCAGGCCGGTGATGTCGCGCACATAGCCTTCCGTTTCGAGCGGAAGGAAGCCGCCCGACTTCAACCAGGAGGAGATGCGCGCGGCGCCGGCATTATAGGCCGCCGCCGCCAGGCCCCAATTGCCGAAAGCGTTGCGCAGATCTTTCAGCAGCGCCGCCGAGGCCGGAATGGCCTGCTCGATATCGAACGGATCGGCAAGCCCGCGCTCCCGTGCCGTATAGGGCATGAACTGGGCGATGCCCTGTGCACCGACCGGGCTGACGGCCCGGTGGTCGAACCGGCTTTCCTTCCAGATCAGCCGGGCAAAAAATTCGCGCGGCAGGCCGTGGCGGTCGGCGTTCTCGGCGATGAGCGAACAGATGCGGTCGACCGAGGGCACCGGTTTTTCCGGCTTCTGCAGTGCGACCGTCTCTTCATGCACCGGTTTTTGCGGGGTGGGGGAATAGGGGCGCGCGGGCAGGGGATCAGCCGATGCGCTGGCGAGGCCGGCGGTCAAAGCTAGAGTAAACGCCAAAATGCGGAGAAGTCCTTTGCCCAAAGCCCCTTGCCCCATGCACGGAAATAGCCTGTTCCCGGTAAAAGAAGCATAAGATTGCGCATAGTGTGGCAAAATACAAAGCTTGCAACGTCTTTCTTGCGCTTTCCTTCTACTCCCTTACCATAAAGCGGGGCTAGAATCGCGGGCATTTGACGAGGAGAGGATTTATGACGATCTTCAGCATGAAGATGCCCGGCTTGAGCGTGCTCGCCCTGTTTCTGCTGGCGGGCTGCGCGGTGGCGGAGGACGGCGGACGTCCCGGGCCGCGGCCCGGCGGTCCGGTCATGTGCCCGATGATCTATGCGCCGGTTTGCGGCGAGCGTGGCGGGGTGCGCCAGACCTTCGGCAATGCCTGCCAGGCAGGGGCGAAAGGGTTTCGCGTGGTGCGCAAGGGCGAATGCGGCACGCGGCGTTCCTCCTCGGGCATTCCGAAATGGCCGGCCATTGCCGGTCCCGGCCCCGTCCTGCCGCCACAATTGCGCCGGCCCGCACGGCCCTCTTTCTGCACGGAGGAATATGCGCCGGTATGCGCCCGGCGCGGGCGGTCGGTAAAGACGTTTCCGAATGCGTGTTTTGCGAAACGCGAGGGGTATCGGGTGCTGCGAAGGGGGGCTTGCCGGTGAAGATTCCGTGACGTCGGCGGGTTCGCACCCTCCTTCCCCCTTGCGGGGAAGGTGTCTGCGGAGCAGACGGATGGGGGTGGTGACGCATTCGCCTCTTTCTCCGGCAAAAGCGCAAACGTCACCACCCCCATCCGCCCGCTAACGCGGGTTTCGTCGCTGGAAAAGCCAAATCGTTGGCTTTTCCTCGGCCTTCGGCCGAACGCTCCTCAATCCCCGCAAGGGGGAAGGAGGGTGCGAACCTGCCTACGCCGCGACCGTCACCGGTTTCCCGAACCGTCCAATATTCGCGTCGCCCCATTCCTTCAGCGCCATCAGGATTGGCCCGATGCTGCGGCCGAGTGGCGAGAGGCTGTATTCCACCTTTGGCGGCACCTGTGCATAGACCTTGCGTTCAATCAGCCCGTCTTCCTCCAGCTCGCGCAGCTGGTTGGTGAGCATGCGCTGGGTGACGCCGGGCACTTGGCGGCGGATTTCGTTGAAGCGCATTGTGCCGCTTAAGAGGTGGAACAGCACGACGCATTTCCATTTGCCGTCGATGAGGCTGATCGCGGCTTCCACTGCGCAGCCGGGATTGCATTCGAGGCGGGAGTGGCGGGCTTTGGCCATCACGGTATCCTATATAAACTAAGTTCAATTATGCGCACTATAGGCGATCTTTGTGCGTATTTACGAACTGCGAAGATAGTCGCATATCCGCTCCATAGCAAATGGAGCGCAATGAAAATGAAAGCAGTTGCCTATCAAAAACCCGGAAGCCTCGACCGCATCGATGCGCTGGTGGATGTGACGTTGGAAAAGCCCAAAGCGCAGGGGCGGGATCTTCTGGTGAAGGTCGAGGCGATTTCGGTCAATCCGGCGGATTATAAGGTGCGCGCCAATGTGGCGCCCGCGGCGGGAGAGTGGAAGGTGCTGGGCTGGGATGCGGTCGGCACCGTGGTGGAAACCGGCGAGGCGGTGGAGAATTTCAAGCCGGGCGACCAGGTCTGGTATGCGGGCGCGGTCAACCGTCCCGGCGCGAACAGCGAATATCATCTGGTGGATGAGCGCATCGCTGGCCACAAACCCACCTCGCTCTCCAATGCGGAAGCCGCCGCCCTGCCGCTCACCGCGATTACGGCGTGGGAAGCGTTGTTCGACCGGCTGGATGTGAGGAAGCCCGTGCCGGGCGCGGCCAATGCCATTCTGATCGTCGGCGGGGCAGGAGGCGTCGGCTCGATCGCCATTCAGCTCGCGCGCGCCCTGACGGATTTGACCGTTATCGCCACCGCTTCGCGTCCTGAGACGCGGGAATGGGTGACGCAGCTCGGGGCGCATCACGTGGTGGATCACAGCAAGCCGCTGGCGCCGGAGGTAGAGTTGCTCGGCATCGGCAAGCCGGCCTTCGTGTTTTCGACCACGGAAACCTTGCACCATCTCGCGGAAATCGTCGAACTGATCGCGCCGCAGGGCCGGTTCAGCCTGATCGACGACCCCGATGTGCTCGACATTGCGCCCTTCAAGCGCAAATCCGTCTCGGTGCATTGGGAACTGATGTTCACCCGCTCGCTGTTTCAGACCGCGGACATGGATGCACAGGGGCGGCTCCTCGACGAGGTGGCGCGGCTGATGGACGAAGGCCGGGTGCGCACGACGCTGACGGAGGTGATGTCGCCGATCAACGCGGAGAATATCCGCAAGGCGCATAAGGTGCTGGAGAGCGGCAAGGCGCGGGGGAAGATTGTGCTGGAGGGGTGGTAATCCCGACGCGCAGGAATACGGGCATCGATCAGGTGCCCGTATCGCAACTTGCGGGGACGCTTTTCTCGAACGGCTTCTGCGAGAGGTGCAGATCGCCTTTCGTGATCGTCATGGGGCGAAACGGCGGCATTATCTGGTTATCGGCGCTGATATAAAGGAACCTGTAATAGCCACTGAAAACCTGCTTTCTGCCATTATCGAGAGTCGCTTCGAGGGCGACAGGCAGGCAATATACGACGGATCCCGCACCGCCATCGCCATTTTCCTTGCCGATTTTTAATCTGAAAGAGACGGTATGAGTATAACCGTCGGCGAATTTCTTCAAATCCTCAGCCGTCGGTGTCTCGCCTCCATGATCGAGATAATTGAAAGCGCGGAGATATTGCTTTCGCGCAACGGCGTTGTAGTAAGATCGGAGCAGGCTCGCCGACGAACTGCGATCGTCGATATAAACACTGGGATCATCGCGAAATACGCTGACATTGCGATCCGGCGTGGGTTGCCGGGCGGCGGAAGGCGCGACCGATATCAGCATCGCCAGAGCAGAGATAACCAGTGGACTTATAGAAGCACGTTTCATTCTCTTCCACTCCTTGCGTGTACGAAGCCGGTGGAGAAATCCGTTCAATACGCAGCGATTCTGATCGAGCCATTGAGTCGCAAATAAAACCATCCTTCAAATATGGCTACGGCAATGAAGCCAATCAACGGATAGCTCATAAGTGTTTCATTCGTATCAACAATGTCGCCGATTATAAAATACAATAAGGTGACAATTATGAAGATTATTGAAAGTTTAATGATGGTCGGGAACCCAATGCAGACCATGCGCTCTATGAATTCCTTGTCGTCTCCGGATTTATTTGTCTTGTAACAAACCGATATTCCAACGACATTGATTATTGTGTCCGATAGGAGGGACAGATAATCCCAGCCAATGGGTACGGAATGGGGTGCCACCGCCAGTATCGCTGGATTTGCTAATATGATCGCTAGCACCGAGACCACCAAGAAATACCGGAAGCGTTCTTTGGATGGAACGGAGTTGTCCCTGAATCTCCGTGCGAGTCCTCGGTCGTCCAAGATGTTCATTTGCTCGCTCCGAGCGAAAAATACAGCTATAAAATACTATACTTAGGAAGATAAGACATAATTCAATGGCAATCGCTATCGCCATCGAAGGCGTAACGACTATTTGAATGTGCTGTGAGATATGCGGGAAGGACTTACCGTCCGGGCCTTCCCGTCTTGCTTGGACGCCGCTTCTTGCGCGAAACCTCCACCGGGTCCTCATAGGAGCCGATGCCGGCGCGTTCGCGTCTCACCGGCACTTCGCCGTCCGGCACTTCCGTGCGGCGGACGGTCATCTCGTCCAGCGTGTTCTTGCGGAACAGGCTGTTACCCGCCGGAGTGGCATGGTCGCCGGAGGTGCCCATTTCATCCAGCGAGGGTTTGCGGAAGAGAGATTTTTCGGATGACGGGGCGGCGGACGGCCTGCCTTTCGCTGCGTCGCGCCGTTTGCTTTGGGTGTTCTCCACGCCGGCATCCCGCGCCATGGGATCGTCGAGCAAGGCGAGTTCCGTCTCGCGCAGGCGCTTGATTTCGTCGCGCAGGCGGGCGGCGCGTTCGAAGTCGAGGTCGGCGGCGGCGTCGCGCATTTCCTTTTCGAGATGTTCGAGATGGGCCTTGAGATTGCTGCCGACCAGCGCGCCTTCCTCGGCAAAGCCCGAGATATCGGCCCGCACATGGTCGCGCTCGTAGACGCTGTTCAGGATGTCGCCGATGTTCTTCTTCACGCTCTCCGGGGTGATGCCATTGATAATATTGTATTCGATCTGCTTCTCGCGGCGGCGGTTGGTTTCGGCGATGGCCCGCTCCATCGAGCCGGTCATCTGGTCGGCATAGAGGATGACGCGGCCATCGACATTGCGCGCGGCGCGGCCGATGGTCTGGATGAGCGAGGTTTCGGAGCGCAGGAAGCCTTCCTTGTCCGCGTCGAGAATGGCGACGAGCGCGCATTCGGGAATGTCGAGACCTTCGCGCAGCAGATTGATACCGACAAGCACATCGAAGGCACCAAGGCGAAGATCGCGCAAAATTTCGATGCGCTCCAGCGTGTCGATGTCGGAGTGCATATAGCGGACGCGGATGCCCTGCTCGTGCAGATATTCGGTCAGATCCTCGGCCATGCGCTTGGTCAGCACCGTCACCAGCGTGCGGTAGCCTTGCGCGGTGGTGGCGCGAATTTCGCCCAGTACGTCGTCCACTTGGCTCTTGGCGGGACGGATTTCGACCGGCGGGTCGATCAGGCCGGTGGGGCGGATGACCTGCTCGGCAAAGACGCCGCCCGCCTGTTCCATCTCCCATTTGCTGGGGGTGGCCGAAACGGCGATGGTCTGGGGGCGCATCGCGTCCCATTCCTCGAAGCGCAGCGGGCGGTTGTCCATGCAGGAGGGCAGGCGGAAGCCGTATTCCGCCAGCGTCGCCTTGCGGCGGAAGTCGCCGCGATACATGGCCCCGATCTGCGGAATGGTGACATGGCTTTCATCGATGAAAACCAGCGCGTTGTCGGGGATATATTCGAACAGGGTGGGCGGCGGGTCTCCGGGGCGGCGGCCGGTCAGATAGCGCGAATAATTCTCGATGCCGTTGCAGGAGCCGGTTGCCTCCAGCATTTCGAGGTCGAAAGTGGTGCGCTGCTCCAACCGCTGCGCTTCCAGCAGGCGCCCGGCGCGGGTCAGTTCGTCGAGCCGGTGCCTCAGCTCTTCCTTGATCGACTTGATCGCCTGATTGAGCGTCGGACGCGGGGTGACATAGTGCGAATTGGCGTAGATCTTGACCGATTTCAGATCGCCGGTCTTCTGGCCGGTCAGCGGGTCGAACTCGGTGATCGCCTCGATCTCGTCGCCGAACAGCGAGATGCGCCATGCCCGGTCTTCCAAGTGGGCCGGGAAGATTTCGATAGTGTCGCCACGCACCCGGAACGAGCCGCGCACGAAATTGATATCCTGCCGCTTATATTGCTGCGCCACGAGGTCGGCGAGCAATTGCCGCTGGTCGAGCCGGTCGCCGATCTTCATCTCGAAGGTCATGGCGGTATATGTCTCGACCGAGCCGATACCGTAGATGCAGGAGACGGAGGCGACGATGATCACATCGTCGCGCTCGAGCAAAGCGCGGGTGGCGGAGTGGCGCATCCGGTCGATCTGCTCGTTGATCGAGGATTCCTTCTCGATATAGGTGTCCGAGCGCGGCACATAGGCTTCCGGCTGGTAGTAATCGTAATAGGAGACGAAATACTCCACCGCGTTGTTGGGGAAGAAGCTCTTGAATTCGCCATAAAGCTGGGCGGCGAGCGTCTTGTTGTGGGCGAGGATGAGGGCAGGGCGCTGCGTCTCCTCGATCACCTTGGCCATGGTGAAGGTCTTGCCCGAGCCGGTGACGCCGAGCAGCACCTGGGTGCGGTCATTGTTCTGTATGCCTTCCACGAGATCGCGGATCGCCGTGGGCTGGTCGCCCGAGGGCTTGAACGGCGTCTCCATGCGGATGGGAATGCCGCCTTCGGATTTTTCCGGTCGGGCAGGGCGGTGGGGCGTCCACAGCACGCCATTTTTGAACAGCGGATTGCCGGATTCGATCAGCGCGGCCAGCGCCTGCACAGTGGCAGTCGCGCCGGAGGGGGTAAGGCCTGTGGCTTCCTCAAGGCTGATGTCGAGCCCGGCGACCGGGTTCAGGCCAGCCGCGGCGCGTTCCTTCGCCGAGGCAGCGCCACCCATGGAAGTTCCGCGGGCCGTCTTGGTGGCGGCTTTGGAACGCTCGGGAATCTTTTTGGGCGCTTTTGGCTTGGCGGTCTTAGCCTTCTCGGCTTCCGCGCCGATCTCCTTCGCCCAGTCGGCGATGGAGCCGGATAGGGGCGTACCCGTCAGTTCGGCCTGCGGCGCTTCGCCGAAGCCATAGGGGTCGTAGCTATCGCTGGTCTCCAGCCGGTCCAGATCACGCGGCTTGGGGGAATTTTTCGGTGATGATGCCATGGCGCCAATATGGAGAGACTCGGCAAAAATGAAAAGGGCGCATGGATAAAACACCCGTGCGCCCTTCATCCTGTATCAGGCTCCTCCTGACAAGGTTATGTCAGGAGGATCGTTGGATTACCGTCCGTGCGGGCCGTCACCCATGCGCCCGCGCCAGCCGTGACGCTCCCAGCGGCGGCCTTCGCGCCAATCGCGCCGGTCGCGCCATTCACGGCGATCCCAGCGGTCGCGGTGCCAATGGCGGCGCTCCCAGCGGTCGCGATCACGCCAATGGCGGCGCTCCCAACGGTCGCGGTGCCAGTGGCGGCGTTCCCAGCGGTCGTGGTCGCGGTCGGCGATGGCGGCGCCGATCACCGCGCCCGCGATCAGCGGAATGCCGATGGCGGCGGCGCTTGTGCCGAAATCATTGCCGGAATAGGTGGCCGAACCCTCGCGCATCGCCAGATATCGCGAGGAGGCCCAGCCGGACAATCCGCCATAATTCACCTGGCACCAGCCATAGCCCGCCGTGCAGCCCGCGACATTGACCACGGCGCCGCTGGGGAAGACACCAAGCGCGGGATATCCAGAGCTCGGCCCGGTGCGCACGTTGAGGTCCGTGGTGACCAGCGCCGTGGCGGCCTGGGCGGCGGTTGCGGCGAAAATGCCGACAGCCAGGGCGGCAGTTCTCAAAAGTGATTTCATGGTTCTCTCCTTATCCATCCCTCTGCCCGGATAACGGAGACTGAAGAGGCATGTTCCCGGCAGAATAATGTCCGGCTTCCAGAAGCCAATTCAATTTCGGTGCATGCCCGACAGGCGACTTTACCGGGGCAGGTCGGTGGCTGCCGTCAGTATGCGCGTCGGCAGATACAGCACCAGCGAGGCCGCGCCGCGCAGCACCGAAGTGCCATCGGCGAGGATGGTTTCGCCGGTGGTGGGCCCTTCGCCTTCGAGCGTCCGTTCGGTCAGGCCGCCGCGTTTGACGAGGGTCATCAATGTCGGCGAGGAGGCGAAGACGTCATGGCCGCCCTTGTCGACGTCGGAGAGGTCGAGCACGGCGATGCCGTTTTCCCTGAGCATGGCGATGTCGGAACCGCCGCCGACGCGGGGGTGGCCACCGGTTATGCGCGAGGAGATATCGAGCGCCCTGTCTTCCCGCGACACGAGAACGGCAAAGGGGCGGGGCAATTTGCCGATGTCCCTGACCTGCTCCTGGAACACGTCGACATCCACATCGGGCGCGGCGAGCATGACGCTGGTCAGCCGGTCGATTGGCTCGCGCCGCCCTGAAAGGGCCAGCGTGCGCAGGGCTTCCATCACCACCATCGAGCCCATGGAATGGCCGACCAGGATGATGCGCTTCGCCCGCGTCCGGCTGACGATATCAAGCAGTTCCGCCAACCCGTCGCGTGCGAAATTGGCGCTGTCGCGGTCATAGACGTAAAGGCCCAGCGCCCCTGCGGAAGGCCAGGCATAGTGGACGGCGACGGATTTGAAGCCGTAATCATGGATGAACTGCGCTTCGCGGAAGGTGCTGTCGGCGAAATTATTGTTATAGCCGTGGACGAAGACGAGGATTTCCTGCTGGTCGGCCGGGCGCGCGGCTAGCGCCGCATTCAGCTTTTCGGCAAAAACCTTGCGGTTGTCATAGGGCTGGAAAGCGGTGGCGGCGAAATATTTGGCCGGATCGGGCTTGCGGTCGGTCTTTTCGACGATGCCGCTCTTATGGTTCGGGGGAATGCCGACATCGACGCGCGCGAAATTGAGCGTAAGCGAACGCTTGGCATTATAGGGCAGGGAGAGATCGTCCGAGCGCTGGCGGGTGGTGGCGACATAAATCGGCACGACGGCGGCAGGCTTCTCGCCGGCTCGGACCATGGCGGCTTCGGCGTGAGGGCCGGCCCACAGGACCGCGCGTCCGCTGCATCCCGTGAGGGCAAGCATTATCAGCAATAGAGCGGAAATTCGTGCTGTCACTCGGTTTGGTCCCACCCGCTTGCGCCCAGACCACATTTACAGACGCGATTACATGGGTAAAGACCAGCAACGGGGCGATGGCGCAACCCAGCCATGCGGGATATCCACTGGCGAATGGCTTTGCACTGGTGGTAATCAGGGTGATTGCCATTTCCAGCGAAAGGATGATCGATGAAGGAAGCGAATCCCACGGGTGTTCTGACCCTGCGCACCCAGGCCATGCCGAAGGACGCAAATGCGGCGGGCGATATTTTCGGCGGCTGGGTGATGTCGCAGATGGATATTGCCGGCGCGGTCAGGGCGGCGGAACGGGCAGGCGGTCGCGTCGTCACCGCCGCGGTGAACCAGATGTCCTTCGCCAAGCCCGTCAAGATCGGCGATACGCTCTGCGTCTATACGGATATCGTCCGCGTCGGGCGCACCTCGATCACGCTGCGCGTCGAGGCCTGGGCACAGCGTTATCTGACGCTCAACATGGAACTGGTGACGCATGCGGAATTCGTCATGGTGGCGCTGGACTTGAATGGGAAGCCGAAGGCGGTGCCGGACGAGAAGTGAGATAGTGAACAGTGAGATAGCCCTCTTTCACTATCTCACTGTTCACTATTCCCTATCACTCACTTACACGCCCTATACCCATTCCTTCTCTGCATCAGATCGAAGTGGAAATGATCGGCGTGCTCCCTGTTGTAGCCGGGCCCTAGCACGGTGGTGAAATAATCGCAGGCTTCGGAGCGGACGCTGTTGAGCAGTCCGCGCTTGCGGAAGGAGAACCAGCCCGGCTTCTCCACCTTGATGAGGTCGCCATTGTTGAGGCGGATGCGGGTGACGTCGATGGCGTTGCCGCGCGAGTGCTCCGACATCTTTGCGCCGCGCCGGTGGTTCATGGTGCGGCAGGAATAGCCGCCGGCATTGTAGATGGTGTTGACGCCCGAGAGATAGCGGAAGCGGGTCGACGGGACGAGATCGCCCTTGACCCAGCGGGCGAACGCCTCGGTGACCTGGCAATTGAGCTTGGCGGCGGGCTGGAAGCGGATATTGCCGCCGGCGAAGCCCGATACCAGAATCGGGTTGTCGATGCGGCAGGCGCCGCCGTCATTGATGGGCGGGAGATCGGTGAAGACCACGCCCAGCTGTTTCAGCCGCACGCGGCAGGCCATTTCCGACGAGGATTGGGCGTAGAGATTCTCGCCTGCCGTGACCGGATTTTCCAGCCGCGACTGGAAGCCATAGGACTGATCGTTCTCAGCCGGAGCGGCAAGCGACATGCCGACATCCGCTTCCGGCCTGCGGACGGTTTCCCGCGAGCATGAGGCCATGAAGACCGTTGCACAGATAATAAAAAGCGTGGCGAGCCGATGCGGCTGCGGGGACAACGTGATACTCATGTCCGTCTTTCCATCCTGCGCCCTTGGGGAAGGGCGCGTGCTCCATTGATGGTGTAAAACGGACGATAAGCGCCAAGCGTAAAGGAAGCTTAAGCGGCTTGGTTAAGGGCTGTGTCCGAAAAGCGGCAGCGGGTTGAATTCGGCGTGAATGGCGGGCTTCGCGCTTGCATTATGCGCGGCTCTCAATGCAATGGCGGCCATTATTCACTTTATCCCGGATGCCAAATGCGGTTTCTGCTTTCCCCCTCCATCCTGCCCATCCTCATGCTTGCCGCCTCGAATGTGTTCATGACATTCGCCTGGTATGGGCATCTGAAATTTCCCAAGGCGTCTCTGGTTACGGTCGTGCTCATCAGTTGGGGCATCGCGCTGGTGGAATATTGCCTGGCGGTCCCGGCCAACCGGATCGGCCATGGCGTCTATTCGACGGCGCAGCTGAAGACGATACAGGAAGTCATCACGCTCACGGTCTTCGTGGCGTTCTCGGTGCTTTATCTCAAGGAGCCGCTGACCTGGCAGCATCTCCTTGGCTTCGCGCTCATTGCCTGCGGCGCGGCACTGATCTTCAAGGCCTGACGGCGGACCGCCGCTGGCGCATCATCGGAACGAGCTCCACGGCGAGCATTGATGCGAAGATCAGGCCGCATCCGGCGATGCCCGAGGGCGGCAGGCGCTCGCCGAGCAAGATGGCGCCGAAGAGCGCGGCGAACAGCGCTTCGGATGACAGGAAGATCGCCGCCTGCGGGGCGGTGGTGTAGCGCTGGCCGACGGCCTGCAAAGCGAAAGCGATGCCTGACGAGAAGATGCCGGCAAAGAGGATTTCCGGCGCGGCGGCCCGTATCGCATTCCAGTCGATGCCCTCCTGCGCAAAGGCTAGCGAGAGGCCGAGCACGGCGCAGAGCGTGAACTGCACGAGGCAGAGCATCAACGGCCTACCGGTTCGCTCGGCATAGCGCGTGACGAAGACGACCTGCAGCGCCCAGAAGACCGCGCCGAGAATGACCATCCAGTCACCCGGAATCAGGGCATCCAGCGCACCGCCGGAGAGGAGCCATATTCCGGCGAGCGCCGCAATCGCGCAGGGCCAGATGATCGGGTGCGGCCAATGGCGGAACAGAATGATGCCGACGAATGGCACCATCACCACATATAGCCCGGTCAGGAATCCGGCATTGGTGACTGACGTCGTCAGCATGCCGAACTGCTGCGCGGCGATGCCGGCGAAGAGCAGAAGGCCGATAAACAGAAAGCCGAAATGGTCCGACGATTTCAGCGCCCTCGGGGCCTGCCGCGCCTCACGCAGCGCAAGCGGCAGCACGGTGAGCGCCGCCAGCACAAAGCGAAGGCCGATGAACATCAGCGGGCCGATGCTCGCCATCGCCGTCGACTGCGCAACGAAGCCAAGCCCCCAGATCGCGCCGGCAAGAAGAAGCAGCAGATTGGCGCGGGTGCGGGACATGAAGGCTCCTGGGTGTGTCTGGCTTGACAGGACGAGCGGGCGGCTAGGCGTCCGCCCGTGACAGCCTTACGATCGACGCATCATCGCCATCGGAGAGCAAGTACACCGACCCATCCGGAGCCACGCGAACATCGCGGATGCGGCCGAACTTGCCTTCCAGCATCCGCTCCTCGCCTGAGATATTGCCCTTTTCATCGCGGTCGAGGCGCACGAGCATTTCATATTTCAACGCGCCGGCCAGAAGGTCGCCCTTCCATTCGGGGAACATCTCGCCTTCATAGACGGCGAGGCCTGATGGCGCGATGGAGGGGTCCCAGTAATGGAGCGGCTGTTCATAGCCTTCCGCAGCCGTGCCGCTTCCGATCTTCTCGCCGGAATAGTGAACGCCATAGCCGATCCGCGGCCAGCCATAATTCTTGCCTGCCTCGGGGCGGTTGACTTCGTCGCCGCCGCGCGGACCATGCTCGGTGACGATAAGCGCGTCGGTGAGCGGATCCCAGGCCGCGCCTTGCGCGTTGCGATGGCCTTTCGACCAGATCTGGGGCAGGCCCTTGCCGCCATCGGCGAAAGGATTGTTGGCGGGCACCGAGCCATCGGCGTTGATGCGCAGAACCGAGCCCGCGGGGTCCGAAAAGTCCTGGGCGCGCTCCATGTCGCCGCGTTCGCCAAAGGTGGCGAACAGTGTGCCGTCAGGCGCGACGACGATGCGCGAGCCGAAATGCTGGCCGCGCGAGGTCTTCTTTTGCGTCGAAAACAGCGTCTTCACATCGGTGAGTCGGGCCTTGCCGCCATCCCGTTCGAGCCGGGCACTGGCGATTGCAGTTCCGGCTCCGCCGTCGCCCGGCTCGGAGAACGTGAAATAGATCGTGCCGCTTTTGGCGAAATCCGGCGCGAGCGCCACATCGAGCAGCCCGCCCTGGCCGTTGGCCCAGACTTCGGGCACTCCGTCCACGGGTTCCGAAACCTTGCCATTGCTGACAATGCGCATGGTTCCGGCTTTTTCGGTGACGAGCAGCGCGCCATCCGGCAGGAAGGCGAGGCTCCAGGGCGAGGCAAGGCCGGTCGTCACCGTTTCGGCCTTGATCTTGGCCTTTTCGGTGGTGAACGCCTGTGCGCCGGCGGCGGAGAAGCCGGCAATGGTGAAGAGGGCGGCTAGGGCAGTCGTCGTTCTTTTCATCATGAATGGGAATTTAGCGACGCATTGCCAGGTATCAAGCCAGCGCCGCGCGCAAGCCGCAATTTTTCTTCGTGAAATTGGTGCAATCAGTGCTATATATTACGCAGGATGATTTGGACGGTTCCGGGGCGATGCTTCGGGGGCCGTTTTCTTTTTGTGTCCAGTTGCCGCGTTGCAAGGCGGCGTAGGTTGAGGGAAAGGAAATTTGAGCATGGAAAAGTTCCCGATGACCCAAGGCGGTTTCGACAAGCTCAAGGAGGAGCTTCGCTGGCGTCAGCAGGAGGAACGGCCGCGCATCATCGACGCCATCGCCGAGGCGCGCGCCCATGGCGATCTTTCCGAGAATGCCGAATATCATGCGGCCAAGGAAGCCCAGAGCCTGAACGAGGGCCGCATCAGCGAGCTCGAGGATTATATCGCTCGCGCGGAAGTGATCGACATTTCCAAGCTGTCCGGTGACAAGATCAAGTTCGGTGCCACGGTGACCATGATCGACGAGGACACCGAAGAGGAGAAGGTCTACCAGATCGTCGGCGACCAGGAAGCCGATGTGAAGCAGGGCCGCATCTCCATCTCCTCGCCCATCGCCCGTGCCCTCATCGGCAAGAGCGAAGGCGACACCATCGAGGTGAACGCGCCCGGCGGCTCGCGGTCCTATGAGATCATCGGGCTGAGATATTCGTAGGCGGGATTGCTCGTCAGAGGGGGGCGCTGTCTTGCCGACATTTCCCTTTAAAGTCGTCTATTCGATGGAAGGGCCTCCACGTGCCTGAGCGGATAGACGACATCGAAATCGTCGCACCCAATTTCAAGCGTCAGCTTTCGGGGGTCACCTCAACCATCGTGCAGTTGATCCCGCTGCAACGGCGGATGGGCCTCAACATCGCAACGATGGGGCCCGGCCTGCCGGATGGATTGCCAAAGCTCGGCTGGCTGTCGCTCCTGCAATTCTGGAAAAGACCGAAGCGGCGCGCGCATCGTATCTGGCATGCGCGGCGCAACAATGAGATGGTGGCGGGCGTCATCATGCGCGATGTGCTGCGCATGCCGCTGCGCCTCGTCTTTACCTCCGCCGCCCAGCGCAACCACAAGCCTTTCACAAAATGGCTGATCCGCCGCATGGATGCGGTGATCGCCACCAGCGCGCGATCCGGCAGCTATCTGGAAGTGCCGCACACCGTCATCATGCACGGCGTGAATACAGACCGTTTCCACCCGCCGCGTATGGCGGAGGATGAATTCGCCGCTTCCGGCCTGCCGGGACGCTATGCCATCGGCTGCTTCGGGCGGGTGCGCCATCAGAAGGGCACGGATCTGTTCGTCGATGCGATGATCACGCTGCTGCCCGTTTATCCGGAGTGGACGGCGGTTATCACCGGCCGCACCACGGCGGAGCACAAGGCTTTCGAAGACGACCTCAGGGCACGCATTGCCAAGGCCGGATTGCAGGACCGTATCGTCTTTCTGGGCGAGGTGCCCGATATCAAGGTGTGGTACCGGCGGCTTGCGCTCTATGTCGCGCCGTCGCGCAATGAAGGTTTCGGCCTGACGCCGCTCGAAGCAGGGGCGTCAGGCACGGCGTCGGTGACGAGCGATGCTGGCGCTTATGCCGAAATGATCGAAACCGGAAAGACCGGCGCCGTCGTGCCTGCGGGTGACGGCGCTGCACTGCGCGAGGCGATCCGCCCCTATCTCGCCGACCCGGCCCTGGCAATCGCCCATGGCGAAAACGCGCTTACCCATGTGCGGGAGAATTTTCCGCTGGAGAAGGAGGCGAGGGCGATTGGGGCGGTGTATGAGAGGGTGTTTGAGGGCAGTAGGGCAGTAGAGTAGGGCAGTATGTTCGGGCAAAACATATTGCCCTACTGCCTTAAATCAGCATCAACGCCTCGTCCTTCACCGCCCTGATAGTCAGCGCGGTGCGGACGGAATCGACGTTTGGCGTCGCGGTCAGCTCCTCGATGACGAAGGTCTGGAAGGTGTTGATATCAGGGGCGACGCAGTGGAGCAGGAAGTCGGATTCGCCCGAGACCATCCAGGCGCGGCGGACCAGCGGCCAATGCTTGGTCTTTTCGGCGAAGGCCTTCAAATCCGCATCTGCCTGCCGGTGCAGGCCGACCGAGCAGAAGGCCACCAGATCCTGGCCCAGCGCGGCGCCGTTCAGGATGGCGCGGTAGCCACGGATGACGCCGCTTTCCTCCAGCTTGCGCACCCGGCGCAGGCAGGGCGGGGCGGATATGCCGACGCGATCCGCCAGCTCGACATTGGTGATGCGCCCATCATTTTGCAATTCTTTGAGGATTTTCCAGTCGATGTCGTCGAGATCGGCCTTGATGGGCATGCATGGCTCCGAAGGGAATCACTAGTCTCGCATTTGCACGATGCCGGATATTCCGTCCAGCCATAAAATGCATGACGCAATGATATTGCGCTTGAAGGCAATAATCATATCCGATTCCCATCCTGCCGCAACTGGATGTTGCCCTGCCGCGGGACGCTTCGCCGCACCGCGCTCAAGGGATTAGCCTGTGGCTAAACGACCGCAGTGCCTGTGGAAACCTTGCAAAAGGTCCATGCAAAACATTACTTTGACAACAATCGCCCAGATGGTTGCCCGGCACCTTCGAATCGGTGCCGCTTTACGAGGATTTCCCCCATGCCACAGCGCCACGCGCCCGTTCTCATCATCGGTTCCGGCCCCGCGGGCTATACGGCAGCGATCTATGCAGCGCGGGCGATGCTCAAACCCATCGTCGTGGCGGGCCTGCAGCAGGGCGGCCAGCTGACCATCACCACCGATGTAGAAAACTATCCCGGCTATGCCGATCCCGTGCAGGGGCCATGGATGATGGAGCAGATGGCCCGCCAAGCGGAGAATGTCGGTGCGGAGATCGTGCAGGACATTATCGTCGAGGCCGATATCTCGGTCCGTCCGTTCCGTCTCAAGGGCGATTCCGGAACGGATTATACCTGTGACGCGCTGATTATCGCCACCGGCGCCCAAGCAAAATGGCTGGGCCTGCCGAGCGAGCAGACCTTCATGGGCGGCGGCGTGTCGGCCTGCGCCACCTGCGACGGGTTCTTCTATCGCGGGCGTGACGTGGTCGTGGTCGGCGGCGGCAACACCGCTGTGGAGGAGGCACTCTATCTGTCGCATCTGGCGAAGTCCGTGACGGTCATTCACCGCCGCGATGCCTTCCGCGCGGAGAAGATCATGCAGGACCGGCTGTTCTCCAAGGAGAATGTGCGGGTCATCTGGGACACGGTGGTGGAGGAGATCACCGGCACCGAGGGGAAGGCGCCCATGGGGCCTGTCGTCACCGGCGTGCGGCTCAAGAACATCAAGACGGGGCAGGTGAGCGAGCTTGCGACCGACGGCATTTTCGTCGCCATCGGCCACGCGCCGGCGGTGTCGTTGTTCGAGGGTAAGCTCAAGCAGAAGCCGAACGGCTATCTCTGGACCGCGCCGGATTCGACGGCGACGGATGTGCCGGGCGTTTTTGCCGCGGGCGACGTCACAGACGATGTGTTCCGGCAGGCGGTGACGGCGGCGGGCATGGGGTGCATGGCCGCGCTGGAGGCGGAGCGCTGGCTTGCGGCACAGGAGCCGATCCGTCAGGCTGCTGAATAGAGCGCCGGGTGAAATCCGGGAGGAAGGACTAGGGAAGTGGTTGCACCGCTCGATTGGGACAAGCTGCGCATATTTCATGCCGCCGCGGAGGCGGGGTCGTTTACCCATGCCGCGCAGACATTGCATCTCTCGCAATCGGCGATCTCGCGCCAGGTGAGCGCGCTGGAGCAGGATGTGGGCGTGCCGCTGTTCCAGCGGCATGCGCGCGGGCTGATCCTGACCGAGCAGGGCGAAATGCTCTATCGCACGGCGCATGACGTGCTGATGAAGCTCGAGAATGTCCGCTCCAAGCTGGCCGAAAGCCGGGAGAAGCCTTCCGGCCGCCTGCGGGTGACGACGACGGTGGGGCTTGGCTCAGGCTGGCTGGTCGAGCGGGTGCAGGAGTTCATCGAGCTTTATCCGGATGTGCGGCTGCAACTCATCCTCGATAACGAAGAGCTGGACCTGACCATGCGCCACGCGGATTGCGCCATCCGCCTGCGCCAGCCACAGCAGCCGGATCTGATCCAGCGGCGGCTGTTCACAGTGCATATGCATGTCTATGCCTCGGCGAACTATATTGCGCGGCACGGCAAGCTGACGTCGGTGGAGGAACTTGACGAGCATCGCATCGTCACCTTTGGCGAGCCCGCGCCGAGCTATCTGACCGGGCTCAACTGGCTGGAAGTGGCAGGGCGCAGCGAGGGCAGCCCACGCATTCCGACACTGCAGGTCAACAATCTGCTTTCGATCAAACGCGCGGCCCAGCGCGGCGTCGGTATCGCCGTCCTGCCTGATTACATGGTCGACAAGGAGTCGGGCCTGGTGCGGCTTCTTCCCGAGATGGAGGAAATACCTTCCTTCGACACGTTCTTCTGCTACCCGGAAGCGCTGAAGAATTCAGCGAAGCTGCATGCGTTCCGGGATTTCCTGTTCTCAAAGGCACGCAGCTGGGTTTATTAAGAGGACTCAGCAGGGGTTCTTGACCGGCGCTGGGATGTGCCGGTCATCTTCATTCCATATGCTTGGCATAATACACCGCCCATGCGGCAATCAACACGCCAGCAATGGGCCCAATGAGAAATGAGAGAGCCTGCATCGTCGTCATGGCCTTAGCCCCTTGAGAACTTGGCTTGCTGCATAATGTATGGTGTACGATAGCAGAAAGCAAATTAGGCTGACAGAGACAAGGAACGGTGTTGGTCTTGAGCTATAAAGACTCGAAACCACGGGCGCGAATGTACGTCGCCAGAAGCTTGATCTGTTCGTTGTGAATTTGTGTCATTTCATCCCCCACGCGTCTCATCTTACCTCAATTGTCTTCGAAGAAAAGAGTGATCAAGGGGCGGTCTCAGCACAAAATCTGCCGTCAAAGCGGGCAAATTGCCAATTCATGCGGCAGTGTTCTGCCTCGATTCTTGGCATATCGCCTCGCAAATGGGACAGAAAATCTGCACCTCACAGCAGAGAATTCATCGGTATTTAGCGAGGGTATCACTCTGTTAATCCTCTAACATATTGAAATATATGAAATTATCTGTACTATTTCGCTATGCGCCTTGTGCATGGCTGCAATGCGATTTAGCGGGGTTGCGTAAAAGGGAGGGAGGGCGCATATCCAGCGCATCTTAAGTGATGCGTCTCCTCCTCCCATTGCGCATCCTTGAGTGTTCCCCTCTGGAGGTTTCGCCGGAAACGGCACCTTCAAAACTCAAAGCCGGACCTTTGTCCGGCTTTTTTTTTGACTTTTGCAAGCTGTTTTTTCAGGGGCAAAGAAAAGGGGCCGCGCGGGCCCCAGTTGCTACGCCCTCCTTCCCCTTGCGGGGATTGAGAAGCGGTCGGCCGAAGGCCGAGGGAAAGCCAACAATTTGGCTTTTCCAGCGACGAACCCCGCGTTAGCGGGCGGATGGGGTTGGTGACGTTTGTGCTTTTGCTGGAGGCAGTGGCGAAACGTCATCACCCCCACCCGACCGCTCTGCGGCCACCCTCCCCGGAAGGGGGAGGGAGTCTTTGCATTACCGCAGCGAGGCGCAGAAGCGCTGGATGCGGGTGCAGGCTTCCTCCAGCAGCGCCTCCGATGTGGCGTAGGAAATGCGGAAGTTGGGGCCGAGGCCGAAGGCCGAGCCCTGTACCACCGCAACGCCTTCAGCCTCCAGAAGCTCGGTGACGAAGTCGACGTCCGACTCGATTACCTTGCCAGAAGGCGCCGTCTTGCCGATGAGGCCGGCGCAGGAGGGGTAGACGTAGAATGCGCCTTCCGGCGTGGGGCAGACGATGCCCTTGGCCTGGTTCAGCATGGAGACGACCAGATCGCGGCGGCCTTGGAAGATCGCCTTGTTCTTCGGGATGAAGTCCTGCGGGCCGTTCAGCGCCTCGACAGCCGCCCATTGCGCGATGGTGCAGGCGCCAGAGGTCTGCTGGCCCTGGATCATGTCCATCGCCTTGATGAGCTCAACCGGTCCGGCAGCGTAGCCGATGCGCCAGCCGGTCATGGCATAGGCCTTGGACACGCCGTTCATGGTAAGCGTGCGGTCATAGAGCGAGGGCTCCACCTGCGCGGGCGTGGTGAAGACGAAATCGCCATAGACCAGATGCTCATACATGTCGTCGGTGAGAATCCAGACATGCGGATGACGCATGAGCACTTCGGTCAGCGCCTTCAGCTCTGCTTCCGTATAGGCCGCACCGCTCGGGTTCGAGGGCGAGTTGAAGATGAACCACTTCGTCTTCGGCGTGATCGCCTTCTCGAGGTCTTCTGCGGTGAGCTTGAAATTGTTCTCCTGCTTCGCCTCGGCGAAGACGGGCGTGCCGCCGCAGATCGCCACCATTTCCGGGTAGCTGACCCAGTAGGGTGCAGGAATAATCACCTCGTCGCCGGGGTTCAGCGTTGCCATGAAGGCGTTGAACAGGATCTGCTTGCCGCCGGTGCCGACGATGGTCTGCTCCGGCTTGTAGTCGAGGCCGTTCTCGCGCTTGAACTTGGCGGCGATGGCCTGGCGCAGCTCGGGAATGCCGGAAACGGGCGGATATTTCGTCTCGCCGCGCTCGATGGCTGATATGGCCGCTTTCTTGATATTATCAGGCGTATCGAAATCCGGCTCGCCCGCGCCAAGACCGATCACATCCTTGCCTTTCGCCTTCAGCTCGCGTGCTTTCTGGCTGACCGCGATGGTGGCGGAAGGCTTTACGCGGGATAGGGCGTCGGCGAGGAATGCCATGGTTCATTCTCCTGAATGGCAGCGTTGTTTAGCGGCCGGAGGCCGGGCGTCGGTCCGGTTTCGCGGCACTTTCTATGTCGCAAGCGGGAAGGAATCGCAAGAAAAGCTTTGATTTTGGACATCACACTCGGGCGATTTGCCAGGGTGTGTTGCAGCGAAAGGCGAAAGCATCAGCAATTGTTTAGAAAAGCTTCAGCCAAACTGATTGGACGGGGATTGCGGCTATTGCGATAGTCAGGCGTAACCGGAGAATCCCATGCCCATCCTTTATTCGCAACCCGATTCCGGAAATTGCTATAAGCCCCGGCTTTTAATGGCAAAACTCGGCATTCCGTTTCACCATGTCACCATTTCCTCCGTCGATGGCTCGACGCGCAAGCCGGACTATCTGGCCAAGAACCCGAACGGCAAGGTGCCGCTGCTGGAATTCGACGATGGCCGCTTCCTCGCCGAATCCAACGCCATCCTGCTGCATCTGGCGGAAGGAACGCGCTTTTTGCCTGAGGATGCCTATGAGCGCGCGCTCGTCTATCAATGGCTGTTCTTCGAGCAATATAGCCACGAGCCCTATATCGCGGTGCGCCGCGCGCTGATGGTCTATCCTGAACGGGCCAAGGAGGCGACGCCGGAGAAGCTGGCCGCAACCCTTGCGGGCGGGGAGAAGGCGCTAACCGTGATGGAAATGCAATTGCAGAAGACGCCATTCATCGCCGGGAACGAGATGAGCGTCGCCGACATCGCGCTTTACGCCTATACGCATGAGGCGGATCTGGGCGGCTTCGACCTTGCGCGCTATCCGGCTGTCTCGGCATGGCTTAAGCGCGTCGCCGAGGATTCGGGCCATGTGCCGATTGGATGGATACCGGAATAAGGCCAAACAAAAAGGCGGGGTTGCCCCCGCCTCGTGTTTGCGTGCTCGTGAGAGCTGAGAAGAATCAGGCGACCGAGAGATTGTCGGCGGAGGACTTGCCGGAACGGCGGTCCTGCACGATTTCGTAGTTGATCTTCTGCCCTTCATCGAGGGAGGAGAGGCCCGCGCGCTGAACGGCGGAGATGTGGACGAAAACGTCCGCGCCGCCCTGGTCCGGCTGGATGAAGCCGAAGCCCTTCGTGCTGTTGAACCACTTCACTGTTCCCTTAGCCATGGGAAAATTCCTTTAACGTCATAGAGGATAGTACCCGCATGAAGACATGCGGGACCGCGAATCGAGATTATGGAGAGGAGATCATCAGGAAGCGCGGATAGTCCGAGCAGGTCGCAAAGTCTCTCGACCGAAATATCGATAACAGGGATTTTAGGGCACAATCGGGCAGATGGCAAGGGAGTAAGCAACGCGGCGATAACCGAGCACCGAAAGGGATGAACATACTGCGCCGCTGCCTTATTGCCTTAACAGCCTGCGCCCATACATCTTGGGAATGAAGCGGATCGATGGCGATTCGTCCCAGATGGAAAAAGGGGCAGCTGTTGGAGACCTCAAGCGGAGCTTCCGAACCGAAACCGGACAAGAAAGCCTCCCGCCTGTCGCGCCTGATGGGCCGCGCCGATCCGGGGCGGACCGATATCGTGGCGCAGGGCACGATGATGATCGGTGCCTTCTGGGTCTCGCCTGTGCGCAACACGCTGATCGTGACCGGCAGCCTGATCTTCCTCCTCATCGCTGCCATCGCTTACGGCCAGCTCTGGCTCAACAGCTGGAACGTGCCGTTTTACGACGCACTGTCGCGGCGCGACGTGAACGCCTTCCTGCATCAGCTTATGATTTTCGTCGGCATTGCCGGGACGCTGCTGGTGCTCAACGTGACGCAGACCTGGCTCAACCAGATGTTCAAGATGAAGCTGCGCGAGGGGCTGGCTGGCGACCTGATCCGCGAATGGATGGTGCCGGGCCGTGCCTTCCGCCTTTCCGGGGCAGGGGAAATCGGCGTCAACCCGGACCAGCGGCTGCACGAGGATGCCCGGCATCTGGCCGAAATGACGGCGGATCTCGGCATCGGGCTGCTGCAGGCCTCGATCATCCTCATCAGCTTCATCGGCGTGCTCTGGCAATTGTCTGCCGGGTTCATCTTTCATGTCGGCGGCTATAATTTCTCCATTCCCGGCTACATGGTCTGGGCGGCGATCTTCTATGCGGCTTCCGCCTCATGGCTGACATGGATCGTCGGGCGCAAGCTGGTGACGATCAATGCCGACCGCTATGCGCGCGAGGCGGATCTGCGCTTTTCGCTGATGCGGGTTAACGAGCATATCGACGCCATCGCGCTGGCGCGGGGAGAAGCCGATGAGAAACGTCGGCTCGATCTCGACCTGGATGCGGTTCTGGCCGCCATCCGGCGCATCGTCTATGCCCTGACCAATCTGACCTGGGTCACTGCCGGCTATGGCTGGTTCACCATCGTCGCGCCCATTCTGGTGGCCGCGCCGGTCTATTTCTCGGGCGGGCTTACCTTTGGCGGGCTGATGATGGCGGTGGGCGCGTTCACGCAGGTGCATACATCGCTGCGCTGGTTCGTGGACAATTTCGGCGCCATCGCCGACTGGCGCGCCACGCTGCTGCGCGTCGCCTCCTTCCGGCAGGCGGTCATGCAGATGGACGAGTTCTCTCCGCTGGAGCAGCGCATAACGACCGAGGAGAACGAGGGAAAAGCCCTCACCATCGACGATCTCGAAATCGTCTCGACCGAGGGCGGAATGCGGCTGCGCGAGGCGCATGTGGAGGTGAAGCCCGGCGAGCGGGTGCTGATCATCGGCCAGCCGGGCGCCGACAAGACGCTGCTGTTCCGTGCGCTTGCCGGGCTCTGGCCTTGGGGGGCGGGGAGGATCGGCCTGCCGAAGGACGAAGAAGTCATCTATATGCCGCGCATTCCCTATTTCCCGCCGACCTCGTTACGCGGTGCGCTCGCCTATCCGCTGGATAGCGGCCGCTTTTTCGAGGACGATCTCAAGGCGGCGCTGAAACGCGGCGGCCTTGACCGGCTCGTCTCAAGCCTCGACCGCGTGGCGCGCTGGGACAGGGTCCTGACCGAAGACGAGCAGCAATGCCTCGCCTTTGCGCGCCTAAGCCTCATCAACCCGCGCTGGGTGGTGGTGGACGAGGCGCTCGACGGCATGGAAGAGGAGGCACTCGACCGCGTGCTCGACATTCTACGCAATTACATGGAGGAAGCCGCGGTCATCCATATCGGCAAGCGCTTGCCGCACGACCATGTGTTCTCGCGGGTGCTGCATTTGGAGAAGGTGGAGGCAGACAGGCGAGAGGAACTGAAGAGCCAGGTGGCTGGATGAAAGAGCAAAGTCGGCGCACGCTTATACTTGGCGCTTCAACACGGAGCCTCGCCGAGATCGGCGGTCGGCTTGGACGCAGAGCCACCAGATGATGGTGGCGGTCTTTCCCCGCCGCACGCCGAAATCAGCGCGCGGGTTACCGCGCTGATATTATTATGTTTGGCTTGCCGCCATTCAGCGATTCCGGTCAAAAATAATCCTGCAACGGCCTTACTTCCAGGCTCCCCGCCTTCAGCGCCGCAATCGCCTCGGCCACCGCTGCCGCGCCGGCGAGTGTCGTATAATACGGCACCTTCTGCATCAGCGTGGCGCGGCGGATCGACTTCGAGTCCGAGACCGCCTTGGCGCTGTCGGTGGTGTTGAAGACGATGTGGACCTGGCGGTTGCGGATGGCGTCTTCGATATGCGGACGGCCTTCCAGGACCTTGTTGATCTTGGTCGCCTCGACGCCATTCTCAGCAAGGAAGCGCTGGGTGCCGCCGGTGGCGAGGACCTTGAAGCCGATTTCGGCCAAGCGCTTTACTGCCGGGAGGATGCCCGCCTTGTCCTCATCGCGGACGGAGACGAACAGGGTGCCATCGCGGGGAAGATCCACGCCGGCGCCCAGCTGCGCCTTGGCGAAGGCGAGGGCGTAATCGTAGTCGAGGCCCATGACTTCGCCGGTCGAGCGCATTTCGGGCCCGAGCAGCGTATCGACGCCGGGGAAGCGGGCGAAGGGGAAGACGGCTTCCTTCACCGCGATATGCGGGCGGGTGGCCTGGTCGGGCTTGCCACCATAGGCGCCGAGCGCGGCATCCAGCGTTTCGCCCGCCATGATGCGCGCGGCGACCTTGGCGATGGGCCTGCCGATGGTCTTGGCCACGAAGGGCACCGTGCGCGAGGCGCGGGGGTTCACTTCAAGCACATAGATGGTGCCGTCCTTGATGGCGTATTGCACGTTCATCAGCCCGCCGACATTGAGCGCCTTGGCGAGCGCGGCGGTCTGGCGTTCGAGTTCGGCGACGACCTCCACGGAGAGGGAGTGAACGGGGAGCGAGCAGGCGCTGTCGCCCGAATGAATGCCCGCTTCCTCGATATGCTCCATGATGCCGGAGACGAAGGTGTCCTTGCCGTCGCAGAGGCAATCAACGTCCACCTCGATGGCTTCGGTCAGATAGGTGTCGAACAGCAGCGGGTTCTTGCCCAAGAGCGTGTTGATCTGGCCGGTCTTGTCGTTGGGATATTTCGCCTTGATATCCTCCGGCACCAGTTCCGGCACGGTGTCGAGCAGGTAGCTCTGCAGCGCCCGCTCGTCATTGATGATCTGCATGGCCCGGCCACCCAACACATAGGAGGGGCGCACCACCAGCGGGAAGCCGAGATCGCTGGCGACGAGCCGTGCCTGCTCGACCGAATAGGCAATGCCGTTTTTCGGCTGGTTGAGGCCGAGCTTCATCAGGAGCTTCTGGAAGCGGTCACGGTCTTCGGCAAGGTCGATGGCGTCGGGCGAGGTGCCGAGGATCGGGATGCCCGCCTTTTCCAGCGCGTCGGCGAGCTTCAAGGGCGTCTGGCCGCCGAACTGGACGATGACACCGACAAGCGTGCCTGCCGCCTGCTCGGCGCGCAGGATCTCCAGCACGTCTTCTGCCGTCAGCGGCTCGAAATAGAGCCGGTCGGAGGTGTCGTAATCGGTCGAGACCGTCTCCGGATTGCAGTTGATCATGATCGACTCATAGCCCGCGTCGCCAAGCGCGAAGGCGGCATGGCAGCAGCAATAGTCGAACTCGATGCCTTGGCCGATACGGTTCGGGCCGCCGCCGAGGATGACGACCTTCTTGCGGTCGGACACTTGCGCTTCCGAGCGCGGTGCTCCGGCAAAGGGCGTCTCGTAGGTCGAATACATATAGGCGGTGGGGGAAGCGAATTCGGCGGCGCAGGTGTCGATGCGCTTGTAGACCGGATGCACATCGAGCGAGGCGCGCAGCTTGGCGACGTCATTTGCGTCCTGTCCGGTGAGGCTGGCGAGGCGGGCGTCGGAGAAGCCCATGGCCTTCAGCATGCGCAGGTTCTCGGCGTCCTTGGGCAGGCCGTGCTCGCGGATGCGGGCTTCCATGTTGACGATGCCCTCGATCTGTTCGAGGAACCACGGGTCGATCTTGCAGATCTCGTGCACCTGGCCGACCGTCATCCCCATGCGCAGCGCCTGGGCGACCATGCGCAGGCGGTCGGGGGTCGGCGTGCCGATGGCGGCGCGGATGGCGTTCTTCTCGTCGCCGTCCTCGATGCCGGGGATGGCGATCTCGTCGAGGCCGGTGAGGCCGGTTTCAAGGCCGCGCAGGGCTTTCTGGAGCGATTCCTGGAAGGTGCGGCCAATGGCCATGACTTCGCCGACCGACTTCATGGCCGTGGTGAGGATGGGCGAGGCGCCGGGGAATTTCTCGAAGGCGAAACGCGGGATCTTGGTGACGACGTAATCGATGGACGGCTCGAAGGAGGCGGGCGTCGCGCCGCCGGTGATGTCGTTCTCCAGCTCGTCCAGCGTGTAGCCGACGGCGAGTTTCGCGGCCACCTTGGCAATCGGGAAACCGGTGGCCTTGGAGGCGAGCGCCGAGGAGCGCGAGACGCGCGGGTTCATCTCGATGACGATGAGGCGGCCGTCCTTGGGGTTGACCGCGAACTGCACGTTGGAGCCGCCGGTCTCGACGCCGATCTCGCGCAGCACTGCGATGGAGGCGTTGCGCATGATCTGGTATTCTTTGTCGGTCAGCGTCAGGGCAGGGGCAACGGTGATGCTGTCGCCGGTGTGGACGCCCATCGGGTCGAGGTTCTCGATGGAGCATACGATAATACAATTGTCCGCCTTGTCGCGGACGACCTCCATCTCATACTCCTTCCAGCCGAGCACCGATTCCTCGATCAGCACTTCGGTGGTGGGGGAGGCGTCGAGGCCGCGCTCGACGATCTCGAAGAATTCCGAGCGGTTATAGGCGATGCCGCCGCCGGTGCCGCCCAGCGTGAAGGAGGGGCGGATGATGGCGGGGAGGCCGACATGGTCGAGCGCCTGCGCCGCCAGGCTCATGGCATGGGTCATGTAGCGCTGCTTGCGGTCGACTTCGCCGAGTTGCCATTCGGTCTCTAGCCGGTCGAGGGCAGCGTCGAGTTCGTCGCCGGAATATTTCGCCTTCAGCGCCTGGCGCTTTTCCTCATGGGCCTGCCGGTCCTTTTCCTTGACCTCGGTGGCGTTGGCGAGCATGGAGCGCGGGGTCTCCAGGCCGATCTTGGCCATCGCCTCGCGGAAGAGGGCGCGGTCCTCGGCCTTGTCGATGGCGGCGGCATTGGCGCCAATCATTTCGACATTATAGCGGTCGAGCACGCCCATGCGCTTCAAGGAGAGGGCGGTGTTGAGCGCGGTCTGACCGCCCATGGTCGGCAGCAGCGCGTCGGGGCGCTCCTTGGCAATGATCTTGGCGACGACTTCAGGCGTGATCGGCTCGACATAGGTCGCGTCCGCGAGGCCCGGATCGGTCATGATCGTGGCCGGGTTGGAGTTGACGAGGATGATGCGGTAGCCTTCCTCCTTCAACGCCTTGCAGGCCTGGGTGCCGGAATAGTCGAACTCGCAAGCCTGTCCGATAACGATCGGTCCCGCGCCAATGATCAGGATCGATTTGATGTCTGTACGTTTCGGCATGGGTCTGTTCCGTCGCTTTGGGCCGCGCGATAAGAACCCGCGCAAGGTATGACCTCGGCAGGCTGGCAGCAGATTTCTATGGGCTAAGCGGGCCTTATAGGCAAAGGCGGCCCGCGACGTAACCCCCAAAATCAGGATTTTTCATGGTTTTGTTCGGGTTTGTGCGCCAAGCGAGCTTCGCGAGCGCGCGATAAAGCGATCCCGAAATGAAATTCAAGATAAAATGCTCTCGACAGGTAACTTTCGCGAGAGAAATGGCCAGAATCGTTGACAATTGGAAGGTTGCTTCTCAGTTCACCGATGAATTGGATAGTAGAGGTTCTCATGGACAAGCGGTTTTTCTGGCTGGCATTGGGGTCTTTTACCATCGGCACCGAGGGATATGTCATCTCGAGCCTTTTGCCTGCCATAGCTGACGATGTCGGGATAACGGTGCCGCATGCGGGGTTTCTCATCACGGCGTTCGCGCTCGCTTATGCCATCGGCGCGCCGGTGCTGACCACGCTGGCGGCTGCGGCGGATCGGCGCCGCGTCATCACCGCGACCATGGGCTTTTTTGTCATCGGCAGTCTCGCCGCCGCTGTGAGTTCGTCCTTCGGAATGCTGGTTATCGCCCGGGTCGTCATGGCGCTGGCCGCGGGCCTGTTCACGGCGACGGCGCAGGCGACCGCCGTGGCGCTTGCGGGACCGAAGCATCAGGCGAAGGCAATTTCGATCATCGCCGGGGGTGCGACGGTTGCAGTGACACTTGGTGCGCCGCTGGGCGCGCTCATCGGAGCGGTTTTCGGCTGGCGGGGAACTTTTCTTACCATTGGGATACTCAGCGGTATTGCAGCCATCGTCTTATGGAACGAGCTGCCGCGCGGCCTTACCGGTGAGCGGCAGTTACTATCGCAACGGATGGCGGCGGCAGTGCAGCCGGGAGTGCTGCCGGGGCTGATCACGACTTTCCTCTTCACCGCCGGGTCCTTCACGGTCTATTCCTACATCGCGCCGCTGGCGATGCAGGGAGCCGGGTTGGGCAGCAGGACGCTTCCCGTCATGCTGCTGCTCTTCGGTCTTGGCGCGGTGATCGGGAATCTTGCCGGGGGCGCACTTGCCGACCGTTTCGGCGCCAGCCGGGCCGGGTTCTTCATGCTGGTGTTCGATGCGCTGATTCTTGCGGTTTTATCGCTCATCCCGCTCTTTGCGCCGCGTCCGCTCGCCGGCGAACTCCTCATCGCGGCCATGGTCCCCTGGGGCCTTATCGGTTGGGCCTTTCCTCCGGCGCAGGCGAGCCATATCGTCAGCGTTGCGCCGAAGCTCGCCCCAATGACGCTGGCGCTCAACAATTCGGTGGTTTTCCTGGGAGTCGCTGTCGGCTCGGTTGCCGGTAGCCTCGTTCTGGAGCATGGCGGGGCCGCATGGCTTGGCTTCGTTTCAGCCGGTTTCGCGGTGCTGGCGATGGTGTGGCTGCTGGTTTTTCAGGAGCCGGCTATGGGGAGGCAGAAGCCGGGCAGAGCGAGGAGGAATGTGGCTCGCCAGCAGACTGTAAGTCCGGCAGGTAAATGACTGTCCCGGTTGCTCCTCGCCCTTACTGGGCGCTCGGTTTTTGAGCGTCCGCATCCCCATTCTCAATCACAAGCGACATTTCGATGGCTCTGGCGATAATGCAGTCGAGAAAGCCGGGGAAGCGCTGGTCGAGATCGGCGCGGCGCAGGCTGACGAGCCGCGCGGTGCCGCATGGTTCGACATTGACCACACCCGCTTCGCGCAGCTTGGCCACGTGATAGCTAATATTGGTCTTGGAGCCGAAATGCTGGAACCGGCTGCAGGGCAGCGGAGCGTCTTCGTGGCGGGCGAGATAGCCGACAATGGCCAGCCGTGTGTTGTCGCCAAGCGCGGACAAAACGTTGGAAAGCTCGATCTGGTCTATATCCGGATGCGGCAGTGACATGGGCCACAGATAAACCCAACCCCGAAGAAATTCAATGCGGCGGGACGTCTCGCTGGTTCCTGACAGTCCGCTGTCAGCAGGACGGCGGCATCGGATTGACATCAGGTAGGCCTTGGTTCAATAGTTCAATAAACTTTGAACTAAGGGATGTCTCATGGACAAGCGACTTATCTGGCTGGCTGTCGGGTCTTTTACAATCGGCACGGAAGGGTTCGTCATGTCGAGCCTGCTGCCGGCGATTTCCGCCGATGCGGGCATTAATATGGCGCAGGCGGGCTTCCTCATCACCGCTTTCGCGCTTGCCTATGCCATCGGCGCGCCGCTGCTGACCACGCTGGCGGGCGCGGCGGACCGGCGGTGCGTTATTGCCGCGACGATGGGGGTCTTCGTCATCGGCAATCTCATCGCTGCGGCGAGCTCCTCCTTCGCGCTGCTGCTCGTCGCGCGCATTCTGATGGCGCTGGCGGCCGGGCTTTTTGCGGCGACGGCGCAGGCGACAGCCGTGGCGCTTGCCGGGCCGGAGCATAGGGCGCGGGCAATCGCCGTCGTCGTCGGCGGCACGACGGTGGCCGTGGCGTTCGGTGCACCGCTCGGCGCGCTGATCGGCGCGGCATTCGGCTGGCGGGGAACTTTCCTTTCGGTAGCGGTGCTGGGTGCAGTTGCCGCTGCGATCCTGTGGTTCAAGCTGCCGCGCGGCCTCAAGGGCACGAGGCTGGCCTTGAGCGAGCGTCTGACGGCGGCTGGGCGACCGGGTGTCTTCCCATCCCTCGTCACCACCTTCCTGTGCATGGCCGGGTATTTCACCGCCTTCTCCTATATCGCACCGCTGGCAATGGAAGTTGGGCTTGGAGCCGGAGCGTTACCCGTGATGTTGCTCGTCTTCGGCATCAGTGCGGCCATTGGAAATTTGAGCAGCGGCTATGTGGCGGACCGTTTCGGTCCGATGCAGACGGTGCTTCTCGTGCTGGCCCTTGGCGCGATCTCGCTTGCCCTGCTTTCCATCATCCCGCTTTTCGCGCCGCGTCCGCTCGCCGGGATATTGCTCATCGCCGCCATGGTGCCCTGGGGCATTGTCGGCTGGGCGTTCAATCCCGCGCAGGCGAGCCATATCGTCGGCGTCGCGCCGGAACTGGCGCCGATGACGCTGTCGCTCAACAATTCGGCGCTCTATCTCGGGATTGCCTTCGGGTCATTCGCCGGGGGACTCGTGCTTCAATATGGCGCGCCGGTGGAACTCGGCTTTGTCGCGGCCTTCTTCGAGCTATGCGCGATCTTCGTGGTGGTCGTGTTCCAGAAACCCGCCGCGCGGGCGGCTGCGGCGGCGGCCTGAGTGCTATACGCCCTTGTAACCGTCCGCCATCTTTCGTGATCGTAGGACGAGCCGAGTTTCGCTGTTGCGAATCCGCGTGTTTGTGTAACGATTGTCGCGACGGGGTTTTCACACGGGACAAGGAGTGGGCTGATGCGCTGGCAGGGCGGCAGGCAAAGCGACAATGTGGAAGACCTGCGCGACGAGACCGGCGCTTCGCAGAGCGGGTTTGGGCAGCCGAGGATTGGCGGAGGCGGGCTCGTGGGGCCGGTATTCCAGCTGGTGCGCAATGGCGGCATTCCCGGCATTATCCTGCTGGTGGTGGCCTTCTTCGGGATGAAGGCCATCGGGCTCGATCCGGTGCAGTTCCTCTTGACCGGCGATCTGGCGCCCGCTCAAAACTCCCGCCAGGTGTCCGGCACTCCGGCTGGCCCGCGCAATGACGAGATGACGCAATTCGTGCGCACCGTGCTGGCGGAGACGGAAGATGTGTGGGGCGGCATCTTCAAGGCCAATGGTGCAACTTATGCGCCGCCGACGCTGGTGCTGTTCAGCAATCAAGTGCGTTCGGCCTGCGGTTTTGCCAGCGCCGCCTCCGGCCCGTTCTACTGCCCGGGCGACCGCAAGGTCTATATCGATCTCAGCTTCTACGACGAACTCGCCAACCGCTTCGGCGCGTCCGGCGATTTCGCGCAGGCTTATGTCCTGGCGCACGAAGTAGGGCATCACGTGCAGAACCTGCTCGGCATCCTGCCGCGCTTCAACCAGGCGCGGCAGACGATGGACGAGGCGCAGGCCAATGCCATGTCGGTGCGCGTGGAACTGCAGGCAGATTGCTTCGCCGGTATCTGGGGCTACTACACCAACCAGAAGGGCATTGTCGAAAAGGGCGACCTCGAAGAAGCGATCAACGCCGCCCACCAGATCGGCGACGACACGCTGCAAAAGCGCACGCAAGGCTATGTGGTGCCTGAAACCTTCAACCACGGAACGTCGGCGCAGCGGGCGGAATGGTTCACGCGCGGCTACACGTCCGGCAAGCTCGATTCCTGCGATACGTTCAACGCGAATATTTGAGGGCTTGTCCGTTCTTGAATTTCGGGCGGAAAATCCGTATCTTCCGTAAGATGCGGATTAAAGGAGGCCGGTATGGTGACGGTTCCCGCGACTGAAATCCAGAAAAACTTCGGAGAGTGGCATGACCGCTCGTTCGAAGAGCCTGTAGAGATCACCAAATATGGCCGTACTTCGGCCTATCTCATCTCGGCCTCGCTCTTCAAGGAAATGTGGGCCAGCTACCGCCGCGCCGCTCCGGTGTCCGCATTGTCGGAGGATGATGTCAATCTTATTCTGAGATCTGAGGTGATGACCGGCCAACCATACAATCTCGACGATCTTCCGGAAGAACGGGCTGACCTGTCTATTACTCCAAAGCGATAGGTTATGCCGTGAGGATTCCTGCCGATCCTCCCGTGGGCCACGTGATTGCATATGAGTATCTCTGGGTCTCGAAGGCAGGGCAGCGAGAGGATGGCGAAAAGACCTATCCGGCGGCGGTGGTCCTCGCCCGGCATGACATTGGGCCGACTGCTGTCGCCTATGTCCTGGGTATTTCGCATAGTCCGCCGCTGCCGGGGCGTCGGGCGCTTGAGGTTCCTCTGAAGCTAAAGCGCCATCTGGGCCTCGATGACGAGCCTTCGTGGCTCTATACCGATGAGATCAACATATTTGCCTGGCCGGGCCCTGATCTGAGGCCCGCCGAACATCTCTCATGTCTGCCTACGGCGCGAGACACATGCGTTATCGGCCCGTTGCCAGGTGATTGGTTCCGGGCAGTTACGCAGCATCTGGCGGAAAGCCACCGGCTGGGGCGCGTGAAAACGGTACCGCGCACAGTTTGATAAGCAAACTCTCCCCGTTCTGCCTCCTTTGAGGCGTTCCCGGATTGTTTCCTTAGAATTTTTCAAATAAACATTCGCCTCTTTGTGGAAACTTTTTTCGTCTGGTTTTTTCCATGCTCGATCCAAAATTCGTCCGGCGCGGGCTGTCGCTCGTCTTCGTCATCCTGTTTCTCGACATTATCGGCATCGCTATCATCATGCCGGTGCTGCCGGCTTATCTGGAAGAACTGACCGGCGCGGACATCAGCCGGGCGGCGATCGATGGCGGGTGGCTGCTGCTCGTCTATGCGGCGATGCAGTTCCTCTTCGCGCCCGTCATCGGCAATTTGAGCGACCGGTTCGGACGGCGGCCGGTCCTGCTTGCCTCGGTGCTAACCTTCGCCATCGACAATCTTATCTGCGCGCTGGCGACGAGCTATTGGATGCTGTTCGTCGGACGGGTGTTCGCCGGCATCAGCGGCGCGAGCTTTGCTACCGCTTCGGCCTATATCGCCGATGTCAGCAATGACGAGAACCGGGCGCGCAATTTCGGGCTCATCGGCATCGCCTTCGGCGTCGGCTTCGTCATCGGGCCGGTGCTTGGCGGCGTTCTGGGCGAATTCGGCCCGCGAGTGCCGTTCTATGGCGCGGCGGCGCTTTCCTTCGCCAATTTCGTCGTCGCCTACTTCTTCCTGCCCGAGACGCTGGGCCGTGAGCATCGCCGCCGCTTCGAATGGATGCGGGCGAACCCGCTGGGGGCGCTCAAGCAGATGCGCAACTATCCCGGCATCGGTTGGATCGGCCTTGTCTTCTTCCTCTATTGGCTGGCCCATGCGGTCTATCCATCCGTATGGTCCTTCGTCGGCTCCTACCGCTATGGCTGGAGCGAGGGGCAGATCGGCCTGTCGCTCGGCCTCTTCGGTATCGGCAGCGCCATCGTCATGGGGCTGGTCCTGCCGCGCGTCGTGCCCCGGTTCGGCGAGTGGAAGACGGCGGCGATCGGCCTTGTCTTCTGCGTGCTCGGGCTTTCGGGCTATGCGGCGGCATGGCAGGGCTGGATGGTCTATGCGGTGATCCTGCTGACGGCGATGGAAGGGCTTGCCGACCCGCCGCTGCGCAGCCTTGCAGCCGCCAAGGTGCCGCCTTCGGCGCAGGGCGAATTGCAGGGGGCGCTCACCAGCCTTTCCAGCATCACGACCATCATCGGGCCGCTGATCTTCACGCAACTCTTCGGCATCTTCACCGGCCCTCGCGCGCCCGTCGACTTCGCCGGCGCGCCATTTGCGGCGGCGGCGTTTTTTGTGCTGGTGGCGGTTGGGGTGTTCGTGTGGCGGGTGCGAGCGCCCGAAACGGAAAAAGCCGGCGCGTGACGCCGGCTTTCTGAGCTTCTAGTCAGGCGACGTTAGGCCGCCTTGGGGCGCTCCTCCACCGTGGGCTCGCCCTTGCGCTCGCGGATCATGTTGAAAAAGCGGGTGAAGAGGTAGTGCGAATCCTGCGGGCCGGGAGAGGCTTCGGGGTGGTGCTGAACGGAGAAGACCGGCTTGCCGGCAAGGCGCAGGCCGCAATTGGAGCCGTCGAAGAGCGAGACATGGGTTTCCTCGACGCCTGCGGGCAGCGAGGCGGAATCGACGGCGAAGCCATGATTCATGGAGACGATCTCCACCTTGCCGGTGGTGTGGTCCTTGACCGGGTGGTTGGCCCCGTGGTGGCCCTGATGCATCTTCTGCGTCCGGGCGCCAAGCGCCAGCGCCAGCATCTGGTGGCCGAGGCAGATGCCGAATAGGGGAATGCCCGTTTCGATCAGCTTCTGAATGGTGGGAACGGCATATGTCCCCGTCGCCGCCGGGTCCCCCGGGCCGTTGGAGAGGAAAATGCCGTCGGGATCATGCGCCAGCACGTCCTCTGCGGTCGCGGTGGCGGGCAGTACCGTCACTTTCGCGCCGAGCCCGGCCATCAGGCGCAGGATATTGCGCTTCACGCCATAGTCGATGGCGACGATATGGTAGCGCGGCGCTTCGCCTGTCGCGTAGCCCTTGTTCCACACCCACGGCTCCTCGTTCCAGACGGAGGTTTGGCCGGAGGTTACTTCCTTGGCGAGGTCCAGATTTTCCAGCCCATGCCAGGCGGCGGCGCGCTTTTTCAGTTCGGCAAGATCGAACACGCCCGAAGGCTCATGGGCGATGACGGCGTTCTGTGCGCCTTTTTCGCGGATGAGGGCTGTCAGCGCGCGCGTGTCGATGCCGCTGAGCGCGATGATGCCGCGGGCTTTCAGCCATGCGTCGAGATGGCTTGCCGCGCGATAATTGGAGGGCTCGGTGATATCGGCCTTGAACACCGCGCCGACTGCGCCGGCGCGATTGGCAGGCGTCAAGTCCTCGATATCCTCATTGTTGGTGCCGACATTGCCGATATGCGGGAAGGTGAAGGTGACGATCTGCCCGGCATAGGAGGGGTCGGTCAGGATTTCCTGATAGCCCGTCAGGGCGGTGTTGAAGCAGACTTCGGCCTCAACAGCGCCGGTCGCGCCAAGGCCCATGCCCTCAATGACCGTGCCGTCGGCAAGAACCAGCAGGGCGGTCGGTTTAGCCGTCGTCCACGGCGCTGTTTTATCGGTCATCGGGCACTCCGTCAGATTTAAGGCGCGGCAAAACGCGGCAGGCTATTCAGCCGCCGCCCCGTGCCAAAATGAAAATTGTCCAGCTAGACTTCGGTCAATAAAGAAACTACGGGCCGGGGTCAACGCTTCACGGAATCGATTTCACCTCTATTATAGGTCGCAAGTTTCAAATCAGGAGATAATACCATGCTGCGCGACGAGATTGCACAGGCCCTCACCACCGCACTCAAGGCGCGCGACCAGCGCCGCATTTCGACGCTGCGGCTCATCATGGCGGCGGTGAAGGACCGCGACATCGCCAATCGCGGCGCGGGCAAGGACGCCGTCGCCGATGAGGAGCTGCGCTCGATCCTCGCCAAGATGATCAAGCAGCGCGAGGAATCGGCCAAGCTCTATGAGGATGGCGGTCGTCCGGAACTGGCGGAGCAGGAGCGCGGCGAGATCGAGACCATCCGCGAATTCCTGCCACAGCAGCTGGGCGAGGCGGAAACGCGGCAAGCCATTGCCGAGGCGATTGCCGAGACCGGCGCCAGCGGCGTAAAGGATATGGGCAAGGTTATGGCCGTCCTGAAAGCGCGCTTTTCCGGCCAGATGGATTTCAGCAAGGCCAGCGGGATTGTGAAGGAACTGCTGGGGTGAGGCGGCAAGGGTGATCCGGAGAGCCGAGATAGGCGACGCTTCCAGCCTCGCCGCGGTCGGGCTGGAGGTATGGCTTCATACCTATATACGAGATGGAGTGAGTGCCTTCTTTGCCGATTATGCGTTGGGCCATTTCACAGCGACGCGCTTCGGGGAGCTTCTTTCCCGGGAGAACGAGCATATCTGGGTCGCGCAAGGTGCTGCCGGCATCGTCGGTTTTGTACATGTCTCGGAAGGAGCGGCGGCTCCAGTGGCGGGTTGCTCCGATCTTGAGATTTCGACCTTGTACGTCCAGCCGCGTCACCAGCGCAATGGCGGGGGGCGGCGATTGCTGGATGCTGCGCTGGAGCATTGCGCAGCGACCGGAAAGCCCAATGTCTGGCTGACTGTCAATGCCGAGAACCAGCGGGCAATCGATTTTTACTTCAAGAACGGTTTCAGGCAGGCCGGCGAGACCCTGTTTCGGATCGGCGATCAGGCTTATCCCAACCACGTCCTGCAATTTACATTTAAGTGAACCTGCAGGCTCTCAACTCCGCGCCACCCTTAACCTCGACCCCCGCAGCAGCCCTTGCTCCTCCAGCACCGGATAGGCGATGGCGGCCAGCAGGGAGTTGATCTGCTTCAAGTCGCGGATGGTGTCGAGATGGATGGTGCTCGTCTCGATGCTGCGCTCCGAGCCCTGGCGCAGGCGCGAGAAATGGCGCTGGCTGGTTTCCTTCTCGATGTCGCGCAGGCGGTCCTTTTCCTGCACGAGCTGGCGCGCGGTGTGTTCGTCGCGCGAGACGAGGACGTTGAAGGCGAGGCGGGCGTTGGCGAGCACGAAGGCGTGGAATTGCGACAGCTCGCGCCAGCCTTCCTCGGTGAATTCCAGCTTGCGGTGCATCTTCTTCTTCACCTGGGCGAGCATGTTGCGCACGATGATGTCGCCCACCTGTTCGAGCTTGACGCAGGCGCCAAGCAGTTCCTGCGTGCGCAGGGCCTCGTAATCGCTGAGATTGCCGGTGGCGAGGCGGGCGAGGTAGAGCTTTATCGCCGCATGGCGCCGGTCCACCTTGTCGTCGAGAGCGGCCAGTTCATCGATGCTCGCCTGGTCTGCGTTCTCATAGAGATCCATGATGCGCTGAAGCATCAGTTCCACGGTTTCGCAAACACGCACCACCTCGCGGGTGGCGTTGGCGAGCGCGAGCGACGGGGTGTCGAGAACGCTCGGGTCGAGCGCGCTCACCTCTTCCGCCGCCAGCTTCGGCTTGACGGGCGTGTTGAGGCTGACCAACGCCTCGGTCACGCGAAGCACTAGTCTTGAAAGCGGGATGCCGGCGATCAGGATAAGGACGTTGAACAGGATGTGTGCGTTCACGATCTGCTCTGCCGGGGCGCTTCCCAGGAGGTTCAGCGGCGGACGGAAAATTAGAAACAGCACGAGGGCTATGAGGGAACCGGCGCCGCGCATCAGAAGATTGCCGAGCGGCACGACGCGCGTCTTGGGCGGCGCGTTGCGGGTGAGGATCGGCGCAATGATCGAGGAGCCGAGATTGACGCCCAGCACCATGATCAGGCCCAGCTCGGGATGGATCAGACCGCGCGAGGCGAAGCTGGTGAGCAGGATCACGCCCGCGATGCTCGAATGGAACAGCCAGGTGATGAGCGCGGCCAGCAGATAGGCGGTAATGGGATCGCTCGAGAGGTAGCTGACGATAACAGGTAGAAGCTCGCTGTGGCGAAGGGGCTCCGTGGCCTGCCCGGTCATCTCCAGCGAGAGGATGAGAAGGCCGATCCCCACGAGGATGCGGCCGTTCTGCCGCCAGTCACGCCGCTCCGTCGTCATGAAGATGATGGTGCCGGCGAGGAGGCAGATGGGCACGAGCAGCGTCAGGTCGTAATTGAGGATCTTGACGACCAGCGCAGAGCCCACTTCCGCGCCGCGCACCGCCATCAGCCCGGCAACGCCGCTGACGAAATTGGACCCCACGAAGGAGCCGATCAGCAGCGTGACGGCGGTCGAGCTCTGCAGCGCGACAGCGAGTGCAGCACCGAAGCCGACGGCGAGGACGGGGCGCTTCACCACCTTGCGCAGTCGCTGACGCAGGGCGGTGCCATAGGTGCGCTCCACTCCCGTGCGAACCATGCGGGTCGCCCATAGGAGCAGGGCCACCGCCCCGGCCAGATGCAGCAAGACTACCGAGCCATTCAAGATATTACTTCCTTACAGGCATGAATTGAGGATTATGATAGCCGGATAAATTCAGATTGAATGGATAATATACTCCATCCGAACAGTTTTTTGTATATATGGGTATGAAATTGGAAACTGCGAAGCATGTCCGTCATTCGGCATGGCTTTGCCTTTCCGCGGGGGATAAGCCGCACTCGCCGTTTGGCTGATACCGCCGATCCGGCTATGATAAGCGGCTTTAAGCCCCAAGGTTCCCAGAGTAGCATTCAGATGCGTTTCCCGCCTTCCTTTCTCGATGAGATACGAGACCGTGTGCCGATCTCGACGCTGATCGGGACGCGCGTGTCGTTCGACCGCAAGAAGACGAACGCCTCGAAAGGCGATTTCTGGGCGTGCTGCCCGTTCCATGGCGAGAAGACGCCGAGCTTCCATTGCGAGGACCGCAAGGGCCGCTATCATTGTTTCGGCTGCGGGGTGACGGGCGATCATTTCAAGTTCCTGACCGATCTGGAGGGCCTGAGTTTCCCTGAAGCCGTCGAGCGTGTGGCCGATATGGCCGGCGTGCCGACGCCTGCGCGCGACCCGGAAGCCGAAAAGCGCGAGGCGCAGCGCGCCACGCTGCACGACGTCATGGACATGGCGGCGCGCTTCTTCGAGCAGCAATTGCAGTCGGCATCGGGCGCCAAGGCCCGCGCCTATCTGCGCGAGCGCGGCCTGTCGGTCGCCACCCAGCAGGCGTTCCGCCTCGGCTACGCGCCGGAAAGCCGCAATTCGCTGAAGGAGCATCTGGCGCTCAAGGGCGTGACGCGCGAGCAGATGGAGGCGTGCGGCCTTGTCGTGCATGGCGAGGGCATCGCCGTTTCCTACGACCGTTTCCGCGACCGCGTCATGTTTCCCATCGAGGACATGCGCGGACGCGTCATCGCCTTCGGGGGCAGGGCGCTTTCGCCCGATGTGCCCGCCAAATATCTGAACTCGCCGGAAACGGAGCTCTTCCACAAGGGGCAGATCCTCTATAACGCCCTGCGCGCCCGCAAGGCCTGTCAGCCGCAAGGCGGCGAGGCGGCCAAGGCGATCATCGCGGTCGAAGGCTATATGGATGTCATCGCACTGGCTCAGGCGGGGTTCCACCAGGTCGTCGCGCCGCTCGGCACGGCCTTGACCGAGGAACAGCTCGAACTCCTGTGGCGCATAAGCCCCGAGCCGGTGCTCTGCTTCGACGGCGACCAGGCGGGCATTCGCGCCGCGCACCGCGCGGTCGATCTGGGCCTGCCGGGGCTGAAGCCGGGCCGCTCGCTGCGCTTCGCACTGCTGCCCGAAGGCAAGGACCCGGACGATCTCGTCAAGGCCGATGGGCCGCAGGCGTTTCAATCGGTGCTATCGGATGCAAGGCCGCTCGCCGACATGCTCTGGGCGCGGGAGACATCAGGCGGTGTGTTTGACACGCCGGAACGGCGCGCGGAGCTGGAAGCACGCTTGCGTGAAATCGCGTCGCGCATCGGTGACGAGAATGTGCGGCGGCATTATGCGCAGGATATGCGCGAGCGCGCGCAGCAGTTCTTCGGCCAGTCGCGGCAGGGAAACAATCGCGGCGGCAACGGTTACGGCCAGGGCCAGGGCGGATATGGACAGCGGGGGAGGGGCGCGGCATCCGGACGGCTCGCCGTTTCGGAAAGCCTTGCCCGTTCGTCACTGGTCAAGAGCGCCTCGAGCGCTGCCACGCCACCCTTGCGCGAGACGGCGATCCTGTTGATTCTCCTCAACCATCCGCGATTGATCGACGAGGATTTCGAGACCATCGCCGCGCTCGATCTCGACCATCCGCAATTGCGCCGCCTGCATCTGGCGATGCTCGACGCCATGGCCGAGACGCATATCGCCGAGGGCGCGCAGATGCATGAGGCGCTGCGCGCCGCCGGCCATGGCGAGGCGATCGAAGCGCTCGATGCGCTGGTGCGCCGCGCCCGCATCTGGACCGCGACGGAGCGCGCGGCGGAAGAAGATGCACGCGAAGCGCTTAAACAGGCGGTTCACTTGCATCAGCGGGCGAGAGTTCTACATAAGGAGCTAAGAGCGGTGGAAGCCGCGCTGATGGACGATGAAACGGGCGAAGTTTTCGGGCGCCTTCTCGATATCCAGAACGAAATCCGCAGGGCGGAAGCAACCGAAGCGTTGATCGAGGGTTTCGGAATTCCGTCCGGTCGTCCAGCCGGCGGCTTCTGATTCGTTTCTATCGGCAAACGCATAAAATGATTCGCTTTTTTGACGCGAATCAGATGATTCGCTCTTGACGAGCGATGGAAACGACGGAATCAGGACGTTTTAATCATTGGGTAAAACTGGCAAGCCTGCAAGGCCCATCCGGGGTTTTTCGCGAAATTGCCCGAAAACGGGCAGCTCGCCACCCTGAGACGTAAAAATCCTGCGAGGCCGGAAACAGGGTTAATCGGCTATTAACAGGAAGCAGCTACTCGCTGATCATCATGAGCTTAAGCGCAAGCCGTCCGCACGCTCTACTTTGACAAGACAAAGCGATCCAAGGTCGCCTGGAGACAAGCATATGGCAACGAAGGTGAAGGAAAACGAAGAGGCTGAAGTCGAGCGCGAAGGCGCAACCGATGGACCGCTTCTCGACCTTTCTGACGACGCTGTCAAGAAGATGATCAAGCTCGCCAAGAAGCGCGGCTATGTGACCATGGACGAGCTCAACGCCGTCCTGCCTTCCGAGGAAGTGACGTCCGAGCAGATCGAGGACACGATGGCGATGCTCTCCGACATGGGCATTAACGTCGTTGAAGATGACGAGCAGGACGCCGACGCGGAAGAGGGCGACGGTGACGAGGAGTCCGAGGGCGGCGAACTCGTGGAGGCGACCGGCACCGCCGTTGCCACCACCACGACCAAGCGCGAGCCGACGGACCGCACCGACGATCCCGTGCGCATGTACTTGCGCGAGATGGGCTCGGTGGAGCTTCTCTCCCGCGAGGGCGAAATCGCCATCGCCAAGCGCATCGAGGCCGGGCGCGAGACGATGATCGCGGGCCTGTGCGAGAGCCCGCTGACCTTCCAGGCGATCATCATCTGGCGCGACGAGCTCAACGAATCCAAGATCCTGCTGCGCGAGATCATCGATCTTGAAACCACCTATGCCGGGCCGGAAGCCAAGCAGGCGCCGGTGGTGGAGCGCGTCGAGGAAGAGAAGCCGCGGGTCGAGGAGCGTCCGCGCCGGCGCGATGATGACGATATCACCAATGTCGGCGGCGAATCCCCCATCGAGGAGGATGACGAGGACGATGACGAGGCCAATCTGTCGCTGGCGGCGATGGAAGCCGAGCTGCGCCCGCAGGTGATGGAGACGCTCGACCTCATCGCCGACACCTACAAGAAGCTGCGCAAGCTGCAGGATCAGCAGGTGGAGGGCCGTCTGGCCGCCACCGGCGAGCTCTCCTCCAGCCAGGAGCGCCGCTACAAGGAGCTGAAGGACCAGCTCATCACGGCTGTGAAGTCGCTGTCGCTCAACCAGAACCGCATCGAGGCGCTGGTCGAGCAGCTCTATGACATCAACAAGCGGCTGGTGCAGAACGAGGGCAGGCTGCTGCGTCTTGCCGAATCCTACGGCGTGCGCCGCGAGGAGTTTCTGAGGGAGTATCAGGGCAGCGAGCTTGACCCGAACTGGGTGGAGCGCATCGGCGTGCTTCCGTCGCGCGGCTGGAAGGAGTTCGCGAAGAACGAGACGAGAGCGATCCAGAATCTGCGCACCGAGATCCAGAATCTGGCGCAGGAGACGGCGATTTCCATCGGCGAGTTCCGCCGCATCGTCAATCAGGTGCAGAAGGGCGAGCGTGAGGCGGCTATCGCCAAGAAGGAGATGGTGGAGGCAAACTTACGCCTCGTTATCTCCATCGCCAAGAAATACACCAATCGCGGTTTGCAGTTCCTCGATCTCATCCAGGAAGGCAATATCGGCCTGATGAAGGCGGTGGACAAGTTCGAATACCGCCGCGGCTACAAGTTCTCGACCTATGCGACCTGGTGGATTCGGCAGGCGATCACCCGCTCGATTGCTGACCAAGCAAGAACGATCCGCATTCCCGTGCATATGATCGAGACCATTAACAAGATCGTGCGCACCTCGCGCCAGATGCTGCATGAAATCGGCCGCGAGCCGACGCCGGAGGAACTGGCGGAGAAGCTGGCCATGCCGCTGGAAAAGGTGCGCAAGGTGCTGAAGATCGCCAAGGAGCCGATCTCGCTCGAAACGCCCGTCGGCGACGAGGAAGATTCGCACCTCGGCGATTTCATCGAGGACAAGAACGCCCTACTGCCGATCGACGCGGCCATCCAGGCGAATTTGCGCGATACGACGACGCGGGTTCTCGCCTCGCTGACGCCGCGCGAGGAGCGCGTGCTGCGCATGCGCTTCGGCATCGGCATGAACACCGATCACACGCTGGAAGAAGTCGGCCAGCAGTTCTCGGTGACGCGCGAGCGTATCCGCCAGATCGAGGCGAAGGCGCTGCGCAAGCTCAAGCACCCGAGCCGCTCGCGCAAGCTGCGCTCGTTCCTGGATAGCTGATCATGTCGTTTCTGAAGCGTCTTTTCGGTGGCGGCGAGAGCGCCGCCAAGCCCGCTCCAGCCAAAGAGGCCGGACGGGCCGAGCACGAAGGCTTCCTGATCGTTGCCACGCCCTATAATGAGGGCGGGCAGTATCAGGTCTGTGGCGTCATCTCCAAGGAAGTGGACGGCGTGGCGAAGGAGCACAAGTTCATCCGCGCCGACAAGTTCGCGAGCCTCGACGATGCTGTCAACATCACGCTCGCCAAGGGACGCCAGATTGTCAACGAGCAGGGCGAGAAGCTTTTCGGGTGAATGACAAACCGTTCTGGCTCACGAAATCGCTTGAGCAGCTGACAAAGGCCGAATGGGAAAGCCTTTGCGACGGCTGCGGCCAATGCTGCCTGCATAAATTGCAGGACGAGGACACGGACGAGATCTACTGGACCAGCGTCGCCTGCACGCTGCTCGACGCTGAAACCTGCCAATGCTCCGATTATCCTGGTCGCAAGAAAAAGGTGCCGGATTGCGTCTTCCTGACGCCTGAAATCATCCGTGAAGCCGACTGGCTCCCGAAGACCTGCGCCTACCGGCTGGTGGCGGAGGGGAGCGGGCTTTATTGGTGGCATCCGCTCGTTTCGGGCAGCCCGGAAACGGTGCACGAGGCTGGCATCTCCGTGCGCGGCAGGATCACGGCCTTCGACCATGACATGGAAAGCGATGACGATTATCTGGAGCATATGACAGGAGTGGACGATAGGCGGGGGTAGGGGCTCCATGAACCGAAAATGAATGACCGGTTCGCTGTTCGTTCAGTTTTGGCGCGCTAGTTTACGCTCAGGGCCGAGCAGAAAAGCAGCCGGCCAGATTGAGAATGGAAAGGAGCCTCCATGTCCCGTATTTCCTTCAAGAGCCTTATTGTGCCTGCCGTCATCGGAGCGGCAATCATGTTCTCGGGAACTGCCGCCAATGCCGCGCCTGTCACGCCGGCTGTGTCGGCCATGCCCGCCGCCGGCGTGCATATCGTGCAGGTCGACCATCATTGGGGCTATCGCCCGCATTACCGCCCGGCCCGCAATGCCTGCTCGGCCGTCCATGCCGCCCGCAAGGCCGAGCGCATGGGCTTCCGCCGGACCCGCGTCGATGTGCGCCGCGATACGGTGCGTGTCTATGGCGTGCGCAAGGGCTTCCGTTCGAGCGTAACCTTCGCCCGTGCGCCGGGATGCCCGGTTATCCGCTAAAGGATGACCCCCAAAAAGTGCAAACTTTTCGGTTATAATGCGGCGAAAACAGGACAACAGAACATCCGGTCAAAGAAAAGGGCGCCTCGCGGCGCCCTTTTCGATTCGTCGGATGGAAGCTTACTGCTTCAGTTCGAAGGTGACATTCACCTGAACATTATAGCTGTTCTCGCCTGCCGCGACCGGCACGGAGTCGGCTGCCGGGGCGGCCATCTTCATCTCGGCGCGGGCGAAAGGCACGGGCTGCGGACGCCAGGGCTGCTCGCTGATTTCAAGCACACGGCCAAGCCCGACGCCGGCGGCATCGGCGAGGGTGCGCGCCTTGGTGAGCGCATCGGCGACGGCGCGCTTGCGCGCCTCGTTGATGGTGGCGGCGGGGTTGTCGTTGGTGAAGGCCAGATTTCCGCCCTGGTTGACGCCGAGCGAGACGGACTTGTCCAGCACCTCGCCGACCTTGGTCAGGTCGCGCACGCGCACGGTCAGCGAATTGGTGACGGTGTAGCCGGTGATCTTCGGCTCCTTCAGGCCGTTCTTGTCGTCGGGATATTGATAGCGCGGCTGGATGTTGATGCCCGCGGTCTGGAGGTCGCGATCCTCGATCCCGGCTTCCTTCATGGCGGCGAGCACCTTGCCCATCGCCTCGTTATTGGCGGTCATGGCGTCGCGGGCGGTGTCGGCCTCGCGCAGCACGTTGAGCGTGAGGATGGCCATGTCAGGCGCAGCCTGCGCCTCGCCTTCGCCTGTCACGGTGATCTTCGGGGTCGGCTTTGCCATATCGGCCTCCTGAGCCATGGCGGGCAGGGACACGGCGCAAGCCAGCGCCGCCGCGAAAAAACTCACCCCCAGATAACGCGATGTTGCCTTGCTGATCATCAAAAGCTCTCCGAATCGAAAAATTGTCCCTACAATGTAGCTGTCACAAGTGAATATGTGCGTAATAGGGCAGGACGCTTGTTGGCGCTTGTTTAAGCCGGCAGTTTACGCTAGAGCATGTCGAAGCCGAATGGTTGCATTGATGCTTTGCGGGACGGGACGAAACGCAAGGCGCTTTTTCAAACGCAACCCATATATCGGCGATGAAGGTGGGGCCTGTAGCTCAATTGGTTAGAGCCGGCGGCTCATAACCGCTTGGTTGGGGGTTCGAGTCCCTCCGGGCCCACCAATGTTGCGGTAGTGCTTGGCCGATTTTGTGAATAATTTCCGCAAAATGAGTTGAATTTGTCGTCCCCGGTTGGGTACAGATGGCCAAAACCAACTGTGGGGGTGAAATATGTTTCAAGAATTCGCATACCAAAGCGTTCCTTTGTCCGCAATTTCGCTTGATCCCAAAAATCCGAGAATCGTCACCACCAAAAAACTGAAAACTGAAGATGCGATAATTGAATATTTTTTTGAACATGAAAATCTGCTTGATTTCATAAAGAAAATTGCCGCTGAAGGTAGGAACCCCGGAGCTGAGCGCCCATATCTCATCAAAGAGGGGAAGGGTTATACCGTTATCGAGGGAAACACTCGCATCGCAAGCTATAAGATTCTCACAGGCCTATTGAAGCCCCCAGCTCAATATACTGCACAAATACCTCAGGCGTCTGAAGAGTTGATCGCGAGCCTGAAAGAAATAGAATGCAGCATTGCGCCGTCACGTGATGCAATGTTGGCTATAATGGCGAGTGCTCATTTTGGGAATGGGGACAAATCGAAATGGAGTTATCTGGGTAGTCGCAAAATTGTATATGAAGAATACACCTCCGGGAGAACCATAAAGCAACTATCAATCGCGTTCAATGAGAGTGTGGCTTTTATAAAGGACTTAATTCTTGAGTATAAACTTTATATAGAGGCAACAAAACTTGATTGGACGTCTTCAGAAAGGCAAGAATTGTTGAACCCAGCTGTAGCGTTTAACCCCCCGGTTCGCTTTCTTCAGGGCTCCGGCCATAAAACGCAGATGGGTATTAAATATGATCGGGCCAATTTGGAAATCGTTTTCACTGGAGCCGATTCCAAGCAGAAATTTAAACACCTTATAAAGAAGCTTGTCATAAATCCGGAGAGGGGATTGGGCGCGACGGCTTCATATGCTGACGTCTTCTCGGATTATCAGCCTGCGCCAAAGGCTATCACAGCGAAATTATCTTCAAGCAAGGATGGCAGCGCGGATGGTCGTGGTCCAGTGCGACCGGCAAATCTCGGAAGCGGTCAGAATGCGCTGTCTAGCCATATCCCTAACGATACAAACCATGATGCTGGCTCATCGTCATCGGGTAATTTATCCAATACGGATAAGGAATCGTCGAAGCAGCCTAAAAAGGGCGCTTTATTCATGTATCCTGCAACTACTGGTAATGCACTCCAGATTCAGCTGATGAAGGAGGCGAGTGAAATTAATTCTTCTAAGTTTCCTGCCGCTGCCACAGCATTGCTTCGATGCATAATTGAATCCATCCTAAAGGGAATCGTTGATAAAAATGAGGCGAATCCCTCGAATAATCTTCTTAGTTTAGAAAAGGCTCTAGATATTTGTTTGTCCAATTCAGTGGCTCTTAGCCAAGACGATAAGAGGATACTGAAGGAATTCAGAAAAAGTCATATGGATTATATAAACCTTGGCGCTCATGCTACAGTGATACCCAATTCAACACGCCTTTTTGCTGCAAGAGATTGCATTGATCAGTTTGTAATGAGGAATATATAATGTTGTCCTCGCCCTTGCGTTACCCCGGTGGAAAAGCAAAGCTCTATGATTTTTTTGCAGAGCTAATTAAAGAGAACGATCTATACAATTCCACATATTGCGAGCCATTTGCCGGGGGGGCAGGTCTGGCCCTAAAACTATTGGCGACGGGGTTCGTGTCTCGGATCGCCCTTAATGATATCGATCCCGCAGTCTACGCGTTTTGGCGAGCGGTGTTGGATTATACAGATGAATTCTGTGATCTCATTGAAAATGCAAAAGTCACTATTGAGGAATGGCATATTCACAAACGGAGTTGGCTGGACCAGACCAATACCGATATTTTGAAATTGGGTTTTTCAACCTTCTTTTTGAACCGCACGAATAGATCAGGGATCATTGAGGGCGCAGGGCCAATTGGAGGCTATCGCCAAGAAGGGGCTTGGAAAATCGATGTTCGATTTAATAAGGCGCAGCAAATTAAGAATATTCAGGCCATCAAAACCTTTCGCGACCGGATTGACGTTTATAATGAGGATGCATTGAAATTTTTACGGAAAATTTTCGACGTAGCGGAAAATTTCGTCTATCTCGACCCACCATACTATGTGAAGGGGAGTAAGTTGTATAGAAATTTTTATAATCACAACGATCATTGTGATATATTGTATTTGTTGGAGAAAAATAGGGGGGCGAGATGGGTTGTGTCCTATGACGATGTCCAGCAAATACGGGATATATATAGAAATTTCGACCCTATAATGTATGAGCTAAATTACAGTGCTGGTAGAGCCGCTACTGGCAAGGAAGTTATATATCTGAGTGATAGTTTAACTATGCCTTCCTGCGAGAAGTTTGTCAAACTATCTGCTGCCTAATGACCTCTGGCAGAGCGTGCATCGTCACCCCGCCCCCTTCACCCATCTCCCCCTCCTAACCCACCGCCACAGCAGCAACCCCGCCACCACCGCCAGCCCCAAAAACAGCCCCGTCCATATCCCGGCGCCGCCCAGCTCCATATGAAACGCCAGCCAGGCGCCCAGGGGCATTCCTATGCCCCAATAGCCGATGGCGGCGTAGATCATGGGCATGGTGGTGTCGTGGAGGCCGCGCAGGTTGCCGCTGCCGACCGCTTGCGCGCCGTCGGCGATCTGGAAGAGGGCGGCGAAGGCGAGGAAGGTGATGGCGTAGCGGATGACCTCCGCATTGTGGGGGTCGTTGAGATCGATGAAGCCTGATATGAGGAGGCGGGGGGCGAGCAGCATCAGCAGCGCCGTCAGCACCATGAAGCCGACGCCGAGGGCATAGGCGGTCCAGCCGGTGAGGCGGACGCCGTCCTGATCGCCCGCGCCGAAGAAGCGCCCGACGCGCACCGTCGCCGCCTGGCCGAAGCCGAGCGGCACCATGAAGGCGATGCCGCTGATCTGGATGGCGATGGCGTGGGCGGCAAGCTCCGCCGCGCCGATAAGGCCCATCAGCAGGGCCGCGCCGTTGAAGAGCGCGACTTCGAAGACGACGATCGCGGCAATTGGCAGGCCCAGCCGCAGGATTTGCCAGAGGCGCGGCCAGTCGGCATTCCAGAACCGCCCGAACAGGCGATAGCGGCGGAATTGCTTTTCCCTGAGCACGACGATGGCGAGTCCGGCGAACATCAGGACGTTGGAGAGCGTCGTGGCGAGCCCCGCGCCGACCACGCCCATGGCGGGAAAGCCGAGCTTGCCGAAGATAAGGCACCAGTCCATCAGCGCGTTGAACGGCACGGCGATGAGCACGACGATGGTGGCCCAGCCCGGCCGCTCAAAAGCCGTCACATAGGAGCGCAGGACGATATAGCCATAGAAGGGCAGGATGCTCCATTGCAGCGCGCGCATGTAGCGGCCCGCCTCATGGGCGAGGTCCGCCTTCTGGCCCATCAGCAGCAATATCTCTTCCGTGTGCCAGAGGATGAGCCAGAGCGGCAGGGAGATCATGATCGAAAGCCAGAGGCCCTGCCGCACGGTGCGCCTGACCTCGCGCACCGAATGGCGGTTGGTGCCCAGCTCCTTCGCCAGCATGGGCGAGGTGGCGAGCACCAGGCCCATGCCGAAGAACATCGGCGTGTAATAGAGGTTCGAGCCCAGCGCGCCGGCGGCAAGCGTATCCGGGCTCAGCCATCCCATCATCATGACGTCGGTCGCCGTCATCGCCGTCTGCGCCAGGTTGGTGAGGATGATCGGCCAGGCGAGGGCCAGCATGGCGCGCGCCTCTTCCCAGAAGGAGTTGGCCTTGATCAAGCGCGCTTCGGTCATGGGAGTCATTTATTCAAACCGCAAAAAGCCCGTCAGGGGGACGGGAGAAAATCAGGGGAGTAGGGGAATAAGGGAATATGGGAGTAAGGGGAATAAGGGCGAGGGGGACTTGTCCCCGTACTCCCTTACTCACCTATTCCCTTACTCCCCTTTCAATACGACGCCTCGCTCGCGCATTCGCGCGGTCATCGTTGCCATGGAGCCGCCGAGATTGATGCCACGGCTGGCGTTGAGGAGCACCGTCACGCCGAAACCCTGCTCCACAGCGTCGAGCGCCGAATAGGCGACGCAGAAATCCGTGGCGAGGCCGGCCATAGTCAGGCGCTTTATGCCGCGTTCGCGTAAGTATCCTCCAAGGCCGGTGGGGGTGACGTGGTCGTTCTCGAAGAAGGCCGAATAGCTGTCCACCTCCTTGCGGAAGCCCTTGCGTATCACCAGCTCCGCGCGGGTCCAGTTGAGGCCGGGGTGGAATTCCGCGCCATGGCTGCCCTGCACGCAATGGCTCGGCCAGAGCGTCTGTTCGCCATAGGGCATTTCGACCGTCTCGAACGCCTGTTTGCCGGGATGGCTGATGGCGAAGCTGGAATGGCCTTCGGGGTGCCAGTCCTGCGTCAGGATGACATGGTCGAATTCGCGCATCAAGCGGTTGAGTTCGGGCACGATCTCGTCGCCGCCGCTGACAGCCAGCGCGCCGCCGGGGCAGAAATCATTCTGCACATCGATCACAACCAGCGCTTCCTCGGCCATCCTATCCTCCTCGCGACGCATTTTCTTTTTGAAAAAGACAGGTGCGCCAGAAACACGGTTTCGTCAACTGACAGCATGCCTCAGGAGGATTTTTGCATTGCCTTCGCCCGGTAAAGAAAGCTACGACATGCGGCCAGTTTCGAAATGCCCGCATGGGAGGAAAGAACGCCATGAAACGCTCCGAAATCAACGAAATCATCCGCGAAAGCGACGCCTTCATCCGCTCCTTCGGCTATGTCATGCCGCCTTTCGCCTATTGGTCGCCCGAGGAAATGAAGGCGCGCACGGCTGACGATGCGGCGGCGATCCGGGATGCGCGGCTCGGCTGGGACATCACCGATTACGGCCAGGGCAAGTTCGCCGATCTCGGGCTCTTCCTCTTCACCACGCGCAACGGCAATGCGGAGGATTTGAAGAAGGGCACCGGCATGCTCTATGCCGAAAAGATCATGATCTCGCGCAAGGACCAGCTTTCGCCGATGCACCGCCATATCGTGAAGGCGGAGGACATCATCAATCGCGGTGGCGCGACCCTGACGCTGGAGCTCTTCAACTCGCTTCCCGATGGGAGCATCGATGAAGAAACGGACGTGACCGTGGCGACCGACGGGCGTCTGCGCACGCTGAAGGCGGGCGGGCTCCTGAAGCTTCAGCCGGGTGAGAGCGTCACGCTGCTGCCGGGCAATTGGCATGCCTTCTGGGGCGAGGGGGGCGACGTGCTGATCGGCGAGGTCTCGACGGTCAATGACGACCTGACCGACAATATCTTCCGCGAGAAGATCGGCCGCTTCTCGACCGTCGAGGAGGATGTCGCGCCTGTGCATCTGCTGGTGTCCGACTACGACAAATGGCTTGCCTGACGGTTTGCCGACATATCGAAGCCGGGTGCCATGCCCGGCTTTTCTTTTTCAATCTATCTGGAGGAGTTTGCGATGGGATGGGAACCGCGCGCTGAGCGCTATGAAACCATGAAATACAATCGCTGCGGATTGAGCGGCCTGCAGCTGCCGGCGATCTCGCTGGGGCTCTGGCACAATTTCGGCGACGACACGCCGCATGCGACGAAGCGGGCGCTCTGCCGCACGGCGTTCGATCTGGGTATCAATCATTTCGACCTTGCCAATAACTACGGCCCACCGCCCGGATCGGCTGAACTCGCCTTCGGGCAGATCCTGCGCGAGGATTTCAGGGGCTATCGCGATGAGCTCATTATCTCATCGAAGGCGGGCTATCGCATGTGGCCGGGGCCCTATGGCGAATGGGGCAGCCGCAAATATCTCATCGCCAGCTGCGACCAGAGCCTGAAGCGGCTGGGCGTCGATTATGTCGACATATTCTATTCGCACCGCTTCGATCCCGAGACGCCGCTGGAGGAAACCATGATGGCGCTCGACCATATCGTGCGCTCGGGCCGGGCGCTCTATGTCGGCATCTCCTCCTATAATTCGAAGCGCACGCGCGAGGCGGCGGCGATCTTGAAGGAACTCGGCACGCCCTGCCTGATCCATCAGCCGAGCTATTCCATGATCAATCGCTGGGTGGAAGATGACGGGCTCATCGACACGCTGGAGGAGCTCGGTATCGGCTCCATCGTTTTCTCGCCGCTGGCGCAGGGGATGCTGACCACGAAATATTTGAAGGGTATTCCCGAGGACAGCCGCGCAGCGCAGGGCAAGTCGCTGCGGACGGAATTCCTCAACCCGGAGACCATCGAGCGCATTCGCGGCCTCAACGCCATTGCCGAACGGCGCGGCCAGACGCTGGCGCAAATGGCGCTCGCCTGGGTGCTGCGCGGCGGCCGCGTCACCTCCGCGCTCATCGGCGCGAGCCGTCCGGAGCAGATCGAGGATTGCGTGAAGGCGCTGGAGAAGCTTGAATTCACCGAGGAAGAGCTGCGGGAGATCGACGCACTCGCCCGGGATGCCGACATCAATCTCTGGGCCGCTTCGGCAGAGCGGACAGGGCCGGCGCGCCAGCATTGATCATGTTTCCAGCCTGCCGCTGGGTGACTGGCGGCAGGCTGGCCTTGGCAAAGTTTGCCAAAATATGCCATAATGCGGGAAAAGGAGATCGATATGGCGACGATGAACATTTCCCTTCCCGATCCAATGAAGGAATGGGTCGAAGCGCAGGCCGAAACGGGCCGTTATGCGAATGCGAGCGATTATGTGCGGGATCTTATCCGGCAGGATCAGGTGCGCAGAGAGAAGATCGCGAATATGCAGCGTGTCGTGGACAGGGCTATTAAAAGCGGGGTCAGCACTATGACAATGGATGAGATTTTTGAAGAAGGGGTTAGGCGAGCTGGCATATCGCGCGATACCTAATCATGGGGTATCGTCTTTCATCCGAAGCAAAGGAAGACCTCATAGGTATAGCCGAGCAGGGCTCGAAACTATTCGGCTATGCGCAAGCCAAAAAATATTACCAGGAACTTAGAAGAACTTTTAAGCTGATCGCCACCAATCCCCGTATGGCGCGTGAGCGGCATGAGATTTCGCCGCCAGTACGTGTGCATCCGCACAAAGGGCATTTGATAATTTACCGCATCGACGAGAATGGCGATGTTTTGATCCTCGCGCTGCGGCACGCCCATGAAGACTGGACGGGCGAGAGTGTTCAATAAGCGAAACCCTCAATCCACCTTCGTCACGGATTTCTTCTCATTGGCAATCAGCCAGAGATTGCGGACGTATATCAGCAGCCCCATGCCCTGGCCGGCGATGAAGACCGGGTCCTGGCGCTGGATGGCGTAGACGAGAAGCAGCGCGCCGCCGACGAGCGAGAAGAACCAGAAGGCGACCGGTACGACGCTGCGCTTGGCCTTTTCCGACGCGATCCATTGCACCACGAAGCGCATGCTGAAGCAGGCCTGCGCGACGAAGCCGAGGATCACCCAGGCGTCCAGCTGCTTGACGAAGACGTCGTGGAACCAGTCGGCGAGATGGGCGAATAGATCAGCCATGGGTAATTTCCGTCACATGCGGCACGGTTTTGCGGCGGCGGCGCAGCCACCACACGCCATAGAGATCGAGGATGCCGCGCGCCGCGCGGTCGAGAATGCCATAATTGGATTTGCCATGGCGGCGCTCGCGATCCACCACATCGACATGGACGACGCCGTAGCCCTCGCGGATCACCAGCGCGGGCAGATAGCGGTGCCAGCCGTCGAAGAAGGGCAATTGCCGAAAGAGGCTGGTATGCACGGCCTTGAGGCCGCAGCCGGAATCGCGCGTATTGTCCTTGAGGATGGCGTTGCGCAGATTGTTGGCGAGCCGGGAGGAGATTTGCTTGAGCTTCGTGTCTGTGCGCTTCAGGCGCTGCCCGGCGGCGATGCCGGCAGATGGGCCGGCCTTGACGAGCGCGTCGGCAAGCTGCGGCAGATAGGCGGGGTTGTTCTGGCCGTCGCCATCCATGGTCACGACGATATCGCCCTTGGCTGCGAAGACGCCGGAGCGCACGGCGGCGCTCTGTCCGGCGGAGCGGTCATGACGGATATGGCGCAGCGGCAGGCCGGCCGCGATGCGCTTCGCCAGCACATCGCCGGTCGCGTCGGTGGAGCCGTCGTCCACGACAATCACCTCATAGGCGCGGCCCCGCATGGCAGCGTCCACCTCGTCGAGCAGGAAGGCGAGATTGTCGGCTTCGTTCCGGCAGGGAATGACCACCGAGATCATGGTTCCAGTCAATATCCAAATCCTTCGGGATGCGGGGGTAAGTACCGCCCAGCCGAATAATGCGCGGGTGAATAGCACCGAAAATAGCGCATTGCCACAGAAGAAGTTGGGAGTGAAGCAGGGGAGCTACCGTTTTTCCCTGATCTGCGTCAGCGTTTTTGCGGGGGTGATCGCCTCCGGATCGAGCCTGATCTCGATGATCGACGGTTTGCCGCTGGCTTTGGCGCGCAGGAAGGCGGGGCCGAAATCCTCGGTCCGTTCCACCGTTTCGCCATGGCCACCGTAGGCGCGGGCGAGGGCGGCGAAATCTGGGTTGCCAAGCCTGGTGCCCGAAACGCGCCCCGGATATTCGCGCTCCTGATGCATCCTTATGGTGCCGTACATGCCGTTGTTGATGACGAGCACGATGATCGGCCAGCCATATTGCACAGCTGTGGCGAAGTCCTGCCCATTCATAAGGAAGCAGCCGTCTCCCGCGAAGCAGACGACCATGCGGTCAGGATGGAGCGCCTTCGCGGCGACGGCGGCGGGGAGGCCGTAGCCCATCGAGCCGGAGGTCGGCGCGGCCTGCGTGCCATAGCGGCGGAAGCGGTGGAAGCGATGCAGCCAGGTGGCGTAATTGCCCGCGCCATTGGTCATGATGGCGTCTTCGGGCAGGTTCGCTTCGAGCCAGGCCATGATCGGGCCCATGGCGACCGCGCCGGGGCCGGTTTCAGGCGGTGTCGACCATTTCAGATAGGCGGCGTGGGCGGCAGACGCCTCGCCCGACCATGGCAGGGGGCCGAGGGGCGGCAACGCATCGGCAGCCTCCGCGAAGGCGTCGGGCGCGGCGTTGATGGCGAGGGCCGGGCGGTAGACGCGGCCCAATTCTTCCGGGTCGGGATGGATGTGCACCAGCTTCTGGCGCGGATAGGGGCTGTTGACAAGCGTATAGCCGGAGGAGGGAACCTCGCCGAACCTGCCGCCGACGAGCAGGATGAGATCGGCATTCTTTATCCGCTCGGCCAGTGCCGGATTGATGCTAAGGCCGATATCGCCGGCATAGTTCGGATGCAGGTGATCAAACAGCATCTGGCGGCGGAAGGAGCAGCCGACGGGCAATTCCCAGCGCTCGGCAAAGCGGGTGATGCGGGCAACGGCTTGCGGGTTCCAGCGTGAGCCGCCGAGGACCATGAACGGCGTCTTCGCGGTTTCGAGCAGCGTGGCGAGATCCTTCATCGCGGCGGGAGAGGGCGCGGTTTCGACCGGCTTCCAGGATTGCGGAGCAGGGGCATCGGCCTCTTCGGTTAGCATGTCCTCCGGCAACGCCAGTACGACGGGGCCGGGCCTTCCCGACGTCGCGACCGCGAAGGCTCGGGTGATGAATTCGGGAATACGCGCGGGATCGTCGATTTCGGCGACCCATTTGGCCATGTCCGCGAAATGGCGGCGGTATTCTACCTCCTGAAACGCCTCGCGCTCGCGCGCATCGCGTGCGACCTGTCCGATGAACAGGATCATCGGGGTCGAATCCTGCATGGCGACGTGAACGCCGGGGGAGGCGTTGGTGGCGCCGGGACCGCGCGTGACGAAGCAGATGCCGGGCTTGCCGGTGAGCTTGCCCCACGCCTCGGCCATCATCGCCGCACCGCCCTCCGCGCGACAGACGGTGACGGCGATATCGGCATCATAGAGCGCATCGAGCACGGCGAGATAGCTTTCGCCGGGCACGCAGAACAGCCGCTCCACGCCATTGGCGGCAAGCGCTTCGACGACCAATTGTCCGCCGGTTTTCATATGTGTTCCTCCCGGTTCAATTCATCTAATACCTCTTGCGTGTGCTCGCCGAGGCGCGGCGAGGGGCGCTCATAGGTGAGCGGGCTTGCCGACATCAGAATGGGGCTGCGCACTGAAGGGATGGTGTTGCCGCGGCCATCAGGCAGATCGAGGCGCAGGCCGCGGGCGAGTATCTGCGGATCGGCGAACATCTCGCCGATGCGGTTGATCGGCCCGGCGGGAACACCATTCTCAACGCAGGCATAGAGCAGGTCGGCGCGGGTGCGCTTCGCCGTTTCAGCGCTGATCGCCGCCGTCAGCGCGGCGCGGTTTTCCAGCCTTGCGCGGTTGGTAGCGAAGCGGGGGTCTGCGGGGAAACTATCCAGCCCCAGGATTGAACAGAGGCGAGCGAACTGACCATCATTGCCGACGGCGAGGATCAGGTGGCCGTCTGATGTCGGCACCACCTCGTAGGGCGCGATGTTAGGATGCGCGTTGCCCATGCGGTTGGGGCTGTTGCCGCTCACGAGATAATTCATCGCCTGATTGGCCATCACGGCGGATTGCACATCGAACAGCGCCATGTCGATCCATTGGCCCTCGCCGGTTTTTAGTGCGTGGATAAGCGCCGCCTGAATGGCGGTCGCAGCGTAAAGGCCGGTGAAGATATCGGCGACGGCGAGGCCGACCTTCTGCGGCTCGCGGTCCGGTTCGCCGGTGACGGACATCAGGCCCGACATGCCCTGGATGATGAAATCATAGCCCGCCTGTTTCGCATAAGGACCGGTCTGGCCGAAGCCGGTGATCGAGCAATAGATAAGGCGCGGGTTGAGCCTTTTCAGGCTTTCATAATCGAGGCCATATTTCGTGAGGCCGCCGACTTTGAAATTCTCGATCACCACATCGGCGGTGCGGCAGAGGGCGCGGACGGTTTCCTGTCCCTCCGGCGTGGTGAAGTCGGCAGTGATCGACCGCTTGCCACGATTGCAGGAATGGAAGTAAGCGGCGGAGAGGTTTTCGCCATCCGCGCCGGTGACGAAGGGAGGCCCCCATCCGCGCGTCTCGTCGCCACCATCAGGGTTCTCGACCTTGATCACATCGGCGCCGAGATCGGCAAGAATCTGTCCGGCCCAAGGCCCCGCCAATACGCGCGCAAGTTCGATCACCCGGATACCGGAGAGAGGGGCTTTGGACATGGCGGCTTTCTCTTTCATGCTCTTTTCATTCACGCCCGGTTGCCATCATTTTTGAATGATCTGGCTCAACCAGGCGATAAAATCCTGCGTTATCCCGTCACGGTTGATGTCGTTCAGGCTTTCGTGGCGGGTGCCGGGATAGATACATTCATGTATGTCGGTAAATCCCATGGCGCGCAGCCGCCGGGCCAATGCCGCTACGGCCTTGCCATTATCCGTCGCTGGGTCCTCTTCGCCGCCGACGAGGTTGAACGGCAGGGCGCGGGGAATATTGCCGAAATTACGGTCGTCCGCGCCCTGAAAGACGAGGCGGAAGACGTCGATCCATAGGCTGACCGAGGCGTCCCAGCCGCATTTGGAGTCGGCGAAATAGGCGTCCACCTCGCCGGGGTCGCGGGAGAGCCAGTCGAAATCGGTGCGGGCACTCGGGATTTTGCGCGCCCATTCGCGGAAGGTGAGCTTGGGCAGGATGCGGCTCGGCACGTCGGAGCCGATGAGCATTCTCTCCGCTGCGAGGATGAGTTGTGCCAGTTTGCCCGCTGCACCGGCGGAAAAATTGGCGTTCCAGATGGCGGCAGCATCGATGGTACGGGGATGTTTCAGGACGTAGTTGAGCGCGATCAACCCGCCCATGGAATGGCCGAAAAGGACGACCGGCAGGCCGGGATTGGCGGCGCGGATATGGGCGTTGACGGCGGCGACATCGGCGATGACCTTCTGCGTTCCGCCGCGGGATGCAAACATGCCCTGCGGCGCGTCCGGCGCCGTGGTTTCGCCATGGCCACGATGGTCATGGGCATAGACATGAAAGCCTGCTTGTCCGAGCTTTTCGGCAAAGCGGGCATAGCGCGCCGAATGCTCGGCGAGGCCGTGATTGATATGGACGACGCCGCGCGCGCCGCCTTCGGCCAGTTGTTCGCGCAGGCAAAGGCTCGCGCCGGAAGGCGAGGCCAGGAATTCCGCCGTTTGGAAAGGCACGCCAGTTCCTCCTGATGACGCCATCAACTTGACGATCTGACGATCCAATAGTCAATTGGCGTTCTGTCATGATGTCGTCCTATGCAGGCATGACCTCAAATGCCTATTTTTTAATCTTAATCATGTTCTGCAATATTTTTTTGCAAAACCGCTTGCTAATTTTAAAAAGCTGCGCAAAACTGACCTTGGAATTTGGTTGAGAACGGCATTGCTGGGGCTGGCGGGCTATCGGGTGTTCTTTTCAACAATTGAAAGACTGATCGGAGATTGGGGCCGCTGTCCTTGTCTCGACGGGGAGGTTTTGCCTTCAACCTTTTACATGCCGCCCAAGGAAGAGAGGAAGCTTCCGCAAGCGGAACCAGAGGGGAGACCGGGTGACGGAAATATCCGCACCCGGTTTCGCACTTTTCGGGGCGGACGTTTTCTCAATCATTGCCCCCACCTGCCATTTCGCTTACATACGGCGCAACGGATTTTCCCTCACAGCGGAGACGACGCGCGCGATGGCACGCCAATTCATTTATCACATGGCCGGGCTCAACAAGGCCTATGGCAACAAGAAGATTCTCGAAAACCTGCATCTTTCCTTCTACCCGGACGCCAAGATCGGCATTCTCGGCCCGAACGGCGCGGGTAAATCGACGGTCCTGCGCATCATGGCGGGAATCGACAAGGAATATACCGGCGAAGCCTGGCTCGCAGAGGGCGCGACATGCGGATATCTGCCGCAGGAGCCGGAGCTCGACCCGTCCAAGGACGTGCTCGGCAATGTCATGGAGGGCGTCGCCAAGAAGAAGGCGATCATCGACCGCTACAACGAACTGATGATGAACTACTCCGACGAGACGGCGGAAGAGGGCGCGAAGCTGCAGGACATCATCGACAGCCAGAATCTCTGGGACCTCGACAGCCAGGTCGAGATGGCGATGGAAGCGCTGCGCTGCCCGCCTGCCGATGCGGACGTGACCAAGCTTTCGGGCGGTGAAAAGCGCCGTGTGGCGCTGTGCAAACTGTTGCTTTCGCAGCCGGACCTCTTGCTCCTCGACGAGCCGACCAACCATCTCGATGCCGAAACCACCGCTTGGCTGGAGAAGCATCTGCGGGAATATCCGGGTGCGGTGCTTATCATCACCCACGACCGCTACTTCCTCGACAATGTAACGGGCTGGATCCTCGAACTCGACCGCGGCCGCGGCATTCCCTATGAGGGCAATTATTCCGCCTATCTCGACGCCAAAGCCAAGCGTATGGCGCAGGAAGGCCGCGAGGAGGCCGCCCGCCAGAAAGCGCTGGAGCGCGAACGGGAGTGGATATCGGCAAGCCCCAAGGCGCGGCAGGCCAAGTCCAAGGCGCGCATTAAGGCCTATGACGAGCTGGTCAAGGCGGCGAATGATCGCCGCCCGGGCGAGGCGCAGATCATCATCCCCGCTGGCGAGCGGCTGGGGCAGGTGGTGATCGAGGCGGAGGGGCTGACCAAGGCCTTCGGCGACCGGGTGCTGATCGAAGGGCTCGACTTCAAGCTCCCGCCCGGCGGCATTGTCGGCGTGATCGGGCCGAACGGCGCGGGTAAATCGACGCTGTTCAAGATGATCACCGGGCAGGAAAAGCCGGATTCGGGTTCCATCCGCGTCGGCGATACGGTGCAGCTCGGCTATGTCGACCAGAGCCGCGATCATCTCGACCCGAACAAGACGGTGTGGGAAGAGATTTCCGGCGGCAATGACATCATCAAGCTCGGCAAGCACGAGATGAACAGCCGCGCCTATTGCGGCGCATTCAACTTCAAGGGCGGCGACCAGCAGCAGAAGGTCGGCAATCTCTCCGGCGGTCAGCGCAACCGCGTGCACCTCGCTAAGATGCTGAAGAGCGGCGGCAATGTCATCCTGCTCGACGAGCCGACCAACGACCTCGATACGGAAACGCTTTCGGCACTGGAAGACGCGCTGGAAAACTTCGCTGGCTGCGCTGTTATCATCTCGCACGACCGCATGTTCCTCGACCGTCTGGCGACGCATATCCTTGCCTTCGAAGGGGACAGCCATGTGGAATGGTTCGAGGGTAATTTCGAGGAATACGAAGCCGACAAGATCCGCCGGCTGGGTCCGGACAGCGTCAACCCGAAGCGGGTGACGTATAAGCGGCTGACGCGATGATTTGACGTTCGTTGCTATTCCCGCTCCTTTGCTGTACATGTATAGCAAAGGAGCTTTCCTATGTTAGCGTTACGATTGCCTGCGGATATTGAAAAACGTCTCGATGACTTGGCGAAGACGACAGGGCGGACGAAAAGCTATTACGCACGCGAAGCGATCCTCCGTCATCTTGAGGATATGGAAGACCTCGCCTTGGCAGAGGCGCGTCTGGCCGAAGCAGGAGAGCGTTTGTCTTGGGATGAAGTTAAGCGGCGGCTTTTTGACGATATTCAATCCTAGCGCCGGATGTCATCGATGTGGCGGGTTGAATTCGATGACCAAGCTTTCAAAGACATCAAGAACTAAGCAAATCCGACCGCGAACGTATAGCCGATTTTATCGACAATCGAATTCTTGGACATGACAATCCGAGACGGCTTGGCTCTTCTTTAACCGGAAAATTCAAAGGCATTTGGCGTTACCGCGTTGGAGATATCCGCATCCTGGCGAGGATAGAAGACGCTGTATGCATCGTTCTGGTCGTGGGTGTCGGGCATCGCGGTGATATTTATGACAGGCAATGAAAGCGACGAGATTGAAAGACTGGTCCGCCGCGCAATATTTGAAATTCGAGGACGAGCGCAGCCGTCCGGCGCGTGATCTTCTCGCACAAGTGCCGCTCGGGGCACCGCGCAAGATCGTGGATATCGGCTGCGGGCCGGGCAATTCGACCGAGCTTCTGGCGGAGCGCTGGCCGGAAGCGGAGATTTTCGGCTTCGATACCTCCCCCGACATGATCGAGAAGGCGAGGGCGCGGCTGCCGGGGCTTCGCTTCGAGCTTGCCGATGTGGCGAAGTGGACGCCGGAGAGCGACACTGATCTTTTGTTTTCGAACGCCGTGTTCCAGTGGCTGCCCGACCATATCGCTGAATTCCAGCGGCTGTTCGATGCCTTGAAGCCCGGCGCGGTTCTGGCTGTGCAGATGCCTGACAATCTCACCGAACCGACGCACAAGCTGATGACTGAGGTGGCACGCGATCCGCGCTGGGTCGACCGCATTGGGGCGAAGGCGCGCGATCCGTTGCCGCCCGTTTCAGCCTATTACGATGCCCTTTCGCCCAAGGCGGCGCGCCTCGACATCTGGCATACGATTTACAACCACCCGCTGGAAGGGGCTGAGGCGGTGGTCGAGTGGGTGAAGGGGACGGGCCTTAGGCCATTCCTCGACGTTCTGGATGAGGCCGAGCAGGCGGACTACCTTGCCCTTTATATGGCGCGCATCGCCGAAGCCTATCCGCTCGCCCGCGATGGCAAGGCGCTTTTGCGCTTCCCGCGCTTTTTCCTCGTGGCGCAAAAAGGCTGATCCATCAGAATTTTTCGTGCGTCTATCAGAACCACGCGATGGTAGGAGCGGCCCGGTTGGGGTAAATCGCAAGAACGAAACCGGAGGAGAGCACCATGACCGATCTGCTATCGCCGCTTGAGGATAAGGCTCGTCCGGAGATCGTTCCGGGCCGCAGGATTTCGGGAACGGTTGCGGGCGTGTTCAACGCTCTCCACGGCCATTTCGGCACCGAGGCGAAGGACGCGCTGGAACTGACCTTCGAGGGCGCCCGCGGCGACTACCATGCCGGGTTGACGCGCAAGTCCGGCGGGCGCGAGCCGTGGTATCCGCGCGGCACCGAGATCCGCAACGAGCGCCAGCTTTCGCTCGTCGCGCCGGATGAGCTCGCAGCAATTGCGGCGGGGCTTGGCATTGCCGAAGTCCGGCCCGAATGGATCGGCGCCAATATGCTCATCGAGGGCATCCCGTCCTTTTCGATGCTTCCGCCGCGCACGCTCCTGTTCTTCGAGGGCGGGGTGACGCTGAAGGTGGACGGGCAGAACGGCCCCTGCAAGATCGCCGGGAAGAGGCTGGCGGAGAATGCCGGTGTTGCCGATGTGACGGCGGTATCTCTGGAATTCGTCCGGGTGGCGAAGCGGCTGCGCGGGCTGGTGGTCTGGGTGGAAAAGCCCGGAACGGTGAAGGCGGGCGAGAAGGTCGAGGCTCGGGTGCCGGAGCAGTGGATCTATCCGGGGTGAACGGGCTGGTTTTATCGCTTTTCGATGGAACAGGGAGAACCGTCACCGGAAATGAGGCTCGTGACGGTGATTTCATCGCTTAGCTTCGTGGCTGGCGTCATTGGGTTTGGGATTGGTGCGGTATGATATACATGATCCGTACCGATGCAGGTTCTGAGGTGACGCCTATTTCTCCATCGGGAGCGAATGACGAGCCGCCGCCTCCACCGCCGGGGCCGGACGCATATGTGGCGGTGGGCACTCCCCCACCGCCGCCACCATAATAGCCACCGCCGCCGCCGGCTCCCATACCGAAGTATCCGTTATGACCATTGTACCAGACTCCGCCATTGCCGCCTTGGCCCAAGCTTCCTGCCGTGCCGCGTTCAAAGCCACCCTCTCCACCGGCAATTAACGTACCAGCTCCACCTCCTGTCCCACCCGGTTGGTCAGGAGGGGAATCCTCTCCAGTTTTGCCCGCGCTTCCAGCGGCGCCCCCATCGCCGCCCGCCGCATTGCAAATGCCGTTGCAAGAGGATCCGCCCCCACCGCCGCCACCAGCGACAATGAGCCTGCTATTCAAAGATTCCGGCAGCGAGGCTGAAATAATGCGCACATCAGAAGCGCCGCCGCCTCCACCACCCATGCCTCCGGCGTCGGTTTGGGGTTGGGCCGACCCGCCGCCGTTCCAGCCACCGAGGCAACGAACGGGAGGATTTGCCAATTTGTTGCATTTTGAGGGATCAGTCGTAGGAGTTCCACCGACCTCCACATGTAATGTTGAACCAGGCGTGACCGAAATGAGGGTTCGGGCATATCCGCCGAGGCCCCCCGCGCCAGATTGTAAATAATTATGGATTGCATCTCCAGCAGCACCCGCTGCGCCAATCGCAGTAATGTCAAGCATGTGCACTCCCTGAGGGACCTGAAAGCTTTGTTCGTTGCCGGTGAAGGTGTAAACACAAACCACGCGAGTAGGCTCATCGTAAGGATGACGGCATGGGGGTTGTAGCTCATCGGCCTGGGAAAAAGCAGATGTGAACAAGCAGGCGGGAGCTGCCACAAGAAATGTTCGGATTTTCATGGGAATACCTTTGTGGAAGAAAATCATATTCGGTTGAGTATATTTAACTTATACACCTTTTAATTGTATAATCTTGTACTGTTGGTCATTTTGGTAAAGGAAAAATTAATAATGTCACTTGCGGGTGACTTTATATGCCTGCCTCCTCATCCGCCTCCAGCCACCTCGTCGCCCGCCATTCCGTCAGCTTGGCGTTGACGGCGTCGAGCACGAAAAACCGTGCAGAATCCTTGTCATAACCTTCGTCACGCAGCGCGTCGTAATCGGTGTGAGCGTGGCGGATGTGGGCGACCGTGGCCAGCCAGACGGCAGTGGAGGGCGGTAGGGTCTTCATGTGTGGGGCCAGGGCCGCGGCGCGGATCGGTTCGGAATCCGCATAGGGCACGCCGGGAAGAAGCGCGGTCAGGGCCTTGCCGATGGCGCGCTGGCGCGCGGTGCCTGTGCTCATTTTTTACCTCTTGTTGTGCTTCGTTTCGTTTCATGGCCTTTTTTGCTTGCGCGCTTTTCTATTTTCACATAAACATATCTTTATGTCTTTTGCATAAATATCGCATCGGTCCAAATGCCCATGAGCAATGCCAGTCTCCATCTCGACCCCATGGTCGATACGCTGAAAGCGGCGGCAGAATCCAGCCGGTTGCGCATTCTGGCGCTGCTTTCGCGCGGCGATCTGACGGTATCGGACCTTACTTCCATTCTTGGCCAGTCGCAGCCGCGTGTCTCACGCCATCTGAAATTGCTCTATGAAGCAGGGCTGATCAACCGCTCGCAGGAGGGTGCGTGGGCTTATTTCCGGCTTTCGGACGATGGCATCGCCGGTGCGCTCGCGCGCGCGCTGATTGCCCGGCTCGACAGCGCCGATCCGCTGCTGGAGCGGGATCTGGAGCGGTTGGCGGCGGTCAAGACACAGCGGCAGGAGAGGGCGGCGGCCTATTTCAGCGCCAATGCGCAAAGCTGGGACCGCATTCGCCTGCTGCATGTCTCGGAAAGCGCGGTGGAAACGGCTTTAAAGCGCATCGTCGGTAAGACGCCGTTCCAGGCCATGCTCGATGTCGGTACCGGCACCGGGCGGCTGCTTGAGCTTTTCTCACCGCTTTATGTGCGCGGGCTCGGTATCGATATCAACCGCGACATGCTGACGGTGGCGCGCGCCAATCTCGACCGCGCCGGCATTACCAATGCACAAGTGCGGCAGGGCGATGTCTATGCGCTTCCGGTGGACCGGGAGAGCTTCGACCTCGTCACCATCCATCAGGTGCTGCATTTCCTTGAAGACCCGCAGGCGGCGATCCGCGAGGCGGCGCGGGCGCTCAGGCCCGGCGGGCGTCTTCTTATCGTCGATTTCGCGCCGCATACCCTCGAATTCCTGCGCGAGGAGCATGCCCATCTGCGCTTGGGATTCAGTGATGAACAGATGCGCGGCTGGCTCGGCGAGGCGGGGCTTGCGCTCGATGAAGCCCAGGATCTGGAGTCGAAGGGCGGCGATGCCGGGCTCACCGTGAAGCTCTGGCTTGCGCGTGACCCGCGCCTTCTGATCGCCGACCCCGTTGCTTCCCCAAATGAGACGGAGCGTGTTTGATGAGCATTTTCGGACTTTCCCGCCGTTCCGATATCGGGCAGGCAATCCGCGTCTCCTTCGAATTCTTTCCGCCGAAAACGGAGGAGATGGAAGCGCGTCTTTGGGAGACGGTCACGCGGCTGGCGCCGCTGAAGCCCGAATTCGTTTCCGTCACCTATGGTGCGGGCGGTTCGACGCGCGAGCGCACGGCGCGCACCGTGGCGCGTATATTGAAAGAAACCGATGTGACGCCTGCCGCGCATCTGACCTGCGTCGATGCGACCAAGGAAGAGGTGGATGCGGTGGTGCGGGAGTTTGCCGCCCTCGGCATCAAGCGCTTCGTGGCGCTGCGCGGGGACCCGGCAGCAGGCATCGGCGAACAGTACCGCCCGACGCCAGGGGGCTATCTTAATGCCGCCGAGCTGGTGGCTGGCCTCAAGGCTTTCGCCGATTTCGACATTTCCGTTTCCGCCTATCCGGAGAAACATCCTGAAAGCCCCGACTTCGCCACCGATATCGACATGCTGAAGCGTAAGGTCGACAATGGCGCGACGCGGGCGATCACCCAATTCTTCTTCGACAACGATCTCTACGAGCGCTATGTGGAGAAGGTACGCCGCGCGGGTATCTATATCCCCATCCTGCCGGGCATTCTCCCGATCCATAATTTCAAGCAGGTGGTGAATTTCGGCTCGCGCGCGGGCACGCATATCCCCGCCTGGCTTGCCGAGCGCTTCGACGGGCTCGACAACGACCCTCAGACGCATATGCTGGTTGCCGCAGCCGTCGCCGCCGAGCAGGTGCTGGATCTGGTGGAGCGCGGTGTGCAGGATTTCCATTTCTATACGATGAACCGGGCGGATCTCGTCTTCGCCATCTGCCACATGATCGGCATCCGTCCGCACAAGCGGGACGTCGCCGGGGCCAAGCTGGCGGGCGCGGCCGCATAATATGAAAAAGCCCGGACGCTATGCCGGGCTTTTCCTTTTTGTTTCCCAAGGGGATTGAGGACCCTCGACCCGCAGTCTCCGCCTCTCCCGTTAGCAGCATTTGTGCGACGCCAGGCTTCGCCTGACTGCAAATGCTCAGGGGATGAGGCCCATTACCATCGCACCCAAAAATGCGAACGCTGCACAGATCATCAGGACATTCAGCGAACGTGTAAGTCCCATCGGTCTGCCTCCTTTCAGACGCCGCGGCTCCTTGCGGCGTTGGGTTAACGAGGGGGAATCTATGCCCAGTCGAGCCATAAAAAAAGCGGAATTCGTGTTGCCAAATAGCGACGATGGGGAAAATTTTTCGTTTTATAGAGCTAAATTATTGAAAAACAACGTTTACTTCAGGTGTTCACTTTTTGTGAACCGTAGCCTCCAGGCGGCCGAAAATCCGAATTTTGCCATTTTCGAATATGCTTGCCTTCGCTTGTGTTGGAGGCAGGTCGCGACGACTCAGATGACAGTCCCGTGACGGCTCTTTTAAGCACTTCGTAATACACATTGCCTAAAAACCGGCATGAACGGCGCGCGGCCACCGGCATGTCTTCTCTCCAAACATGCGGCAGATCAATTGCAACGGTAGCAGCGCGAGGCATGATGCCGTCCTGCCAAGCCGACTTCCCATCGGCATGTCTCATGTCCCACCCGTTTCATGGCTTTTCAGGCATGTCTCAATCCCGGATCGAAACAACCCCGTCACCGGCTGAGGAAGCGATCGATATCCCGACGGAGTTCGACGATGTGCGCTATATGCTGCATTGCTGGCAGGCGGCGCGCATCAACACGTCGCTGCCCTCCTATGAGGATTTCACGCTCGGCAATATGGGGCGCTTTGCCGATGAGATCGCGGTGATTCATTGCCTGCCGGGCAAGCCCGCGCGGATGCTGCGCGCCGGCAAAAGGGTGCGCTCTATCATCCGTCTCGGCGAGGGGGCGGTCGATTTTCTGGATGTCCCTTATGTCTTCCGACAGGCCATCGCTTCGGCCATCGGCCGCTCGCGCCTTGCCGGCAGCCCCAGCCTTGCGCTCTGCCGCTGGCTGATCGAGAACAAGGTCTCGACGGTGGAGATCGTGGCCTTTCCGCTTTCCTGCCGGTGGAGCGGGGAATATTTCCTGGTCATGACACGCCCGCGCAAGGCGCAGTTGAATCTGCCGCGGCTGCTGATCGACGCCTCGCAGCAGGGTATTCTCGGTCTCTCTCCGGTGCCGGGCGAGGACGGGATGCCGCGCGATTTCTTCGTCCTCAGCATCAACGAGGCCGCCGCGCGCTTCCTCGGAGGCGAGCCGGAGCATTTGCAATTCACGCTTCTCTCTCAGGCCTGTTCACGCCTCGGCATCGTGACGCCTCAGCCGATGCTGCGCGCGGCGCTGGGCGCGCCGGTCGAGCCGTTCGAGCTGACCTATGAGCTGCACGGCAATCCGCTGGCGCTGCAGGCCGGGGTGAATTTTGCCGACGGCATTCTCGTGGTGACGCTGACCGATATCCGCGAGTTCAAATCCCGCGTCACGCTGTTCCGCTCGCTCTTCGACGACAATCCGGCGCCGATGTATGTGCGCGCCCATGGCGAGGAGGGCTTTCTCAATGTAAACGAGGCCGCGCTCAGGCTCTACGGCTATGAGAGAGAGGCCTTTCTCAAGCTGAGCGTGGCGGACCTGTCGATCGAAGGATCCGAGGAGGATGCCGCGTCGTCGGCGGCGGGGCTGAAGCATCGCACCGCCGATGGTCGAACCCTCGATATCATCGAATATACGAGCGAGGTGATGGTCGAGGGCAGGCCCGCAACGCTCTCGACCATCATGGACATTACCGAGCGCCGCCGCGCGGAGGCGCATGTCACCTATCTCGCCCATCACGATCCGCTGACCGGCGCGGCGAACCGTACGGTCTTCACCCGCGAAATCGAGCGGGCGGCGGCGAAGCTTGCCGATGGCGGGCGGGCCTTCGGCGTGCTGATGGTCGATCTCGACGATTTCAAGCTGGTCAACGATACGCTCGGCCATGCGGCGGGCGACGCGGTGCTGGTGGAAGTGACGAAGCGGCTGAAAAAGCGGCTGCGCGAGGGAGATATCGTGGCGCGGCTGGGCGGCGACGAGTTTGCCGTGCTTGCGCCGGGGCTTGAATCGCGCGAGCAGATCGAGGTGCTCGCGCGCCGCATCAGCCAGGAATTGGCGCTGATATCGAGTGTGGAGGGATGCCCGGTGCGCATCGGCGCCAGCATCGGCGGTGCGGTGGCCCCGGCGGACGCGACCGAGGCGGACGATTTGCTGCGCTGCGCCGACCTTGCCCTTTACCGCGCCAAGGGTTCGCTGAAAGGCGAAGTGCGGTTTTTCGAGCCGGAGATGGATGCGCAGGTCTCGAACCGCCGCGCGCTGGAAATGGATTTGCGCAATGCCGACCCGGCCGAGCAGTTCGAAGCGCACTTCCAGCCGATCATCTCGGTGCAGACAGGAAAATTATGCGGCTTCGAGGCGCTGATGCGCTGGCGGCATCCCTCACGCGGCATGGTGTCTCCGGGCGAGTTCATTCCCATCGCAGAGGAAACGGGGCAGGTGGACCGGCTCGGGCGCTGGATGCTGCGCGAAGCCTGCTGTCAGGCCGCTTCATGGCCGGACCCGCTGATGGTGGCGGTGAACGTCTCCCCGGTGCAGTTCCGCAGCGGTGGCCTGTTCGAAGCGATCGACGAGGCGCTCCGCTTAAGCGGGCTCGCACCAGCGCGGCTCGAAATCGAAATCACCGAATCGGTGCTGCTCGACGACAGCGCCGACAATCTGGCCTTGCTGCGCCAATTGCGCGACCGCGGCGTGCGCATTGCGCTCGATGATTTTGGCACCGGCTATTCCAGCCTGCATTATCTGAAGCAGTTCCCGTTCAACCGGCTCAAGATCGACCGCTCCTTCGTGCGCGAGATCGAGAACAGCCCGGAATCTCTCGCCATCGTCCGCGCGATCATCGGGCTCGGCGCGAGCCTCGGTATCGACACCACGGCGGAAGGCGTGGAAACCGCCGCTCAGCTCGAAACGCTGCGGGCGGAACAGTGCGGAGAGCTGCAAGGCTTCCTGTTCAGCCCGCCGGTCGCGCCCGGCAATGTAGGCGCGATTATCGGCGCGTTCTTCGGTGAGGAGAAGAAGGTGGCGTGAGACTAAGAGTGAGATAGCGCAAGACCGCTATCTCACTCTAGCTGATTTAAAGCTTGTTCAGCAATTCCACCGTCGGCCAGGAATCCGCAGGCATTCCCAAGCGTAGTTGCTCGGCGCGGACGGCGTCGCGGGTGGCTACGCCGAAGACGCCGTCGATCTTGCCCATGTCGTAGCCGCGCGCGGCGAGCTTGGTCTGCAATTCCTTCATCTGGTCGGTGGTGAGGCCGGGATCGGGATTGCCCAGCTCGAATGCGGGGGCGCCGGCGAGGCGGGTGGCGAAATAGGCGACGGTGGTCGCGTAGACGATCGACTTGTTCCACTCCACGAACACATCGAAATTCGGGTAGGAGAGGAAGGCGGGGCCCTTGCGACCCATCGGCAGGAGCAGGGAGGCGTTGCCGTCATCGGGGCCGAGCGGGCCGTTCATGCCTTCCACGCCCCAGGCGGCCCATTTGGAATGGGGGAGGCGGTTGGTGCGGATCGCCTGCTCCCAGGGCAGGTCTTTCGTCAGCTTGACCTCTTCGAGCCAGGGCTGGCCCTTCTGCCAGCCGAGATCGCGTATCATCCGCGCCGCCGTCATGATGACGTCAGGCACGCTGTTCTTCAGGTCGACGCGCCCGTCGCCATCGCCATCCACGCCGCGCTCGAGATAATCGAGCGGCAGCATCTGCATTTGGCCGATCTCGCCGGCCCATGCGCCTGTCGTCTGCGCGTTGACGACGCCGGTGTCGAAGAGCTTCAGCAGCGCGATCAATTGCGGCCGGAAAAGCTCCGGCCTGCGGCAATCATGGGCAAGGGTCACGAGCGCATTCAGCGTGTCGAAATTGCCCTGGATGGCGCCATAGTCGGTCTCCAGGCCCCAGAAGGCAGCGATGACCGGGCCGGGAACGCCATAGGTATCTTCGGCCTTTTTGAAGACATCGGCATATTTGACGAGCATTTCGCGGCCCTTCTTGAGCCGCGCGTCGGAGATGAGCTTGCGCGAGAAGTCGGCGAAGGTCTGGTTGAAGGTCGCGCCCTGCGAGCGGTCGCGGCCAAGCACCCGGTCATCGATCTGCGCCTTATAAAGCTCGCTGATGCCCTTCTCGCCCACGCCATCGGCGCGCGCTTCGGCGGCGACGCCATCGAGCCAGGTTTTCAGGTCGCCGCCACAGGCGGCCTGCGGTGCGACCGTTCCCTGGGCCGGAACGGCAGGGGAGGCCGGGGCTTGCTGTGCGCTAGCCAGCGCAGTGGAGGCAAGGAACGATGCTGCCAGCAGCAGGGCGGTTTTCTTCATTTCCTAAACTTCTTTCCGGCATTGCTTTTTCGCTAAAAGCACGATGCGCGCAAATGAGACAATTCTGGGGCTCGCTTCTGCCCCATCACGGCGCGGAAATGAAGTAAAAGTTGTGTGGCTGTGCTTTTTAGTGCTTCCGGCGCCCTTCGACCACCGCGCGCCATTCCTCCGGGGAGCCGGCGAAGACGTTGATGTCGGCGTCGCCCTCGATGCCGGGCACCTTGCCGGTTCCGGTATATTGCCAGAACGTCCAGGGATGCTCGCCATAGCGCTCGCTGGGGTGGCCAGCGACCGAGCGCAGCCAGAAAGGATAGCCCTTTATGCGGTGGAGCTCATTGTCCTCGAAGAAATCGATGGCGGTATAGATGATCGGGCGCTTGCCGTAATGCCGCTCGACGGCATCGAGGAAAATCTTCATCTCGCTGCGCACGACTTCCGGCGCGGGGCGGCGCTTGCAGGTGGGCGATTGCGGGTTCCATTCCATGTCCAGAACCGGCGGCAGCGCGTTCGGATCGCGCGGGACGTTGCGGATGAACCATTGCGCCTGCTCGATGGCCGGGCGGCAGAAATAATAGAAATGGTAGGCCCCGCGCGGCATGCCGACCGAAGCAGCGGATGCCCAATGATCACGGAAGCGGTCATCCACCCGGTCCCCGCCTTCCGTCGCCTTGATGAAGGCGAAGGAGATGCCGCTGTCGCGCACCGTCTTCCAGTCCACCTTGCTCTGATATTTGGACACGTCGGTGCCGTGAACGGCATAGTGCCAGGGCGTCCTGCCCTTCCAGTCATGCGGATCGCGGTCGCCGAATTTCGGCGCGCGCACGGCGGGATAGGCGAAGGTCGCCTTCCGTTCGATGCTGACCGTCTTCGTCGCCTCCGATAGATCGTAATCCACCGATGTGCAGGCGGACAAAAGGAGGGACATGAGGACAGGGACGATGCGCTTCATGAACCAAGGCGATAGAGGAAACAGGGTTGATAAAGCGTTACGTGATTCAGAGAAAATAGCGAATAGTGTATCGCTGATAGCGCCCAACTATTCGCTATCAGCTTTTCGCTTGACGACGGATATCCAGGCAAATCCGCGATAGAGAATGCGCGCCTGGGCGAGAGCCTGCGTCTGCGCGGCGATATTGCCCGCCACCTGGAAAAGATCGTTCCGGGGGGTGACGTGGAACCATTCAAGCCACTGATAGAGCGCGGCGCGGAACCAGCGGGGCAGCCTCGCGCAATCGCCGAAATCGACGATGTGGAGTTCGCCGCCGGGAGCAAGGTGCGCCACGGCCTCGCGCATCACCGCCTGCCATTGGGGGATCATCGAGACGGCGTAGGAGATAAAGATGCGGTCGAAATCCTTGCGTCCGAAGAGGGTTTGCGGGTCGAAGCTTGCGGCGTCGGCATGGGCGAGGCGCACTTTGCCTTCTATGCCGGCACGTTCCACCGCCTTTTGCGCCGTGTCGAGCATTTCATGCGAAATATCAATGCCATAGAGTTGGCTATTGGGGAAATGATTCATCGTCTTGATGAGATTTCTGCCCGTGCCGCAACCGATTTCCAGCACGCTGCCGCCTTGGGGAACGCGCAGCGAGGCGATCATCTCATCGCGGCCGAGAAGATAGTATTTGCGCGTCGCGTCATAGACATGGCGCTGACGGCGATAGACGCGGTCCATCAGGCTGCCGTGATCGATTGCCTTCGCCTTGCCGAACATATCAGCCGTCTTTCAGGACATAGAGATGGAAGCCGCCATAAATCGACGAGCGGTCGCGGGCGTGGAGTTCGCGCGACTGTTCTTCGCGATAGTCCCAGCGGTCGAGAATGGCGGGATCGACACGGCCGGGCAGGATGCTGGGCTCGGCGGCGGTGCGGAAGATGACGCGCGCGCCAGACGCGGCGGTGCGGGTAATTTCACGCCAGAGATCATTGAGCTGGGTGTCGTTCATCCAGTCCTGTGCATCAAGGAGGATGAAGCGGTCAACCGAGGCATCGGGCTTCGCCGCGAGCAGTTCGGTGTAGGAGGCGTTGACGACGCTCATGCGGCCGACGCGCGCGCGCACCTTCTCGAAATTGGCGCGGGAAAGATAAGGCGGAAGCGGACCGGTTTCGGCGTCCTCGCTATAGCCGCGCCCGAAGGCCTGCCAGGCAAAATAATTCTCGTTCAGCGGAAAACCGCAGGCGAGTTTTTCCAGCCGGCTGCGCAGGATGGTGGCCATGTCGCCATTGCCTGAAGTGGCCAGCGCATCATATTGCTGCGGCGGAATGCCGAGGCCGAACAGGGAGGATTTACGGGCCGTGGCCCAGCGGATCATGCGCTTGTCGAAAAGCGGGGCGATGGCGGTATCGAAGAAGCTGCGCTGCTCCTCGATGGTACGGGCTTTCAGCATATCGCGCGGGTCGATGCCATAGAGGCGGGCGACGCGGTGGCCCATGCCGATGAAGATGCCGAGCAGGCCGTGGCGGTAGAGATCACGCCAGAAGATGGAGATGCGGCGGCGGCCCGAGAGCATCCGCTTTTCCCAATAGGCGCGGCTTTGCGCGTCGAGATGGGGACGGAGAAAGCGCTGATAGGCCTGCCAGTTGGTCTTATCGTCCGCCGTGCCGTAGAAGCGGTAAAAGGCGTCATAGTTGGGCAGGCGGGCGAGGGCGGTGAGCTTCAGCCGGTTGAAGGCGACGTGCGCCGGGTTCAGGTCGACCGCCTCGATGCTTGCGGGATCGGCGGTGAGGTAAGAAAGCGCATTGCAGCCGCCCGATGCGATGGTGACGATGCGATGGCCGGGGCCGATCTCGAGCGCCTCCATGTCGACTTCCGGATCTTCCCAGATCTGCGGATAGACCAGACCCTTGAAGAGATGGGCGAAGAGCCGTTCGGAAAGGCCGGCGCGGGAGAAGAGCGAATTGCGCTGCATCGCGCGCTTCACCTTTTCGTTGCCGGCCTGCTTGGTCCTGATTGCGGGCATGGAGCGCGAATCCCTTGCGTTTGGGAGATTTCGCTCCGCCTAGCATCCGCATGTAACAATGCCGTGACTAGGGTGTGTTGATATTCAGGTGAGGGCGGGCTGCAAATGGCGTCTTTCTGCGCTTCCGGTGCATATGTACTGAAGTACACTCCGCTCCGGTTCTCGAAAATCACCATTTTCGCCTCGCCCTGACCTGGATCTCAACACACCTTAGTCCAGGTGGATAGCCGCCGGAACCGAAGCTCCGGCGGCCTATTCGGGTTTCCCCGGCACGTTATGTTCCGAACCGGCGCTTGCGGTCCTGCCATAGCTGCAGCGCGGCGATGGCGACGATGATGACGCCTAGCGCGACATGCCAGGTGCGAAGCGGATCCGAATAATCGAAGGCGAAGGGTGAAGCGATCACCCACAGGCCCGCGAGAAAGACCAGCACCTCCTGCCAGCGGCGCAGCCGGGCCACTTCCATGATGCCGCAAGCCGTGACGAAGGCGCCCGCAAGCATGGTGTTGATGACGACTTCTATCTTGTCGGTTGCGGGGAAGAACAGCGATGAAAGGAAAATGATGGCCCCGAGAGCCATGATGGCATTATCCTCCCAGCCACGGTGCTGAATCAGTCCCGGGCGGCCTACAGGGTTGGTCATAGCCATGATTAAATCCTCCTTCAGGCTACGTTATGCGTAACCGGATATCCGTGAGGAGGTTCTGTGCGTGAGGCCCGAACTCCTCAGCGGATGTTCGTACGCACGGCTCGCATTTTGCCGGAATATCGCCTTTTATGCAATGATTTCAGGGCAAAAGCCGGTAACGATGGCTTGATGGGTCCGTTTTTGCGATCGCTCCGCCAAAATCGGCATAAGTAGGGCTGTGTAACGGCATGTAACGCAAGTTGACAGGAACTTTCCACGATATTGCCCGTTTTCCCGATGAGGTTCTCTGTCCGTGGGGACTTATTTGATAACCCGGGATGATAAAGGAGAGTACTATGAAGAAGTTTTTGATCGTATCGGCTGCCGCGCTTTCGGTGCTGGGCTTGGCCGCCTGCAACGACAGCGGCAACAATAACAATGCGAACCCACCGGCGGAGCAGCCACCGGCAACGCAGCCTTCGACGCCCTCGACGCCGTCGCAGCCGCCCGCAAACAACACGACGCCTTCCCAGCCTGGCACGTCGCCCTCGCAGCCTGGCACGACGACCCCCAGCCAGTAAGGCGAGCGTGAATATCCCAAAGGGGATGCGGCATCCAGAAACGCTCCGGCAGAAATGCCGGAGCGTTTTTATTTGTAAAATTAAATATTTATCGCAGTACTTAAAGCTTATCTCATGATTGTACTTTAATAATCCTGGCGATTTCACGCGGGTTTACTGCGGAAATTTCGAGATAATCGTCCAAGAGGATTATACCATGAAGAAGTACATTCTTGCGATGGCCGCGGTTTCCCTGCTCGCCCTTACCGGTTGCTCGGACAACGAGACGGGCGGCAATACGGCGGCTGCGGTCGAGAACGAAGTGTCCAAGATCGACCAGACGCTGGCAAGCTCGATGACGCCGGAGCAGAAGGCTGCCGCCGTCAACGAGGCGCGTTCCGCTGCAGAAGCCGCCGCCAGGGCCGCCGGCCAGAGCGACGCGCTGGTGCAGCAGGCAGGCGACGCGGCCGCACTGGAGGCCAAGAAGGCGCTGGGCGTGCAGTAAGAGCGGTTCGGTCTGTGACGCTGGCCGGGGGCTCTAGACCACCGGCGGCTTGACCAGATCCAGATGACGGAGCATCGCGACGAATGCTTTCAGGCGTTCGTCGCGATATGCATTTATATCCATGCCTTCATAATCGAGAAAGCCGCGTTTGGTCTTGAGGCCGATGCGGCCCTGCGCCATGTTGCTGTCGATGATATCGGGCGAGGCGTAGCAGGGGCTGTTCAGCTCTCTGGCGAGGTCGCGGCTGGCATAGAACAGCGTGTCGCCGCCACCCCAATCGATGAATTCCAGAACCCCAAGCACGGCGAAGCGGAAGCCAAGGCCATATTTTGTCGCCTTGTCGATATCCTCGGCGCTGGCGACACCTTGTTCAACCAGCCGCGCGGCTTCGTTCATCGCCAGCGTCTGGATGCGCGGCACGATATAGCCGGGCGACGCTGCGCAGATGACTGGCATCTTGCCGATGGTTTCGAGCATCTTCTTGAGGCGCGCGGTCACTGCCGGATCGGTCTTTTTGCCGGGCGACATTTCGACGAGGGGCATGAGATAGGCCGGGTTTAGCCAATGCGCGTTGAGAAAGCGCTCGGGCTGCGAAACGGCGCTGGAGAGATCATCGACGAGAATGGTCGATGTGGTCGATGCGATGATCGGCGAAGGACCAGCGAGCGCGGAGGCGCTTGCCAGCGCGCCGCGCTTGATGTCGAGCACTTCGGGCAGGGCTTCGATGATGAGAGCGGCTGACGAAAGTGCATCCTTCGCCTCCTGCCGGGATACGATGCCGACGCGCGACATGATCGTATCGATCCGAGCGGCATCGAACATGCCAAAGCCGGAAAGGTTGGAGAGCACGCCGCGAATTCCATTGAGGGCGCCGGCTTTGAGCGTCCTGAAATCGTCTTCGCTGCGCTCCTTGAAATCCACGAGCTTCACCGGATGCCCGGCATAGGCCCACACCACGGCGATGCCGCAGCCCATGCGCCCCGCGCCGAGGCAGGCGATTGGTTCAGGATCGGTCATTGCGTTTTCCTGTGTTGATGCCTGTCCTTGCGTGGATATAGGTCTGACTATGGCATTGGTTATTCAAAAGGAGGTGATGAGAATTTAAATATAAAAATAGTATATTATGGGTTTACTAGGTAAAATCTGAAATTTTCTCCGTTCTGATCACTTCTATTTGACGGTGATGCTTGAGGACTATGCGCGCCGCCTACCTATGTGAAAGGCCAGGAGAGGATGAGCATAGGAGACTATCATGGCCTATATCATTCACGGAGCCACCGGCGCCCAGGGCGCCCCGCTATATAACCTCCTCCTCGAAAGCGGAAAATCGGTTCTCGGCGCAGTCCGGGACATTTCCAGCCTTAAGGGAAAGCCTGCCATCAAGGTGGATCTTGGTTCGGTCAACTCGCTGGTTGCCGCTTATCGGGACGCTGACGGGGTGTTCATCCATATCCCGTTGGGAGCGGAGGAGGGCCGCGTTCAATATGCCCGCAACATTGTCGAAGCCATCCGCCAGGGCAGGCCAAAGCGGGTGGTCATCACCACGAGCGGTGCCGTCATCGATCAGCCGGGTACGCCGCTGCAAACCCCTGACGACAGCGCTATTGCGATCCTGATACGCGGCGTCGAGGAAAGCGGCGTGTCTCATGCCATCATGGCGACGCGGCTCTATCTGGAAAATCTGCTTTTGCCACCAGTCTTCAAGCCGATAAAGCTGGAGGACGCTCTGCGCTATCCGCTTGCCGGGAATTTCGCTGCCTCGTGGTGCTCGCATCTTGACGTCGCCGATGTTGCCGCACGCCTGCTAACGGACACCGCGATCAGCGGCATTGTGGGCGTGGGACAGTTGCCGGGCTTGACCGGGCCGCAACTTGCCGATGGCTTCGCAAGCGCGCTCGGGCACGATGTTTCCTATGAAACGATAACGCCCGAAGAATTCGGCGCGCTACTTTCACCGATACTGGGCGCGCCGGCGGCGGCAGGCGTCGTCAAGTTTTACAATACGCTGGCACAGGTGCCGGAGGACGTCATCGCCGAGAAGACCAGCGCGCAACGCCTCTTAAACATCAAGCCGCGGACCATCGCGGCGTGGCTGGCGGAGAAGTTCCGCGGGAGCAAGGCGTCGCCTTCGGCTACCGAAGCGCGTTCGCCGGTTCACCTCTAAACATTCTCCGCCATCCGGCGGGGCGAGCGGCTGGCAAAGCGTGCCCGCCGCTCGTTTGTGCGGTCTGGTGTAACCGGAAATCTGGAGCATTCATGCTGTTGCGGCTAGCGGGAAATCGAAAACGTCCAAGCTTCCATCATGCCAAGCGCCCCTCTTGACCGATTGTCATCTCCTCTCTATTAATTGCAAATAATTTGCAATTGCATAAATCGGATGAAATACATGGACCAGTATGCATCGGCGGCGAGGAAACCGGCGGCGGGAGAAGCCGGGCGTGAGTTAACGCTTAACGGATGGCGGCGTGAGCGCGGGGAGGCTTCGCTTTCCGAGGTTCACAGGACGATTGCCGTGCGCAAGACCGGGCCCAGCTGGCGCAAGGCGCTGGCCTTTTTCGGGCCCGGCTATCTCGTCGCCGTCGGCTATATGGACCCCGGCAACTGGGCGACGTCGCTCGCCGGGGGCTCGCAATTCGGCTATACTCTGCTGGTCGTCGCGCTCCTTTCCAACATCATGGCGGTCATTCTCCAATCGCTGTGCGCGCGGTTGGGCATCGCAACGGGCCGCGACCTGGCGCAGGCGTGCCGCGATGCTTACCCTGGTTGGGTGTCCTTTCCGCTATGGGTGCTGGCCGAAATCGCCATCTGCGCCACCGATCTGGCCGAAGTCATCGGTACGGCCATCGGCCTCAACCTGCTTTTCGGCCTTCCGCTCGAAATCGGCGTGATCCTCACCGCGCTTGACGTGCTCTTGGTGCTCTATCTGCAAAACAAGGGCTTCCGCCTCGTCGAGGCGTTCATCATCGCCCTTCTGGGCGTCATCGCGGTCTGCTTTCTCGTTCAGATCGTCATGGCCGATCCGGAATGGGGCGCGGTGCTGCGCGGCTTCGCGCCGACAACCGACATCGTCACCAATCCTAATATGCTCTATCTCGCGCTCGGCATCATCGGCGCGACGGTCATGCCGCACAATCTCTATCTGCATTCGGGCATCGTCCAGACGCGCGATTTCGGCGACACGATAGAGGAAAAACGCTCCGCCATCCGCTATTCCACGCTCGATTCCACTATCGCGCTCACCTTCGCGCTCGCCGTCAATGCGTCGATCCTCATCCTCGCCGCCGCCAGTTTCCACACGACCGGCCACACCAATGTCGAGGATCTGGGGGAGGCCCATACGCTGCTGAGTCCGTTGCTCGGTTCGGCGATGGCACCCACCCTTTTCGCCATCGCGCTTCTGTGCTGCGGCCTCAACTCTACTATCACAGCCACCATGGCCGGGCAGATCGTCATGGAGGGCTTCCTGCATATCCGTCTCAAGCCCTGGCTCCGGCGGCTCATCACCCGCGTCATCGCCATCGTGCCCGCGGCTGTCGTCACGATCCTCTACGGCTCATCCGGCACGGCGAAGCTTCTTATCCTGTCGCAGGTGGTACTGAGCCTGCAACTGCCCTTCGCCGTCATCCCGCTGGTGGCCTTCACCGCCAACGGCGCCAAGATGGGCCCCCTCGTCGCCCCGCGCTGGCTGACAGCGCTGGCCGCCATCACCGCCGTCATCATCGTGGTGCTGAACATCAAGCTGGTGATCGATTTCGCAATGGGGAATTGAGGGCAAGGCCTGTCGCTACTTCCCTGGAAATGCGTTATGATTCCGCCAGGACGGGAAGGGAGGATCGTATGGCGGATGAGGAAAAACCGGCATCGGCGCTGATCGATGCTAGGATTGCGGAGCTGGGCGGCTGGCGCGGAGAGACGCTGGCAAAGGTCCGCGCGATCGTCAAATCCGCCGACCCTGGAATCGTCGAGGAATGGAAATGGGAAAACCCGGTCTGGTCGCGCGGCGGCGTTATCTGCACCGGGGAGGCCTATAAGGCCGCCGTCAAGCTCACCTTTGCGAAAGGCGCATCGCTGGAAGACCCTGCGCGCCTGTTCACTTCCAGCCTCGAAGGCAAGGTGCGGCGCGCCATCGATATCCGCGAGGGCGACGCGATCGATGAAAAGGCGCTGGCGGAGTTGATCCGTGCCGCAGTGGCGCTCAATCTTGAAACGAAAAAGCCGAAGGCATCCGCTGCCAGGAAGGCGGCAGACGAGCCCAGGCTTCTTTCGGGCGGCAATCCGCAAATCGCCAAGGGCTATGGAGACGCCCCCGTGCAGGCCTATATCGCGGCGATGCCCGGCTGGAAAAGCGCCATCGGCCAGCGGATCGATGAGATTATCGTTCGCGAGGTTCCCAATGTCCGCAAGGCGGTCAAATGGAACTCGCCGCTCTACGGGGTGGAGGAGGAACGCTGGTTCCTCGGCCTCCATTGCTTTGCGAAATATATCAAGGTGAGCTTTTTCCGCGGCACGTCGCTCGATCCGGTGCCGCCGGGCGGATCGAAGCAGAAGGAAGTGCGCTATCTCGATATCTACGAGGGCCAGTTCGACGAGGCGCAATTCGCCGACTGGGTGAGACAGGCGAGCAAAATGCCGGGCGAGAAGCTGTAGGGCCTCTTACTGCTTGAAACGTCCCGTTTCCCGCGACGTACCATTGAAAGCCCTTTGGAAAACAATGTCAGTTGGCCTGTAAGCCGGGTTCTGTATGGCTGGGCTTTCGCCCAACGTGGCAGCCATTCATCTGGGACGGATGTCGCCACCCGCCTCTTGCAACCTACCCGGACGGCTGATCCGGAAACCGATCGCCGGGCTTGCGCCCGGCACGCCGTCCCTATTCGGTCTTGCTCCCGATGGGGTTTACCTTGCCGCCGCCGTTGCCGGAGGCGCGGTGGGCTCTTACCCCACCCTTTCACCCTTACCCCGCCAGCAAACCGGTCCGTTGCAACGCAATGAACGGGCCGGTTTGCAGGCGGGGCGGTCTGCTTTCTGTGGCACTTTCCCTGGGGTCGCCCCCGCCGGGCGTTACCCGGCATCGTGTTTCCATGGAGCCCGGACTTTCCTCACCTGCCGCCTTTCGGCATATGACAGGCGCGGCTGCCCGGCCAACTGACATAGGTCTATAAAGGTGCTTTGCCGGGAAAACGCAATAAAAAAGCCGGACATGCGCCCGGCTTTTTTCGTCCATGCATTGCTTCGCTGCTTAGAACGAGCGCATGTAGACCTTCACCTGGTTGCAGTATCTGGCCGAGATCGGGTTCATGCGCGTCGCGCCATGGCCGGCATTGTATTTGAGGATGGTGCCGCAAATCGAACCGCCGGAAAGCTCCCGCGCCATGGCAAGGTACTTCATGCCATATTGCACGTTGACCACGGGGTTGTAGAGTTCGCGCGCCGATCCGGTGTAGCCAAGGCTGCGCGCCGTCGAGAGCTTGACCTGCATCAGGCCGATCTCGCCTGCCGAACCGCGCACGTCGGGATCGTAATTGCTTTCGTGGTGGACCACCGCGTGGGCCAGCGGCAGCGGAACGCCATAGGTTTCGGCGTAATGGTTGATGATGCCGGAGAAGGGCTTGTCTTCCGCCGCAGCCGGTACCTGGTTGGACACGGGGAGGAGCTTGCTTAACAGGCCGCCCTCGGTGCTGTTCTTGGTGATGATGTCGTCACGCACCTTGATGTTGACCGGGATTTTGCCCCAATGCTCGACCCTGCCTTCCGCGCGTCTGGGCACCGGAACTTTCCGCAAGGCAACAGGCTCGAGGCGAGCCTTCTGCGCACGCTTTGCAGGCTTCGCCTTGCGCACCGCATGGCGGACTTTTGCGCGATGCTCCGTCTTGACCTCGGAGGTTCTGACGATGTGCGCCACGCCCTCTCTCTTGGCCTTCTTCATTGCGTGAACCGGACGTTTCTCGGTAACGTGCCGTTTCTCGTGGTGAGGTGCCGCCTGTGCCGCGTTGAGGCCAAGCATTCCCATCGCGCCGACGACGGCGCACACAAAACCAATTTTTTTACTCATACCCTAACCGTTTTACACTGTTTCGGTAGTGGCCGCCCCTTTCTCTAAAACGCCGGCCCGTTTCGTTCCTTTACGAGGCGGGTGGAGTTGAACCACTAAGAATGCCTCAGGAAACTGTCCGTTGATCTGGCCGCGAAATGCAGCCAGAGATTGGCGGGGCAAGTAACTTTCCATTAACTTTTGTAACAAATGGATTAAACCTACCGAAGTAGTAGGTTAATAAACTATTGATTTTCAATATTTTAGGTCGCGAGAGCGGGCAATGCCGAAAGCAGCCTGTGCAGTGTCTCAATGGTCGAGACATCGGCGACGCCATCGACTTTTTGCGGGCGAAAATGGCGCTGAAACGCCTTGACGGCCGCTTCCGTCTCCATGCCGAGTATGCCGTCGACCGGGGTGTAGTAGCCGTAAAGCGCCAGCATGGATTGCAGCGCCTCGACGGGTTGCCCCCGATCGCCCAGCGCGAGGAAGCGTCCGCCGCGGATCGGCGAGGGTTCCACCCAATGGCCGAGGCCGGCGCGATAAAGCCGCTCCCAGGGAAATTTCTCGCCCGGGTCGATCTTGCGTAAGGGGGCTATATCCGAATGGGCGAGAATTTTTCGCGGCTCGATGGAATGGCGCGCGCAGATATCGCGGCTGAGCGCGATCACCGCCTCGATCTGGGTATCCGGAAAGTCGGGGAAATCGGCGAGCGGGCCTGGATTGACGATCTCGATACCCACAGAGCAGGAATTGATGTCGGTCTCGCCGAGCCAGAAACTCTGGCCCGCATGCCAGGCGCGCTTGCTTTCAGCGACCATCTGCACGACGCGGCCATCCTCATGCACGACATAATGCGCCGAGACCTCTCTCTCCGGCGTCGACAGAAGCTCCTCGGCGACCGCGCCGTTTTCCGTGCCCGTATAATGAAGGATCAGGATGGAGACCTGCTTGCCATCCTTGCGCGGGCCGAAATTGGGGGAGGGACGAACCGTCGCACCGGGATAGTCCGGCGCAAAGGCGGCATTCTCATTGTCGCTCATGCGGCCTTCAATTCCTTTTCGATCTTTTCCCATGCGCCATTTATGGCCGCGATGCGATTGTTGGCGATGGCGAGAAACTCCTGCGGCACGCCGCGCGACACCAGGCGATCAGGGTGGTGCTCCGACGCCAGCTGGCGATAGCGCCGCCGCGCCTCATCGAAGCTGGCGCCGCGCGGCAGCCCAAGCACCCGGTAGGGGTCGGCCTCGCCCAGATCGACATGGCGCGCAGCGATAGTGTCGAAATGCGCCTCGTCGAAACCGAAGATCTCGCCGACACGCGAGAGAAATGCCATTTCCTTCTCATGGACATAGGCGTCCGCCTTGGCAATGTAGAACAGCCCGTCGAGAATATCTTCGAGGCATTTGCAGTTGCGGTCCTGCGTGCCGCAGAGCTTCGCCATTTGCGCAGCATAGCTTTCATAGCCCGCTATGTCCTGCTTGGCGAGATTGTAGAGCCGCGCCACATGGGCCTGGTCCTCCTGGGGCACGACGAAAATGTGCTGGAATGCTCGGATTTCCTGGTCGGTGACGATGCCATCCGCCCGTGCCATCTTGGCTGAAAGCGCGATCATGGCGATGGAAAAGGCAACCCGGCGTCGCGTCTCGGGATCGCCTTCGAACACCGTGCGCACGCCTTCGACGAGGCTCGTCAGAGCGCAGGACGCAAGGCTGGCTACGAAATCACCGACACGAACCCAGATCGACATGGGGCTTTCTTATAGACAGGGGTGGGCAAGAGAACATGCGATACAAGCGCTATCTATAGATGAGCATTGAGAAAAACGGGAGTCCGTTTTCGGGAATAGTGTTTTCAGGAATGGAGGAAGCGGCAAGGAATCCTGCCGCTTTCGTCTTTATTTTGTCGCATGATCTTGCCCAAAAAGTCTGCAACTTTTTGGCATCATGCTCTAAAACATCAACGCCGTGCGGTACACGATGAACGACGCGATATAGGCCAGTGCCAGCATATAACCGAAGCTGATCCACATCCAGCGCGCGCCGCCGGCTTCGCGCTTGATCACCGCGAGGGTGGAGGTGCATTGCGGGGCGAAGATATACCAGGCGAGGAAGGAAAGCGCGGTGGGGAGCGTCCAGTTATGCGCAAGGGCCTGCCCGACCTGGGCCGCCGCCGAATCCCCGCCTTGGATGGAATAGACCGTGCCGAGCGCCGCCACGACGACCTCCCGCGCGGCCATGCCAGGGACGAGCGCGACGCTCATCTGCCAGGTGAAGCCGATAGGGGCGAGCAGGGGCTCCAGCAGCCGGCCGATGGTGGCGGCGAGGCTGTAGAAGATCGCGGGCTCGGTAGCGTTGGCAGGAGCCGCAGGGAAGGAGGCGAGGAACCAGATCACCATCGCCATGGAAAAGATGGTCGTACCCGCCCGATGCAAGAACATCTTCACCCGCGTCATCAGCGCGATCAGCACGTTCTTCAGGCGCGGCAGCTTGTAATCGGGCAGTTCCATCATGAAGGGCGGGGCGGGCTCATGGCGCCAGAACATGAGCTTGGCGAGGAGGGAGACGCCGAGCGCGCTCGCGATGCCCGCCGCGTAAAGGCCGAACATGACCAGCCCCTGGAGGCTCAGGAAGTGCGCGACGCGCGTTGCCGGGATGAAGGCAGCGATAATCAAGGTATAAACCGGGATACGGGCCGAGCAGGTCATCAGCGGGGCGACGAGGATGGTGGTCAGCCGGTCGCGCTTATTGTCGATCACACGGGCCGCCATGATGCCCGGAATGGCGCAGGCGAAACTCGACAGGAGCGGAATGAATGCCCGCCCGTGGAGGCCGACGCCGCCCATGATCCGGTCCATCAGGAAGGCCGCGCGGGCCATATAGCCCAGATCCTCCAGAAGGAGGATGAACAGGAACATGATCAGGATCTGCGGCAGAAAGGTAATGACATTGCCGACCCCGCCGATGACGCCATCCACGAGGAAGCTCTCGATCAGGCCCGGCCCCATCACCTGCTGGATCATCGTGGCGAGGACATTGAATCCATCCGTAATCAGGTCCATCACCGGCTGCGCCCAGTCGAAGACCGCCTGGAACATCAGGAAAAGCACGGTCAGGAGCACAACCAGCCCGGCGATGGGATGGAGGAGCACGGAATCGATGCGCGTCGTCAGCGTATCGGGCTTTTCGGGATAACGCACCGTCTCTGAAATCAGCCGGTCGGCTTCGCGCTGCAGGCCGCGCAATTGCGCGGCTGATGGCTCGGACCAGATGTTTTCGCGCCTCTCCGGTGCATCCTTCTCCGAGAGCGTGTCGAGCATCTGCCACAGGTCGGCCATCTGGGCGCGGCGCACTGCGCAGGCGGCGACAACGGGGATGCCGAGCAGCGTCGAAAGCTTGTCCATGTCGATCTCGATGCCGCGATGGCGGGCGATGTCGATCATGTTGAGGACCAGCACCAGCGGCTTGCCGGTGCGGATCAGTTCGGACACCAGACGGAAGGCGGAGCGTAAGTTCGTGGCGTCGGCGACGGCGAGGAGAAGATCGGGCGTGTCGTTCGGCCTGCGGTCGAGAACGACGTCACGGGTGATTTCCTCGTCGGGGCTGCGGGCGCGCAGGGAATAGGTGCCCGGCAGATCGACGATCTCGAGCGAACGGCCGCCGGGCGTCAGGGCGATGCCCTTCTTGCGCTCGACAGTGACGCCTGCATAATTGCCGACCTTCTGGCGGCTACCGGTCAAGGCATTGAAGAGGGCGGTCTTGCCGCAATTGGGCGCGCCGACGAGGGCAATGCGGCGGACCTTCTGCATGTTGACTTCAAGCATGGCAAGGGCCTTCGCGATATGGGTCTTCACGGGTGAGAATGGCCATCGCCTCCTGCCGCCGCAGCGCCACGACGACCCCGCCGACGCGCACCGCAATCGGATCGCGGGCAACGGGGCCTTCATGCAGCACGGAGACTTCCGCTCCTTCGCTGAAGCCTAGCTCCAGCAGGCGGCGCTCGATTTCCTCAGGCGAAAGGCTGGACGAGGTCGCGGGCGTAATCTCATGGATGACGCCGCGATAGCCGCGCGGAGCGAGACCCAGCGGCATCAATTCTTCCCGTTCTTGTGCCATGTCAGACGGTTCCTCTCAAGGTTGCGTCCCCCACGCGGCGCTACAGCGCATAATTAAGTTGAGCGCACAAATCAGGTTTTTGTGAGGTGTGTGAGAGGGCGGGGGAGGCGTCTTGCCACGGGAAGACTTTCGCATTATGTTACATGTAACAAGCCGATGGAGATTTCATCATGCCTACTCCGGTCAATGCACGCGTTAAAAAGCGGCGGGAGGCGTTACGCGCGGCGGGGCTGCGTCCGGTGCAGATTTGGGTTCCGGATACGCGTCAGCGCGGCTTTGCCGACGAGTGCAGGCGTCAAGCACGTCTTGTGGCCGCCGCCGATGCTGCCGATCGCGATCTGGACGCTTTCATGGATGCAGCATTGTTCGATCTGGACGAGACAGACAGGTGAGGCGCGGTGATCTCTTCACCGTCGCAATGCCGGGCGATTTTGCCAAGCCCCGCCCGGCGCTTATCATTCAGTCGGACCAGTTTGAGGATACGGGTACAGTTACCGTGCTCCTGATGTCTGGAACGCTGGTGGACGCCCCTCTTCTTCGCATTACGGTTCAGCCAACTGCCGAAAATGGGTTGCGCAAACCATCGCAAGTGATGATTGACAAGGCTATGTCGGCGAGGCGCGACCGTTTAGGGTCCCCCTTTGGGCGCCTTGATGATGAAACGATGCTAGCCGTGACACGCTCGCTGGCCGTCTTCCTCGGGATCGCATAGGACACCGCCGTCCCTCTGGCTAACGCTTCTTTAAGCTTAATATTCGATAAATCGGGGAAGAGTGGAAATGCGCCTGCGATTGGGCGCGTTCCCATGTGTGTGTAGCCTGATCCCGTTGACGCCCATAGTGTCCCATGATAACCATTCGTAACATCGATGATCTTCGTTCGATGCGGTGTTTCCCGACATGGTCAGGGGCGGTCGTGTGGGGCCGTCAGGCTGGGCTTGCAGCCCGGATGCCGCTCGTTCGTGCGAATTTTTATGGCCGCGCCAGGGTTTTCTTCATGGGGCGGCATGGGATAGATGCAGCGGGAACGGCGGTAGTCACTGGTGGACCGGTTTCTGGGTCATGTAACGAACAGGATCGATGTGAAGGGGCGGGTCTCCGTTCCCGCGCATTTCCGTTCATTGATTCAGAAAGCCGGGCATGCGGAGCTCTACGCCTTGCGCTCGCTCCATCTCCCGGCGCTCGACGTCGGCGGGCCGGATTTCCTGACGCGCTACGACGGGCGGCTGACAAACGAGGATCCTTTTGCGGAAACGGCGGACGACATGTCTTTTTATCTCCATGCGGACGGCACGTTTCTAAAGCTCGATCAGGATGGGCGCATCACGGTGACGGATTTTATCCGGGAACATACGGGCATTGCGCAAGAGGTGACGTTCGCGGGAGCGAACACGCATTTTCAGATGTGGCAGCCGGAGCAGTTCGAGGAACATCGCGCGACGGTGCGCCGGAGGCTGGCCGTGCGGCGGCAGGCGCTAGGCGGGGCGGCATTACCGCCCCAAGGGGGAACGGAATGATGGCGGGCCACGGCGAAGAGGGTTCTCATAACGGACCTCTGGCCGATGGCGGACCGGCCCGCCACATTCCGGTTCTCCTCGATGAAGTCGTCGCGGCGCTGGACCCGCAGCCTGGCAAGCATATCGTCGACGGTACCTTCGGGGCGGGCGGCTATACGCGGCGCATCCTGGAGAGCGGCGTTTCCGTCACCGCCATCGACCGCGATCCGACCGCGATCGCAGCGGGCCGCGCCATGGAAAAGGAATTTCCCGGCCGGCTGACGCTGGTGCAGGGCCGGTTTTCCGATCTCGATACGCTGGTAACAGGCGAGCCTGACGGTATCGTTCTCGACATCGGCGTCTCCTCCATGCAGATCGACGAGGCGGAGCGGGGGTTCTCCTTCCAGAAGGACGGGCCGCTCGACATGCGCATGTCGGGCGAGGGCGTCAGCGCCGCCGATGTGGTCAACCGCCTGAAGGCGGGCGATCTGGCGCGCATCTTCAATTTCCTCGGCGAGGAGCGCCATGCGGGCCGCATTGCCCGGATGATCGAGAAGCGCCGGGAAGCCGAGCCGTTCACGCGAACCCGCGACCTTGCCAATGCCATCGAGGCACTGGTGGGGCGCAACCCGAAAGACCGCATCCACCCGGCGACGCGGGTTTTTCAGGCGTTGCGCATCTTCGTCAATGATGAACTCGGGGAATTGGCACGGGCGCTGTTCGCGGCGGAGCAAGTGTTGAAGCCGGGCGGGCGGCTGGTGGTCGTCACCTTCCATTCGCTGGAGGACCGCATCGTCAAGCGTTTCTTCGCCGACCGTGAAGGGAGCGCGGGCGGCTCGCGCCATCTGCCGCAGGTTCATGAGCGGCAGGCCAGTTTCACGCCGTTGACCAAGGGCGCCGTCGGCCCGACCAGCGAAGAGGAGGAACGCAATCCGCGGGCGCGCTCGGCCAAGCTGCGCGCCGGGATCAGAACCGGCAATCCGCCGCTGAAGGCGGACCTATCCTTATTCGGGCTGCCCAAGCTTCCCGACATTCATAATCCGAGGGTTTAAGAGTGCTGCGTACCTTCGACATCATCCTGATCACGATCATGCTGGCGGCGGCGACCGTGACCTATAAGATCAAATATGACGCTGAGAAGCGGATGGCCGATATTCGCGTGCTCCAGCGCAAAATCGATTTCGAGAAGGACACGATCACTCTGCTCAAGGCGGACTGGAGCTTGCTCACCCAGCCGAACCGGCTGCAGAAGCTCTCCGAAATCTATCGTACAGAGCTCAATCTCGCGCCCATCGATCCCCACCAGATCGTCAGTATCGACGATGTGCCTGAGCGCGCGCCTGATGATATCGAGAACATCATTTCTTCCAGCGACGAGCTTCTGGCTGTTATCAACCAGACCGACAGCATGAAAACCGGCAGCGTGGAGCAGGGCCAGTGAACGCTCCCGTGCAGAAACCGATTGCCTTCGAAGGGGTGCGCAAGAAAAACGGCAACCGCGCCCGCAACCGCCTGATCATGGCGATGACCTGCTTCATCGGCATTTATGCCGTCATTGGCGGGCGGCTCGTCTATTACGGCATGCAGGGCGACGACGAGTACGGCTCCTCGGGGCCGGCGGTACAGAATCTTGCCTCGCGGCCCGATATCCTCGACCGCAATGGCGAGGTCCTGGCAACCGACATCAAGACCTTCTCGCTCTTTGCCGAACCGAAGCGCATCGTCGATCCTGATGAGACCATCGAAATGCTCTCGACGGTGCTGCCCGATCTCGACTGGGAAGCGACCTATAAGAAATTGAAGAGCGGCGCGGGCTTCGTGTGGGTCAAGCGCGGGCTGACGCCGCGCCAGCAGAGCCAGATCATGGCGCTGGGGCTTCCCGGCGTCGGCTTCCGCACGGAGAAGAAGCGCTTTTATCCCGGGGGCCCCACCGCGTCGCATATCCTCGGCCTTGTCAATATCGACAATCAGGGCATTGCGGGGATGGAGAAATATATCGACAGCCAGGGGCTGACGGACCTGCAATCGACCGGCCTTGCCGCGCAGGAAGCGCTGGAGCCGGTCAAGCTTTCCATCGACCTCAGGGTCCAGCATGTGGTGCGCGACGAGCTCGTCCAGGCAATGCAGCGCTACCGTGCAATTGCGGCGGGTGCGGTGGTGCTGAATGCCAAGACTGGCGAGGTGCTGGCCATGTCGTCGGTACCGGATTACGACCCCAACAACCCGGTCAACGCGCTCGACAAGGACCATCTCAACCGCATGTCGGCGGGCACCTACGAGATGGGCTCGACGATCAAGAGCTTCACCACCGCCATGGCACTGAACGATGGCGGCGCGACGCTGAATACGGTGTTCGACGCCTCGAAGCCGCTCCGGTTCGGGCGGCAGATGATCCGCGACTTCCACGGCAAGGGCCGCCCGCTGACGCTGACGGAAGTGTTTCTCTATTCGTCCAATATCGGCTCCGGCCATGAGGCGCAGCTGGTCGGGGTGGACGGGCATCGTGCATTCCTGAAGCGCCTCGGCCTGCTTGACCGTATGGAGACGGAGCTGCCCGAGGTCGCGCGCCCGGTGGAGCCGAAGGTGTGGAAGAAGGTCCATTCCATGACCATCTCCTTCGGCCACGGCATGATGACGACGCCCTTGCAGGTGGCCGTTGGCGCGGCGGCGCTGATGAATGGCGGCAAGCTCATGCCGCCCACATTCCTGCCGCGCAGCGAAGAGCAGGCGAACACGGTCGCCCAGCAGGTGGTCAGCGCCAAGACCAGCAACGATATGCGCTATCTCTATCGCCTCAACGCGACGGCGCCGGGCGGGTCGGGCAAGCGGGCGACGGTTCCGGGCTATCGCGTCGGCGGCAAGACCGGCACGGCGGAAAAGGTGGTGGGGGGCCGCTACGCCAAGGATGTGCGCTTCAACGCCTTCCTCGCTGCCTTCCCGATGGACGATCCAACCTATATCGTGCTGACGATCATTGACGAGCCGAAACCGGAGCCCGGCAAAGCCACGGCCACCGCCGGTCTCAACGCCGCGCCGATGGTATCGAACATTATTCGCCGTTCCGCCTCATTTTTGGGGGTAAAGCCCGATTTCAGCCAAGAAGGCGAGCCCATGCTGGTTTCATACGACCTTAACGCCGATGACTGATTCGCCACGCGCATAGCCTATAGAAACGGACAGCCTGTAGAGAAAATGTCTGGACTCCATATGAAATTGAAGGAAATTGCCGATCTTTCCAGCGTTCCCGATAAGGCAATCGGAGAATTGGACATCACCGGGCTGACGTCGGATTCACGCAATGTGCGCGAGGGCTATCTCTTCGCAGCGCTGAAGGGCGTGAAGGCGGATGGCGGTGCATTCGCCGCCGATGCCGTTTCGCGCGGCGCGGTCGCCCTCATCGCCGGGCCGGATGCGAAGATCGGCGCGCTGAATGTACCTGTGATCCGCGTGGAAGACCCGCGCCGGACCTTCGCGCTCGCTGCCGCCGCCTTTCATGGCGAGCAGCCGGAAATCATGGTTGCCGTGACAGGCACGAGCGGCAAGACGTCCGTCGCATCGTTCACGCGGCAGATCTGGGCTGATGCGGGCTTTCCAGCAGCCAATATCGGCACGACCGGCGTGTTCTCGCCGACGCGTAGCGACTATGGCTCCTTGACGACGCCGGACCCGGTGGAACTGCACCGCGTTCTGCGCGAACTGGCGGAAGAGGGCGTCACCCACGCGGCGATGGAGGCGTCATCGCACGGGCTCGACCAGCGCCGCCTCGACGGCGTGAAGCTGGCGGCGGGCGCGTTCACCAATCTCGGACGCGACCATATGGATTATCATCCGACCGTCCACGATTATCTTGCAGCCAAGCTGCGGCTGTTCGATACGCTGCTGCCGAAGGGCGCTCCGGCGGTCATCTTTGCCGATGACGAGTTCTCGCAGCGCGCCATCGATGTGGCGAAGGCGGCGGGCAATGAGGTGCTGACGGTCGGACGCAAGGGCACCTTCATCGCGCTGAAGCGCGTGGAGCATGAGCGCTTTCGCCAGCATGCGGAAGTGCGGATCGGAGACGACATTCACGAGATCAGCCTGCCACTGGCGGGCGACTTCCAGGTGGCCAACGCACTGGTCGCGGCGGGACTGGCGATTGCGACAGGCGTTCCGGCCGCGGCGGCGATGCGGGCGCTGGAGCGGCTGAAGGGCGCGCCGGGCCGTCTCGATCTCGTCGGGGCGACCGAGGATGGCGCGCCCGCCTATGTCGACTACGCGCATAAGCCGGATGCGCTGGAAAATGTGCTCACCTCCGTGCGTCCCTTCACTACGGGCCGCGTCATCGTCGTCTTCGGCTGCGGCGGCGACCGCGACACGGGAAAGCGCCCGATGATGGGCGAAATCGCGACGCGCCTTGCCGATGTGGTCATCGTCACCGATGACAATCCGCGCTCTGAGGTGCCCGCAAGCATCCGCGCGCAGATTCTGGCGGCAGCCCCCGGCGCTGTGGAGATCGGCGACCGGCGCGAGGCGATCCGCACCGCTGTCAACATGATGCAATCGGGCGACACGCTCATCGTCGCGGGCAAGGGGCATGAGGAAGGCCAGACCATCGGCGGGGTGACGCATCCCTTCTCCGACCACGCCGAAGTGGCCGCCGCGCTCAAGGAACGATTGAAATGAGTTGGCTTTGGACATCCGCCGATATGGTCGAGGCGATGGGCGGCAGGCCCGTCGGCACATTGCCTGAGGGCATAAACGGCATTTCCATCGATACGCGCACGCTAAAGCCGGGCGAGGCGTTCTTTGCCATCAAGGGCGATATGTTCGACGGCCATGATTTCGCGACCGCTGCCATGGCGGCAGGGGCGGGGCTGATCGTTGTGGCGGAATCGAAGCTGCCAGCGCTCGGCAAATTGCAGATGCCGATGATCGTGGTCGACGATGTGCTGGAAGGGCTGGTGCGGCTGGGCATCGCCTCGCGGGCGCGCTCGAAGGCAAAGATCGTCGCCGTGACGGGCTCTGTCGGCAAGACGACGACCAAGGAGGCGCTGCGGCATGTGCTGTCAGGGGCCGGCAAGGTCCATGCTTCGGTCGCCTCCTTCAACAATCATTGGGGCGTGCCGCTGACGCTGGCGCGGATGCCTGACGATACCGAATATGGCGTGTTCGAGATCGGCATGAACCATGCCAATGAAATCCGCCCGCTGGTCAAGATGGTGCGCCCGCATGTGGCCGTTATCACGCTGATCGCGCCCGCCCATCTCGGCCATTTCAAGGATTTGAACGAAATCGCCGCGGCAAAGGCGGAAATCTTCGAAGGCGTCGAGCCGGACGGCTATGCGCTTCTCAACCGGGATGACGAGCGCTTTAGCTTGCTGAAGGAATTGGCGGAAAAGGCCGGTGTTGCGCATGTCCGCACCTTCGGCGAGAGCGAAGGGGCCGATTACCGCGCGGAGAAGGTCAAGCTTCTGCCCAATTGCTCCTGCCTGACGGCATCCCTGGCCGGGCAGGAAGCGGTGGTGAAGATCGGCGCGCCGGGGCGGCATATCGTGTGGAACGCGCTGGCGACGCTCGGCGCGGCGCATCTGGTGGGCGCGGATGTGGCAAAGGTGGCCATGGCGCTCGCCACGCTCAGACCTGAGGGAGGCCGCGGGGCGCGCTATCGCCTGCGCCATCCGCAAGGCGATATCACGCTGATCGACGAAAGCTACAACGCCAATCCGACCTCGATGCGGGCGGCGCTCGATCTGTTGAAGTCTGCCCAGCCGGAAGGCGAGGGGCGGCGCATCGCCGTTCTCGGCGACATGCTGGAGCTGGGCGAGCATTCGGCGCAACTGCACCGCGACCTGGCAAAACCGATCGAGAATGCGGATGTGGACCTGCTTTTTATCGGCGGGCCGGAGATGTCTGTGCTTCCCGATGGGTTGCCGGTTGAAATTCACACAGAATACAGGCAGAGCGTCGAGGAGTTGCAGCCGCTGGTGATCAAGGCGCTCCGCCCGGGCGATGCCGTCATGGTGAAATCGTCGAAAGGGATCGGATTTTCCCGGATCGTCAAGGCGCTGCTCGACAAGTACCCGCCTGCCGACTCCATGGAAGCGGCTGAGTAGCCGTGTTCCAAGGGCGGGGTGCGTAGGTATCCTGCGTTAAAATCGTTGTTCTCGCATGTTTCCGAAGCCGGCAACCTTCGGAGTCATGCCAAGGGGGATCGCAATCCTTATGCTGACGCTTCTGACCCATTTTTCCGATTATGTGCCCGGGTTCAACGTGTTCCGATACATCACGTTCCGCACCGGCGGGGCACTGATCACGTCGGCGCTGCTGGTCTTCCTGTTCGGGCCCATGATCATCAACTCCCTGCGCATCCGGCAGGGCAAGGGCCAGCCGATCCGCGCGGACGGTCCGCAGACCCATTTCAAGAAGGCGGGAACGCCGACCATGGGCGGGCTGATGATCATGTTCGGCATCCTCGCCTCATCCTTCCTGTGGGCGAATTTGACGAGCGTCTATGTCTGGGTGGCGCTGCTTGTTTCGATCGGCTTCGGCGCGATCGGCTTCTATGACGATTACCTCAAGGTCACCAAGCAGTCGGACAAGGGCTTTTCCGGCAAGGCGCGGCTCGGCATCGAATTCATTATCGCGGCCATTGCCGGCTGGTTCATCATGCATGCCGGGCAGGAGCCATTCTCCTCTTCGTTGACCTTTCCGTTCCTGAAGCAATTCGTCCTCAATCTTGGGCTGTTCTTCATCCCGGTCGCCGCCTTCGTCATCGTCGGCGCGGGCAATGCGGTCAATCTGACTGATGGCCTCGACGGGCTGGCTATCGTGCCTGTCATGGTGGCCGCGGCATCCTTCGGCTTCATCGCCTATCTCTCGGGCAATGCGATCTTCGCGGATTACCTGCAAATCCACTTCGTCCCCGGCACGGGCGAGCTTGCCGTGGTTCTGGGCGCCGTCATCGGGGCGGGGCTCGGCTTTCTCTGGTTCAACGCGCCGCCCGCTGCAATCTTCATGGGCGACACCGGCTCGCTGGCGCTGGGCGGGCTTCTCGGCGCGGTGGCGGTGGCGACCAAGCATGAGATCGTGCTTGCCATTATTGGCGGACTGTTCGTGGTCGAGGCGCTGTCTGTCATCATCCAGGTCGGCTGGTTCAAGCGCACGGGCCGCCGCGTCTTCCTGATGGCGCCGATCCACCATCATTTCGAAAAGAAGGGCTGGACCGAGAGCCAGGTGGTGATCCGGTTCTGGATCGTCTCGATCATCCTCGCCCTTATCGGCCTTTCTACATTGAAGCTGAGATAAACGCATGATCCCCGCCCATTCCTTCAAGGACAAATCGGTTGCGCTGTTCGGGCTCGGCGGCTCCGGCATCGCCACGGCGCGGGCGATCCAGGAGGGCGGGGCCAATGTGCTGGCATGGGACGATAATCCCGCCAGCGTCGAGCGGGCCAATGCGGCGGGCATCCCGACCGGCGATCTGAGGCAGGCGGACTGGAAAGGCTTTTCGTCCTTCGTGCTTTCGCCGGGCGTCCCGCTCACCCATCCGCGCCCGCATTGGAGCGTGGACCTCGCCAGGGCGGCGGGGGTGGAGATCATCGGCGATATCGAACTGTTCGTCCGCGAGCGGAATCGGACCGCGCCGGATTGCCCGTTCATTGCCATCACCGGCACCAATGGCAAATCCACCACCACGGCGCTGATCGCGCATATCATCAGAGCGTCGGGCCGGGATGTGCAGCTGGGCGGCAATATCGGCACGGCTGTCATGACGCTGGAACCGCCATCGCTTGAGCGGCATTATGTCGTGGAGTGTTCCTCATACCAGATCGACCTTGCGCCTTCGATCAATCCGACCGCCGGCATTCTCCTCAACCTGACGCCCGATCATCTCGACCGGCACGGCACCATGCAGCATTATGCCGACATCAAGGAGCGGCTGGTGGCGGGGAGCGGCGCGGCGATTGTCGGCGTCGATGACAGCTATTGCAGCCAGATCGCCGACAGGCTGGAGCGGACGGGCAAGACCGTCATCCGTATTTCCAAGCGCCAGCCCCTGACCGAAGGGCTTTATGCCGATGGGGCGCGGCTGATGCGCGCGAGCGGGGGTAGGGCGGAAGAAATTGTCTCCCTCGAAGGCATCGGCTCCTTGCGCGGCGAGCACAATGCGCAGAACGCCCTTGCCGCCGTCGCCGCCTGTCTGACTGTCGGTCTCGATATCGAGGAAATCCGCGAGGGGCTCAAATCCTTCCCCGGCCTCGCCCACCGCATGGAGCAGGTGGCGCGGCTCGGCAAGGTTCTGTTCATCAACGATTCCAAGGCAACCAATGCGGACGCTGCGGCACCCGCGCTGTCGTCCTTCCCGCGCATTTACTGGATCGCGGGCGGCCTACCGAAGGAAGGCGGCATCGCGTCGCTCTCAGGATTCTTCCCCCGTATCGCCAAGGCCTATCTCATCGGCGAAGCTGCCCCGCAATTCGCGGCCACCCTGGGCGAGGCGGTTCCTTATGAGATCTCGGGCACGATTGCCGCTGCGGTGGAGCACGCGGCGCGCGATGCAGGGCAGGATAAGACGGAAGAGCCGGTCGTGCTGCTCTCGCCCGCCTGCGCGAGCTTCGATCAGTTCCAGAATTTCGAGAAACGGGGCGAGGCGTTTCGGGATGCGGTGATGGAGTTGGGGGCGGTGAGGGTTTAGATGGAAGCGTTCGCTGGAAACACCCCCCTCTGGCCTGCCGGCCATCTCCCCCTCAAGGGGGGAGATTACGCTCTCACGGCCGTTGCCGCCAACCGCAAGTGTTGCAGGATAAGCGCCGTCATCGATGCCAGCCAATCTCCCCCCTTGAGGGGGAGATGCCCGGCAGGGCAGAGGGGGGTGAACAGCGCCGCAAGCATGAAAAAAGGAGCCCACCCATGGTAAGCCGTGTCGACCGGGGGCCTGTCGCCAACTGGTGGTGGACGATTGACCGCTTCTTTCTCGCCGCCTGCCTGGCGCTGATGGGGCTCGGTATCCTGCTTTCCTTCGCCGCAAGCCCGGCGGTGGCGGAGCGTATTGGGCTGTCTAGCTTCCATTTCGTCGAGCGGCAGATCGTGTTCATGATCCCGGCGCTGGTGGTGATGATTGCGATTTCCTTTTTGGGGCAGCGGGATATCAGGCGCTTTGCGCTGATCCTGCTGGGCGTGTCGCTGCTGATGATGGTCGCCGCGCTGCTTTTCGGCGTGGAAGTCAAGGGCTCGCGGCGGTGGATTTCCTTCGTCGGCATATCGATCCAGCCCTCCGAGTTCATGAAGCCGGCCTTCGTCGTCATCTGCGCGTGGCTCTTCGCGGAGCATGAGCGGCGACCGGATATTCCGGGCAATCTCTTTGCCATGCTGCTCTTCGCGCTGGTGGCCGCGCTCTTGGTGGCGCAGCCGGATCTGGGGCAGACCATGCTGACGGCGGCGACCTGGGGAGCGATGTTCTTCATGGCGGGCATGCCGTGGTTCTGGATCGTCGTGCTCGGGGCAGGGGCGATTGCCGGCGGGTTCGGCGCCTATACCTTCTTCCCGCACGTGGCTGGCCGTATCGACCGGTTTTTGACCGGCGAAGGCGATACGTTCCAGGTGGATGCGGGGCGCGAGGCGATCGTGCGCGGCGGCTGGTTCGGGCAGGGGCCGGGCGAGGGGACGATCAAGCGCATCATCCCCGATAGCCATACGGACTTCATCTTCTCCGTCGCAGCGGAGGAGTATGGCATTATCCTCTGCCTGCTCATCATGCTGCTCTTCGCCTTCATCGTGGTGCGCGGGCTGGCGATTGCGCTGAAAGAGCGCGACGAGTTCACCCGGCTTGCAGTGTCCGGTATCGTCATCCTGTTCGGCTTCCAGTCGATCATCAACATGGCGGTGAATTTGCATCTGATGCCCGCCAAGGGCATGACGCTGCCCTTCATCTCCTATGGCGGCTCGTCGCTCATCGCAGTGGCGATCACCATGGGCATCCTTCTGGCGCTGACGCGCAAGCGGCCCGAGGCGCGCATGTCCGCCTCGCTCGATTTCGGCGCGGGCCGCCAGCTTCCGCTGATCGGAGGGTAACAGATGTCGAAGGGGGCCATCGTGCTTTGCGCCGGGGGAACCGGCGGCCATCTCTTCCCGGCGGAGGCGCTGGCGCATGAACTGACCGCGCGGGGGTGGGAGGTGCATCTCGCCACCGACACGCGGGCGCAGCGCTTTGCCGCGAGCTTCCCCGCCAAGTCGGTGCATGTCATCCGCTCCGCGACCATTTCGGGGCGCAATCCGGTGGCGATTGCCCGGTCTATGTGGCGGCTCTGGCAGGGCAATCTCGACGCCCGCAAACTCTTCCGCGACTTGAAGCCTAAGCTTGTCGCGGGATTCGGCGGCTATCCGACCCTGCCGCCGCTCTATGCGGCCACACGGATGGGCATTCCCACCCTGATCCATGAGCAGAATGCGGTGATGGGGCGGGCAAACAGGGGGCTTGCCTCCCGTGTTAACGCCATTGCGGGGGGCTTTTTGCCTGAGAGCGGAGGAAGCTCGGCGGCAAAGACCGTGCAGACGGGCAATCCCGTGCGCCCCGCCGTGCTGGCTGAAACCGGCAAGCCGTACCATCAGGTACGGCCGGGCGAACCGTTCCGGCTCCTCGTGTTCGGCGGCAGCCAGGGCGCGGGCTTCTTCTCATCAGCCATTCCGGCAGCGATCAGGCTTCTGCCTGAGGAGGTCAGGGCGCGGCTGCAGGTGACCCAGCAGGCCCGCGCGGATGACGAGGAAGAGGTGAAGGCGGCCTATCGCGAGTTGGGGATGGCGGCGGAAGTCGCGCCTTTCTTTACCGACATGCCTGCACGTATATCAAACGCGCATTTCGTCATCTCACGTTCGGGCGCGTCCACCGTCTCGGAAATCGCGGCCATTGGGCGGCCCGCCGTGCTGGTGCCATTTCCGCATGCGCTCGACCATGACCAGGCCGCCAATGCCGCTGCGCTCGAAGCGGCGGGCGGAGCGCAGGTCATTCGCCAGCAGGAGCTCAGCCCTGAGCGGCTGTCGCAGATCATCACCGATGCGATGAACGAGCCGGAGCGGCTGGCGGCGATGGCAAAGGCGGCGCGCAGTGTGGGCCGGCCGGACGCCACGCAGTTGCTCGCCGATCTGGCAGAGGCTATTGCAGCAGGCAGAACCATTAAGGAATCTAGGAAAGGAGCGCGCTCATGAAGATGCCGCTGAACATCGGGCTTGTGCATTTCATCGGCATAGGCGGCATTGGCATGAGCGGCATTGCCGAGGCGCTGCACAATCTGGGCTACCGGGTGCAAGGCTCGGACCAGTCGGACGGCGCGAATGTCCAGCGTCTGCGTGACAAGGGCATAGTGGTGTTCGTCGGCCACAACGCCGAAAATCTTGGCGATGCCGAAGTGGTCGTCGTCTCGACGGCGATCAAGAAGAACAATCCGGAGCTGGTGGCCGCACGCGAGAAGCTGCTGCCCGTGGTGCGCCGTGCGGAGATGCTGGCGGAGCTGATGCGCTTCCGTCAAGCGGTCGCCATCGGCGGCACTCATGGCAAGACGACCACCACCTCCATGGTCGCAGCGCTGCTGGAAGCGGGCAATCTCGACCCGACCGTCATCAATGGCGGCATCATCAACGCCTATGGCACCAATGCGCGCATGGGCGCGGGCGACTGGATGGTGGTGGAGGCGGATGAGAGCGACGGCACATTCCTGAAGCTCCCCGCCGATATTGCCGTCGTCACCAATATCGACCCCGAGCATCTCGATCATTACGGCTCGTTCGACAATGTGCGCGAGGCGTTCCGCCAGTTCGTGGAGAATGTGCCGTTCTATGGCTTCGGGGTGATGTGCCTCGACCATCCGGAGGTGCAGGCGCTGGTCAGCCGCATTGAGGATCGCCGCGTCATTACCTATGGCGAGAATCCGCAGGCGGATGTGCGTTTCATGAACCACGCCTATAAGGGCGCGTCTTCCACCTTCGACGTGGTGATCCGCTCGCGCAAGAGCGACGATCTCATCGAAATCTCCGAACTGACCCTGCCCATGCCGGGGCGGCACAATGTCTCCAACGCCACGGCGGCAATCGCTGTTGCGCACGAGCTCGGCATTTCCGCTGACGACATCCGCAAGGGGCTTTCGTCCTTCGGAGGCGTGAAGCGGCGCTTCACCCATACCGGCACATGGAAGGGTGTCGAGATCTTCGACGATTACGGTCATCATCCCGTCGAGATCAAGGCGGTGCTGAAAGCCGCGCGCGAGGCGACGCAGGGCCGCGTCATCGCCATCGTCCAGCCGCACCGCTATACGCGGCTCGCCAGCCTGTTCGACGATTTCGCCTCCTGCTTCAACGATGCCGACGTTGTCGCCGTCGCGCCGGTCTATGCGGCGGGCGAGGAGCCGATCGAGGGCATCGATGCGCAAGCGCTGGTGAGCCGGATCAAGACGGCGGGCCATCGCGACGCACGGTATCTGACCGGGCAGGACGCGCTGGCGCCGCTGGTGGCCTCGACGGCGACGCCGGGCGATTTTGTGGTCTGCCTCGGCGCGGGGAATATCACGCAATGGGCCTATGCCCTGCCGAAAGAACTTTCAGTTTTAGTTGCATGATCTTATCCGAAAAGTCTGCAACTTTTCGGGATCATGCTCAGAGGAGCCAAGTGATGGACGGTACCGCGCTGATAGCGAAGCTGGGCGACAGGCTTTCCGGGCTTCGGGGCCGGATCACGCCCAATGCGGAGATGGACAAGATCACCTGGTTCCGCGCCGGCGGACTGGCCGAGGTGCTGTTCCAACCGGCAGATGAGGAGGATCTGGCGGCGTTCCTGAAAGCCGTTCCCGAGGAAATCCCTGTTATGGTGGTCGGCATCGGCTCCAACCTTATGGTGCGCGATGGCGGCATTCCGGGCTTCGTGGTACGGCTGTCGGCCAAGGGCTTCGGCGAAATCGAGCGCGTTTCCGAAACTCAGCTTCGCGCCGGTACGGCGACACCCGACAAGCGGCTGGCGGCGGCGGCGCTGGAGGCGGGCATTGCGGGCTTCCATTTCTATCACGGCATACCCGGCGGCATCGGCGGCGCGCTGCGCATGAATGCGGGCGCGAACGGTGTCGAGACGCGCGAGCGGGTGGTGGAGGTGAGGGCGCTCGACCGTAAGGGCGACCTGCACATCCTCTCCAATGCCGATATGGGCTATGCTTACCGCCATTCCTCCGCCTCGCCGGATCTGATCTTCACCTCGGCGCTGTTTGAGGGGACGCCGGGCGAGCACGATGAAATCCGCGCCGCGATGGACGCCGTGCAGCACCACCGCGAGACGGTGCAGCCCATTCGCGAGAAGACGGGCGGCTCGACCTTCAAGAACCCCGAGGGTACATCCGCCTGGAAGGAAATCGACAAGGCCGGCTGCCGGGGCTTCAGGGTCGGCGGCGCGCAGATGTCGGAGATGCACTGTAATTTCATGATCAACACCGGCAATGCGACCGGGCATGATCTGGAAACGCTGGGCGAGACGGTGCGGGCGCGGGTATTGGAGAATTCGGGGATACGCTTGCATTGGGAAATCAAGCGGCTGGGGCTGTTCGAGCCGGGGCGGGAAGTGCGGGAGTTCCTGGGGAAGTAATTAATTGCGGGGGTGGGGGGATTAAAAGAGCGGTAAAGCTGCTGGCCATAGGCCTGACGAATCGCGCGCCTTGAAAACAGGCGGGGGTGATGGCACATTCGATGGCATGGAAGCACGTGTCGCCAAACTGGAAAGCCTCGCCGAAGATATGCGCGGTACGCTTGAGAGCATGCAGCGGCAGCTTGCGCGTATCGATGCCAAGCTTGACACAAAGCTTGGCCAAGGCTGGATTATCACTGTTATCCTCGCAGTATACGGGCTATCGTTTGCAGCCATCGCCGCCGCGACAGGCGTCTTCGCTCTTATCAAGTGATCGATCTGATCGGAATTCTGGGCTTGTGAGGCGATAGGCATCGCTATTTCATCTGGTTGTTTATCACCATTATGGCCATTCGAAATTGTGTGCCTCGGGCTGCCGCGCAATCGCTGATTTCCGTCACTCCTCCTGTCAAACCCTTCCTTTTGATGAAGGGGGTTGCCACGGAATCAACTCTCTGATTCTTATAGGTACAAGCGTTAACTGATTTGAGTCGGCGGGCTATTCGTCGGTCTACGGCTTCGTTGTGGGGGTCGTGGAGCGCTTTTCAGTGTTGCGTCGATTCCAGGTATCCAGAACGCAGAGGGGTTTCTCGCATGGCGAAAAAACATGTCGCAATGTTGATGGGGGGATTCTCATCGGAGCGCCCGGTGAGCCTCTCGTCGGGTGCGGCGTGCGCCGAAGCCCTGGAGGCGGAGGGTTATCAGGTCACCCGGATCGATGTCGGCAGTGATGTCGCACATGTGCTGGCTGACCTTAAGCCTGACGTCGCCTTCAATGCCCTGCATGGTCCCTTCGGTGAGGACGGCTCGATTCAGGGCATCCTCGAATATCTGAAAATTCCCTATACGCATTCCGGCGTGCTGGCCTCGGCGCTTGCTATGGATAAGGCCCGGGCGAAGATTGTCGCCGCGGCGGCCGGAGTTTCGGTTGCCGAATCGAAGGTTATGAACCGTTTCGACTTCACCTCCAACCATCCGATGAAGCCGCCTTATGTGGTGAAGCCGGTGCGCGAAGGATCGAGCTTTGGGGTGGTTATTGTCAAGGAAGACCAGCCCTATGCGCCCCAGATTGTGGCATCATCGGAGTGGAAGTATGGCGATGAGGTGATGGTGGAGCGTTATGTCGCCGGGCGCGAGCTTACCTGCGCTGTCATGGGTGATGTCGCGCTCGGTGTCTGCGAGATCATTCCAGTCGGCCATCAGTTCTACGATTACGATTCCAAATATGCACCGGGCGCATCAAAACATGAATGCCCGGCAAAAATTTCACCGAAAATTTACCAAAAAATACAGACAATGGCGCTCAGGGCACATCAAGCGATTGGCTGTAAGGGCGTGAGCCGTTCCGACTTCCGTTATGACGACCGTTTTTCGGAAGATGGCGAGCTTGTCTGGCTGGAAATCAATACCCAGCCCGGCATGACGCCGACATCGCTGGTGCCGGATATTGCTAAGGCCGCGGGGCATTCCTTCGGCGAATTGTTGAGTTGGATGGTGGAGGACGCATCGTGCCTGCGTTGAACGGTAGAGCCTACGGCGCCGATAGAGCGGCTGCGACGCGTCAGGCGTCGGCGGCTCCGGGCGCGTTCGTTCTGCCGAAATTCCTCCGCAAGCCGTTTCGCCTTGCCATGCGCCTCATCGAGGGCAATGTCACGGTGCCGCGCCATTTCGGCACGCTTGGTGCGATTGGCTTTTTTGGCCTTACCGGCATTTACGGCATGGTGCTGGGCGGTCATACGCCCGAGGTCGTCAAGGCGACTACGTCCACGCTGGGGTTCGCCATCGAGAAGGTCGATGTGGCGGGCAACCGGGAAACCTCTGAAATCGATGTGCTGGGCGCGCTGGCGCTCGACGGTGAAACCTCGCTCATAGGCATGAGCGCGGAAGAGGCGCGCGCGGCAATCGCGAAGCTGCCCTGGATCGAGACCGTCGATGTGCGCAAGATATATCCCGGTACCGTCAACGTCTCCATCAATGAGCGCAAGGCCTTCGCCATCTGGCAGCGCGACAAGGATCTGGCGCTGATCGATGAGGCCGGCAAGCCGATCGTTCCGTTCTCGGGCCGTCATTCGGATCTGCCGCTGGTGGTGGGCGAGGGCGCGGAGACGTCCGCCAAGGATTTCATCGCCAAGGTTGCGGGTTTTCCGCATCTGGCCGGTAAGGTGCGGGCCTATATCCGCATTGCCGACCGCCGCTGGGATCTGATGCTGGAGAACGGCGTGCGCGTGATGCTGCCCGAGCATGGGGCCGAAGCGACGCTGGCCGCTCTCGAAAAGCTCGATCAGGAAAAGAAGCTCCTGTCGCGGGATATCCTTGCCGTCGACATGCGTATCGAAGACCGGGTGAGTGTCCGTCTGACGCCGGGGGCGCTGGAGCGCCGCGAGCAGGCGCTCAAGGATCGCGACAAAGAGTTGGCCCGTGCGAGGAAACGCGTATGAGTATTCTTGGCGGAAAATCCACTTCCCAGGCCGGTTCCGCAGGGCGTCGTGTGCGCCTGCTGACGGTTCTGGATGTCGGCTCCAGCAAGGTCTCCTGCCTCATCGCGCGCCTGAAGCCGCGTGAGGAGAGCACGCTTCTGCCAGGGCGGACCCATCGCATGGAGGTGCTCGGGATCGGGCATCAGAAATCGCGCGGCGTGAAGTCCGGCGTCATCACCGATCTCGACGCCGCTGAGCAATCCATTCGCCTGGCGGTGGATGCAGCGGAGCGCATGGCGGGCCTGACGGTCGAGTCGCTCATCGTCAATATTTCCGCCGGACGGCTTAGAAGTGAGAAATTCAGCGCCAGCGTCAGCCTGGGCGGCCATGAGATCGACAAGGCGGATATCCGTCGCGTTCTGACCGCCGGCGCCAAGCAGGCGCTGGCCGCGGAGCGTCATGTGGTTCACGCCCTGCCGGTGGGCTATACACTCGACGGCGAGCGCGGTATTCGCGACCCGCTCGGAATGCTCGGCGATTCGCTCGGCGTGGACATGCATGTGCTGACCGCCGACAGCGTGCCGTTGCGTAATCTGGAGCTCTGCATCAACCGCTGCCATCTTTCGGTCGAGGCGATTGTCGCCACGCCCTATGCCAGCGGTCTCGCGGTTCTCGTCGATGACGAGGCGGAGATGGGCGCGGCCTGCATTGATATGGGCGGCGGCACGACGACGATTTCCGTCTTCTCTGAAGGCAAGTTCATCCATGCGGATGCCATCGCCATCGGCGGCAACCATGTGACCATGGACATCGCGCGCGGCTTTTCCGCGCGGATGGACGATGCGGAGCGGCTCAAGGTCATGTACGGCTCGGCGCTGCCTAGCTCGGCTGACGACCGCGACATGATCAGCGTTCCGCCCATCGGCGAGGACGATCATGATGTGCCGAACCAATTTCCGCGCTCGGTGCTGAACCGGATCATCCGCGCGCGGGTCGAGGAAACGCTGGAGCTGGTGCGCGACCGGCTCAATCAGTCGGGCCTCGGCCATATTGTCGGAAAGCGGGTGGTGCTGACGGGCGGAGCTTGCCAGCTCGCCGGCATGCCCGAAGCGGCGCGCCGGATTCTGGCGCGCAATGTCAGGATCGGCCGTCCTCTGGGAATAGCAGGACTTCCCGAGGCGGCGAAGGGGGCGGCTTTCGCGGCCACTATCGGGCTTCTGATCTATCCGCAGATCGCAGGCATCGATGAGCGCGCCGTGGCGGCCAATGCGGTGAACCGCATGGCGGGAACGGGCGGGCGCATCCATCGCATGGGCCAATGGCTGAGAGAGAGTTTCTAAAACCAGACAAGACAGCAACCGGGCAAAAACAAATTTGAAATTCAGCACCGCGGCGGCGAAGCGGTGGAAAGGCAAAAAGGACGAGGAACGATGACTATCAATCTGCACAAGCCGGACATCACCGAGCTTAAGCCGCGCATCACTGTGTTCGGTGTGGGCGGCGGCGGCGGCAACGCCGTCAACAACATGATCAATGCCGGCTTGCGCGGCGTCGAGTTCGTGGTGGCGAACACCGATGCGCAGGCGCTGGCCATGTCGAAAGCAGAACGCCTCGTTCAGCTGGGCGCGGCGGTTACGGAAGGCCTGGGCGCGGGATCGCAGCCCGAGGTTGGCCGCGCTGCGGCGGAGGAATGCATCGATGAGATCAACGATCACCTGTCCGGCACGCATATGTGCTTCGTCACCGCCGGCATGGGCGGCGGCACGGGGACGGGCGCTGCCCCGGTCGTAGCGCGGGCCGCGCGCGAGAAGGGCATCCTCACCGTCGGCGTCGTCACCAAGCCCTTCCATTTCGAAGGCGCGCGGCGCATGAAGACCGCCGAAATGGGCATCGAGGAGCTGCAGAAGAACGTCGATACGCTCATCGTCATTCCGAACCAGAATCTTTTCCGCATCGCCAATGACAAGACCACCTTCGCCGACGCCTTCGCGATGGCCGACCAGGTGCTCTATTCGGGCGTTGCCTGCATCACCGACCTGATGGTCAAGGAAGGCCTGATCAATCTCGACTTCGCCGACGTGCGTTCGGTGATGCGCGAGATGGGCAAGGCGATGATGGGCACGGGCGAAGCCTCGGGCGAGGGCCGCGCCATGGCTGCCGCCGAGGCGGCGATCGCCAATCCGCTGCTCGACGAGACCTCGATGAAGGGCGCCAAGGGCTTGCTCATCTCCATTACCGGCGGCCGCGACATGACGCTGTTCGAGGTGGACGAGGCGGCGACGCGCATCCGCGAGGAAGTCGATCCGGATGCGAACATCATCCTGGGCGCGACTTTCGACGAGGGACTGGAAGGCGTCATCCGCGTTTCGGTTGTGGCAACTGGCATCGACAAGCAGATTGGAGACGCGGCGCCTGCGCCGCTGGAATTTCGCCAGACGCTGAAGCCTGTCGCCAAGCCCGCCGCGCAAGCTCCGCGCCCCGTGCAGCAGCCGATCCAGCCGGACCCGGTCGCGCAGGCGATCCATGCCGCCGAAGCCGACCTGACGCAGCAGATGGCCTCAGCATTGGAGCAGGATTTCCGCCCGCAGAGCCGTATCTTCAATGCGCCCGCGCCGGAAGCCTTCGACAACCGCGCTCCCGCCGGAATTGCTGCCGCCGCTGCCGCCGCGCCGCGTCCGCAGATGCCGCAATACGCCACCCAGCAGCACCATCATCCGCATCCGATGCAGGCGGCTCCGGCTCCGCGTCCCGCGCCGCGCATGCCGAGCGTCTCCGATCTGCCTCCTGTGGCCCAGGCAGAACTCAACGCGCAGCATAACCCGCCGGCGGAAGACCGCGGCCCTCGTGGCCTCCTCAACCGCCTGACCCGTGGCCTGTCCGGCCGTCGCGAGGAAGAGCCGCAGGCGCGCCTCGAGCCCGCCCAGCACCGGGAACCGGCGATACGCCCGGCCGAACCGCGCCGTCCGCTGTCGCAGGACGCTTCAATCTACGCGCCGCGCCGCGGCCAGCTCGACGATCAGGGCCGCCCGCAGCCGCGCCAGGTCTCGGAAGAGGACCAACTGGAAATCCCGGCCTTCCTGCGCCGCCAGGCCAACTGAGCCATAACAATTCGGTCAATAAGCGTCCCCGCCGGTTACGAAACCGGCGGGGATTTTGTTTTGGGAGCCTGGAAGCGCTGGCGTTGGAAAAGCCCTCCATGCAACATCCGTAAAAAAAGCGTGATTGGACGTGCCGGGGAGCAATATTATTTTCAGTCACAGGTGCAGCTCCGCAAAAAGCTGGCACTGTCCGCTTGGGGACAATGGTTTCCTGGGATATACAAAAGCTGGACATGGCCGCCATGTCTGCCAAACTATAAAAATCAAAAGGTGGGCCGATCATGGGGATCGTGTTGGGATATCAGAAGACGCTGGCGAATCCGGTCATGCTGTCCGGAATCGGCGTCCATAGCGGTCAGCCGTCATCCGTGCATTTTCTTCCCGCCGATCCGGATACGGGCATCGTCTTTCATCGCCTCGAAGCGGATGGCAGCTATACCGAGATCAAGGCGCTTGCCTCGGAAGTGGGCCAGACGGACCGCTGCACTTCGCTCGGCAATCGTGGCGTCAGGATCGATACGGTCGAGCACCTGATGGCGGCGGTGATGGCGATGGAGCTCGACAATCTCATTATCGAGATCGACGGCGCGGAAGTTCCCATTCTCGATGGGGCGTCAGCGGCCTTTATCGAGGCCTTCGATGAGGCCGGGATCGTCTCCCAGCCGGTTGCGCGCCGCTTCATTCGCGTGCTCAAGACGGTGCGCGTGGAGGCGGGGGCCTCGTGGGCCGAGTTCTGTCCTTATGACGGCACGCGCTTCGAAGTGGAAATCGATTTCGACTGCCCGCTGATCGGGCGGCAGCGTTTTGACAGCGACATGAACAGCGCGATTTTCCGCCGCGAGCTGGCAAGGGCGCGCACATTCGGTTTCATGAAGGATGTCGAGATGCTCTGGGCTGCCGGGCATGCGCTCGGCTCTTCGCTCGACAATTCGCTTGTCATCGGCGAGGACAATAGGGTCATCAATCCGGACGGCCTGCGCTTCCCGGACGAGTTCGTGCGGCACAAGACGCTGGATGCGGTGGGGGACCTTGCGCTTGCAGGAAGCCCGTTCATCGGCTGCTTCCGCTCCTATCGCGGAGGACATCGTCTGAACGCGGCGGCGCTCAAGGCGCTGCTCGCCGATCGCTCCGCCTTTGAGATCATCGAAGCGGCGGGCGGGCGTCCCGCAGGGCGGACGGCGGCAAGCCTCGGACGGTAGCCTAATCTTCAGATTTTGCATTTATTTGTGGATTGCTTTTGCCGCGATGATTTATGGCAATCCAGCCATAATTGAGCCGTCAATGGATGACGCAGTAGGGACGCCTTGAATCACAAAATCAGGGTTAATTGGCGGTAACGGCGTTGCTGATTTTCCCGACCTGTGGTTTATGAGCGACCGACGCTATCAGATTTGCGAGCGCCGAGAGGGGCCAAGACAGCATGACGAGTTCGAATTTGCCGGTGAACACTATGCTCAACGTTCAAGTCAGCCCCGATGCCAGCCGTAACGTCATGCTGCGCAAGGCGGTGCTGACTGGCCTTCTCGCCCTCGCTATTCCCCTGGCAGGCTGCGCCAGCAAGGATGACGATGTCGATTTGACCAAATATGTCGAGACGATCGACCCGGCCGACAAGCTCTATAATGAGGGGCTCGCCAATCTCGATGCAGGGCGGCTGAACGAGGCGGCGAAGAAATTCGCGGCCATCGACCGCCAGCATCCCTATACCGAATATGCCCGCAAGGCGCTGGTCATGGCGGCCTTCACCAATTACCGGCAGGGCAATTACGACGATGCTATCAGCATGGCGAAGCGCTACACGACGCTCTATCCGACGTCGAAGGAAGCCGCTTACGCCTATTACATCATCGGTCTTTCCTATTTCCGCCAGATCCCGGATGTGACGCGCGACCAAGCGGCGACGCGCCGTGCCATCGCGGCGATGAACGAGGTGGTCGAGCGCTACCCGCAATCCGAATATGTCGAGGACGCCAAGGCGAAAATCCGCTTCGCCCGCGACCAGCTCGCCGGCAAGGAAATGCAGGTCGGGCGCTATTATCTGGAGCGCAAGGAATATCTGGCCTCGATCAAGCGCTTCCGCACCGTGGTCGAGGAATATTCCAACACCCGCCATGTGGAAGAGGCGCTGGCGCGTCTGGTCGAGGCCTATTACGCGCTTGGTCTAGTCTCCGAGGCGCAGACGGCGGCGGCGGTGCTGGGTCAGAACTTCCCGGACAGCCAGTGGTATAAGGATTCCTACAAGCTGTTGCAGAGCGGCGGGCTCGAGCCGCGCCAGAACGCGGGTTCCTGGCTTTCGAAGGCGTCGGCGCTGATCACCGGCGGCGGCGGATCGTAAGTCTCATCTCATGCTGTCGCACCTGTCGATCCGCGATATCGTCCTGATCGAGAGGCTCGATCTGGAATTTCGCAGCGGCCTCACCGTGCTGACCGGCGAAACGGGCGCGGGCAAATCCATTCTGCTCGATTCGCTCTCGCTGGCGCTGGGCGCACGCGGAGATGCCTCGCTGGTGCGCCATGGCGCGGACCAGGGGCAGGTGATCGCCGCCTTTGACGTTCCCGCCAATCATCCGGCCCGCGCTTTTCTGCGCGACAATGAAATCGACGATGATGGCGACATCATCCTGCGCCGCGTGCAGACGTCGGATGGGCGCAGCCGCGTCTTCATCAACGATCAGGCGGCGAGCGTGTCGCTCTTGCGGGAGTTGGGGCGACGGCTGGTGGAGATTCACGGCCAGCACGACGACCGGGCACTGATCGACACGGATCTGCACCGCAACCTGCTCGATGCGTTTGGCGGCCTGGAGGCGGATGTGGCGCTGGTGCGCAGCCACTACAAGGTCTGGCGCGATACCGAGCAGGCGCTGTCCCGCCACCGGGCCAAGGTGGAGGCGGCGGCGCGCGAGTCGGATTATCTGCGCGCCTCGGTGGAGGAGCTTTCCAAGCTCGATCCGCAGCCGCAGGAGGAAGAATCGCTCGCCGAAAAGCGCGCGACGATGATGAAGTCCGAAAAGATTGCCTCCGATGTGAACGAGGCGGCGGAGCTTCTGTCCGGTTCGGCCTCGCCGATTCCGTCGCTTGCGAGCCTTGTGCGGCGGCTGGAGCGGAAGATGGGCGAAGCGCCGCAATTGCTGGAGCCAGTTATCAAGGCCATCGACCAGGCGCTAGACAATCTCAGCGACGCGCAAAGCGGCATCGAGGCAGCGATGCGGGCCATCGATTTCGACCCGCGTGTGCTGGAGCAGGTGGAGGAGCGGTTGTTCGCTCTGCGAGCGGCGGCGCGCAAATTCTCCGTGCCGGTGGACGGCCTTGCCGCCCTGCGCGACCGGATGGACGCGGATCTCCTCGATCTAGACGCCGGAACCGAGCGGCTGGCGGCGCTGGAGAAAGAGGCCGTCGCTGCGCGCGCGGCCTATGACGAAGTTGCTGCTGCGCTCAGTGAAAAGCGGCGCGAGACGGCGGCGCATCTGAAATCCGCGGTCATGGCCGAACTGCCTGCCTTGAAGCTGGAGCGCGCGGAATTCATCGTTGAGATGACGAGCGATCCGGAAACGCGCGGGGCCGACGGCATCGACACGGTGGAATATTGGGTGCGGACCAACCCCGGCACCCGTGCCGGCCCGATGATGAAGGTCGCCTCGGGCGGCGAGCTCTCGCGCTTTCTGCTGGCGCTGAAAGTGGCGCTGGCGGACCGCGGCTCCGCGCCGACGCTGGTGTTCGACGAGATCGACACGGGTGTCGGCGGCGCGGTCGCCGATGCCATCGGCCAGCGGCTCGCGCGGCTGTCGAGCAATGTGCAGGTGCTTTCGGTCACCCACGCCCCGCAAGTGGCGGCCCGCGCGACCACCCATATGCTGATTTCCAAGGGCCCGGCGGGGGAGGGGTCCGATATGATCGTCACCCGCGTGACGCATATGGAACATGACGCGCGCAAGGAAGAAATCGCCCGGATGCTGGCTGGTGCGTCCATCACCGAGGAAGCGCGGGCGGCGGCGGCAAGGCTGCTGAGCGGGGCTGGGTAAGGGCGCCTTGCCCACGTCGCCGTCATCGAGGCGGCTCGTGCTTGGCGCTCTGCCTGTCAGCATCCTCCTCTGCCTACCTTTGCCATTCCCCCGTTTTTCAATAAAACGATTCCTGACGACCGGAGTCTCCATGCATGCCCACGAACCAAAAGCCCGTCAGCGAATTGAGCGAAGCCGAAGCGGTGGAGGAACTAGCGTTTCTCGCCGGGGAGCTGGCGCGGCACGATGCGCTCTATCATGGCAAGGATGCGCCGGAGATTTCGGACGCCGAATATGACGCGCTGAAGCGGCGCAATGACGGGATTGAGGCGCGGTTTCCGAAGCTCGTCCGGCCGGATAGCCCGTCGCGTAAAGTCGGGGCGGCACCGTCCGGCCAGTTCGCGCCGGTTGTCCATTCGCGCCCGATGCTTTCGCTGGACAACACATTTTCCGACGAGGACGTCCGCGATTTCGTCGGCGGGGTCTATCGCTTTCTCGGCAGGCTGCCGGACAATTCCATTGCCTTTACCGCCGAGCCGAAGATCGATGGGCTCTCCATGTCGCTGCGCTATGAGCGCGGGCGGCTCGTGAGCGCGGCGACGCGCGGCGACGGCACGACCGGCGAGAATGTGACCGCCAATATCCGCACGATCCGCGAAATCCCTGATGTGCTGCCGGCGGGCGCGCCCGATGTGGTGGAAATTCGCGGCGAGGTCTATATGGCCAAGAGCGACTTCCTGGCGCTCAATGCGCAGATGGCGGCGGAAGGCAAGCAGACCTATGTCAATCCGCGCAACACCGCGTCCGGCTCGCTGCGCCAGCTTGACCCCAAGGTGACGGCGAGCCGCAAGCTGCGCTTCTTCGCCTATGGCTGGGGCGAGATGTCGGACATGCCCGCCGATACGCAATTGGGCATGGTGGAGACGTTCGGCGCGTGGGGCTTCCCGATCAATCCGCTGATGAAGCGGCTTTCGTCGGTCGAGGATATACTAGAGCACTACCACCATATCGAGCGAGTGCGGCCGGATCTCGACTATGACATCGACGGCGTGGTCTATAAGGTAGACAGGCTTGATCTGCAGACGCGGCTCGGCTTCCGCTCGCGCTCTCCGCGCTGGGCCACGGCGCATAAATTCCCCGCCGAGCAGGCATTTACCCGACTGACAGGCATCGACATCCAAGTGGGACGCACCGGCGCGCTGACACCGGTGGCGCGGCTGGAGCCGATCACGGTGGGCGGCGTGGTCGTCACCAACGCGACGCTGCACAATGAGGATTATATCAAAGGCATTGGCAATAGCGGTCAGCCGATCCGCGAGGGCAGGGACATTCGCGTCGGCGACATGGTCATCGTGCAGCGGGCAGGCGACGTCATTCCGCAGATCGTCGACGTCGTCATGGACCAGCGCCCGGCCTCGGCGGTGCCTTATGTCTTTCCGCATACCTGCCCGGTCTGCGGCAGCCATGCGGTGCGCGAGGAGAACGAATCGGTGCGCCGCTGCACCGGCGGCCTCATCTGCCCGGCGCAAGCGGTGGAGCGCATCCGGCATTTCGTCTCGCGCAATGCCTTCGACATCGAGGGGCTTGGCGAAAAGCAGGTGGAGTTCTTCTTCCATGCCACAGACCCGGCCCTGCGTGTGCGTTCGCCCGCCGATATCTTCACGCTTCGCGAGCGGCAGAGCCGCTCGCTGACGAAGCTTGAGAATATCGAAGGGTTCGGCGCGGTTTCGGTGAAGAAACTGTTCGACGCCATCGATGAGCGGCGGGAGATTGCGCTCTCACGCTTCCTGTTCGGGCTCGGCATCAGGCATGTGGGCGAGGTGAACGCCAAACGGCTGGCGCGGGCGTACCGCTCCTATGCGGCGTTTGAAAAGGCAGCGCGCGAAGCCCGAGCGCCCGCCGACAAAGCCGACAAGGGCAACGAGGCCTGGATCGAGCTCAATGATATCGAAGGCATCGGCGCGATCGTCGCCGAGGCGGTGGTGGATTTTTACAACGAGCCGCACAATCTGGAAGTGCTCGAAGCGCTGCTCGCGCAGGTAACGCCGCTCGACGAGGAACTGCGCGTCGCCTCCAGCTCGCCGGTGGCGGGGAAGACGGTGGTGTTCACCGGCTCGCTCGAAAAAATGTCCCGCGATGAGGCCAAGGCGATGGCGGAGCGCTATGGGGCGAAGGTCTCGGGGTCGGTGTCGAAGAAGACCGATCTTGTCGTGGCAGGGCCGGGGGCGGGCTCGAAGCTTGCCAAGGCACAGGAGTTCGGCGTGGAGGTGATCGACGAGGATGCGTGGTTCGCCTTAGTGGGAGAACAGACGTGAGCGAGCGTAGATTCAAGGGTTTCGGTGACAAGGCGCTGCCTTTCCTGAAGGCGCTCGATTTTCATCAGAATCGCGAGTGGTTTCAGGAAAACAAGGGCCTGTTCGAGGCGCATCTGAAGGAGCCGCTGGGCGATCTCGTCGAGGACTTGACGGAGCGTTTTGCCGAAGCCGGATTGCCGTTCCGGGGCGACCGGGTGAAATCGCAGTTCCGCATCTATCGCGACGCCCGCTTCTCCAAGGATAAGAGCCCCTATAACCGGCATCTCTCGGCGCTGCTTTCCGCGGATGGGAGCAAGCGGACGGAGAGCGGCTGCTTTTATGTCTGCATCGGTCTGCCGGGCGTGCGTGATTGCTATGCAGGCGTTGCCTGGTGGGAGCAGCGGCCGGAACTGCTGCTCGCCATGCGCAAGGCAATCGTGGAAAAGCCGGAGGAATACCGCGCGATGGTCAGGGCGCTGAAGCAGGGCGGCCTGGAACTGCGCGACACCGACCGGCTGAAGCGCCTGCCGCGCGGTTTCGAGCATATAGAAGAGCCGGACCTCGCAGAAGCCGTGCGCAACAGGCATTTCTTCGTGCGCATGGAAATCGACCCTGATAGCATCACCTCGCCGGACCTTGCGGATCGGCTGTTCGATTTCGCCCTGCGGTCGAAGCCGCTGATCGACTGGGGGAAGAGGATAGAGAAGACGGTGGCGTAAGCTGCCTGAAGTCGGGGGTTCCGGTATCGGACAGGGACAAAACGCGCATTAGATCCAGCCGAAACCTTTCGCCATCATCCCCGCCAAGCCGATGGCAACCGTGATGATGGCGCCGAAGGCCAGCCGGAAATCGGTGGACATTTGACTGCGCATGGACTTGAACTCTTCGCGGACCCATTTGAATTCTGCGTCTACCGACTTGAATTCTTCATCTACCGATTTGAATCTTTCCGCCATCTCCGCGCGGACCGCCTTGAATTCCCCCGCCATTTCTGCGCGGAAGGATTTCATCTCATCACGGAGGGATTTGATCTCGCCGGTTGTTTGTTCTCGCAATGATTGGACATCCGCGCGCGCGTCAGCGCGTATCCCGCGGATATCGGACTTGATGTCCGTTATATCCGCCTGGATATGTTCAACCGCAGCTTCCAGTTTCGCGACACGTGCTTCCATGCCTTCGAATGTGCCACCGCGATCGCCCGATTTCAATGGCGCGTCCGCTACTTTGGGTATTGCCATGAGCCCCCTCCCTCCATTGATATCGCCCCATCCTCACCATATCCGGATTCAGGCAAGCGGCAACGGTTTTCGGGTGAGTTTTCAGTTGCTTCAGAAAGCTTCAAGCCATCTGATCGCACTCTGGAATTCATTTCCGTTTATGGATGCTTTTTGGAATACAATTCCGATCTCTTACTCCATCGCGCCAAGCGCTTTCTTATAGGCGCGCGCATGCAGGGCTAATTTCAGCGCAAACTTGGAGGCGGCTTTTCCGCCATCCGTCGAGTCCGCGAAAGTAGCCACACATGTCTCACGCACCCACAAAATCCGCTCCGAAGCCGTTCTATGCGTCCTTCGGCTTTCAGGTTCTATCCGCCATGGTGATCGGGCTGGTCCTCGGCCTTATCGCGCGCAATATGGGCGCGGATGCGGCGGGCAATCCGAACTGCCTGACGGTCACGCTGCAGACCATCGGCTCCATCTTCGTGCAGCTTCTGCGCGCGCTGGTGCCGCCGCTGGTGTTCACGGCTATCGTCGCCTCCATCGCCAATCTGGCGACCCTGCAGAATGCCGCCAAGCTGGTTTGGCAGACGCTGCTCTGGTTCGCCATCACTTCCTTCATCGCCGTCATCATCGGCATCGCGCTCGGCCTTTTCATCCAGCCGGGCATCGGCTCGGGCGTGGCGCAAACGGCGGCCAAGGCGCCGTCCTATACCGGCTCCTGGCTCGATTTTCTCAAGGGCCTCGTGCCCGCCAACATGCTCGGGCTCGAAGCCAGCACCAAGGTGACCGAAGGCAGCGCCAGCACATCGCTGAATTTCAACGTGCTGCAGCTACTCGTCGTTTCCATCGCCTTCGGCATCGCTGCGCTGAAGGCTGGTGAAGCGGCGAAGCCTTTCCTTGCCTTCAACCAGTCGCTGCTGGTGATCGTTCGCAAGATCCTGTGGTGGGTCATCCGGCTGACGCCCATCGGCACCATCGGCCTTTTGGGCCGCGCCGTGGCACAATATGGCTGGGAAACGCTGGCGCAGCTCAGCTGGTATGCCGCCGCCGTCTATATCGGCCTCGCGCTCGTGCTCTTCATCGTCTACCCGGCGCTGCTCGTTGCCCATGGCCTGAAGCCGTCGCGCTTCTTCGCAGGCGCGTGGCCGGCGATCCAGCTTGCCTTCGTGTCGCGTTCCTCGGTCGGCACGCTGCCGGTCACCGAGACCATCACCGAAAAGAGCTTGGGGGTGCCGCGCGAATATGCCGCCTTTGCCGTGCCTCTGGGCGCGACCACCAAGATGGACGGCTGCGCCGCGATTTATCCGGCCATCTCGGCGATCTTCATCGCACAGTTTTTCGGCGTGCCGCTCGGCATCCAGGAATATGTGCTGATAGTCTTCGTCTCGGTGCTTGGTTCCGCCGCGACGGCGGGCCTGACCGGCGCGACCGTGATGCTCACGCTGACGCTCTCCACGCTCGGTCTGCCGCTCGAAGGCGTCGGCCTCCTGCTCGCCATCGATCCAATCCTCGATATGGGCCGCACGGCGGTCAACGTCGCCGGACAGGCGCTGGTGCCGACCATCGTTTCCAAGCGCGAGGGCATTCTGGATGAGGCGGTTTATAATGCCGGCAAGGACATCGAGGATGCCGACCCGCTGCACGCGGGGGCGCAGATCGCTTGAAACAAAAAGGCCGGGAGCGATCCCGGCCTTTCTTTATTGGGGCTTACCCTTCTCCCACGTCACCTGGCTGTTGAAGAGCGGGATCGTGGAGATCGATGTCTTGGCCGAGCCGTCCTGTACTTGCGCGGCGTGGACGAGATAGACCATCGTATCGTTCGTCTTGTCGTAGATGCGGGTGATGACCAGTTCCTTCCAGATCAGGCTGGTGCGGGTGGAGAAGACGCGCTCGCCACTTTCGTCGAGGTCGATGTCGCCTACGGTGATCGGCCCGGTCTGCTGGCAGGAGATGGAGGCGTTGGAGGGGTTTTCGAACCAATTGCCCTTCTGCAGCCGGTCGATGATGCTGCGGTCGAACGAGGCGAGATAGCAGGTGATGCCCTTTACTTTCGGGTCCTGCACGGCATCGATGATGATGTCGTTGCCGAACCAGTCGACGCCGACCTTGCCGATTTCCTCGGCCCCGGCCTGACCCATCATGGCGCCGGCCAAAAGTGCCGTCGCGGCGAGAACCTGCTTCATGGAAACCTCCAGTTTATCTCGAAAGAGAATTGGGACGCGCTCATGCAGAATACAAGAGAAGCGTTTATGACCACTTGTCTAGAAAGGCGGCGATGTCGAGTTTCTGCATGTCGGGCACGGCCTCGTAGAGCTTCTCCACGGGCCAGTCCCACCAGCAGAGCGCGAGAAGCTTTGCCGCTATGGCCTCATCGAAGCGCGGGCGGATGAGGCGGGCGGGGCTTCCGGCGACGATGGTGTAAGCGGCTACGTCGCGCGTCACCACGGCGTTGGCGCCCACCACCGCGCCGTGGCCGATGGAGACACCGGGCATGATTACCGCGCCATGGCCGATCCACACATCATGACCTATCGTCACGCGCCGCGCCTGGCGACGGGCGCGGAATTCACCGTCGAGGCCGAGATAGCGGAAATACTCGTTGGGCCGGTAGCTCAGCTTGTGGGTGGTCAGGCGCTCCATCGGATGTTCAAGCGCGTTGATGCGCACATTGGCGGCAATCGAGCAGAACCGGCCGATATCGGCATAAATCCCTTCGCCATTGCGCTCGAAATAGCTGAAATCGCCCACCGTCACGTCCCGCAGGATAACGCGCTCGCCTATATCAGCATAGCGCCCCAGCTTCACGCCTTTCAGCTGCGCCGTCGGGTGGATGCGCGGCTCGTCATTCTGGAAGCGCAGATCGCTTTCTTCATTCATTCGATAAACCCATTAAACCACGGGGTTTAGGCGGTTTTTTGCCGCATGATCTCGTCTGAAAAGTCTGCAACTTTTCAGGATCATGCTCTATAATGGACGAATGAAGACAGCGCACGATCATAGTTCATCGAAATTCGCCCTCGCGGCCGTCATGGCGCTGCTTGTCGCGGTTGCGACCGGTCTTGCCTTCGCCGGCTGGCTCAACCATGGCGAGGGCATTTTTCAGGCGATGATACAGAGCGGCCTGTCCTGGTGCTTGTGAATCCGATGCGCAGAATTTTCCCTGTAATCGTTATCGCCCTCATCGCCGTGCTTTCGGGCGCGCTCGCCTTCAATATGTGGCGGGACCGCTCGAAGCCGGAGGATGCGCCGTTCGGCGGCAAGTTCGAGCTCACCGCCACCGATGGCAAGCCGATCACGGAGGCGGCGTTCCGCTCGCATCCTTCCGCCATCTTCTTCGGCTTTACCCATTGCCCCGATGTCTGCCCGACCACGCTTTTCGAGCTCGATGGCTGGCTGAAAAAGCTGGGGCCGGAGGGGCAGAACATCCGCGCTTACTTTGTCACTGTCGATCCCGAGCGGGACGATGTGGCGACGCTCAAGACCTATATCGGCAATGTCTCGCAGCGCATTACCGGCATTACCGGCGCGCCCGACAAGGTGGCCTCGATGCTTAAGGCATACCACGTCTATGCCCGCAAGGTGCCGGGCGAGGATGGTGATTACACCATGGATCACACCGCCTCGATTTTCCTGCTCGACAGCAAGGGCCGCTTCCGTGGGACGATTGCCTATGGTGAAAATCCGGATACAGCGATTGAAAAGCTGAGAAAATTGGCGGCGGAATAGAAAAGCGTTTATTCGTCGCTTACGATTCCAACTTCCGAAAGCCGTCCATGCCTCAAACACGCCTGTTCCTCACCGCCGGAAAAGAAGAAGCCGAGCGTATCTATGCCCTGATCGAACAGGAGTTCGAGGAGGATGGCCTACCCATCGCCATCGTCGAAGTAGATGAAGACCGGCAGATTTTCGAGGTCTCGCTTTATGTCGAAACGGATGCGGACCCCGCCGAAGCACGGATCGCTGACAGAATCGGCTCGGATGCGTTCGGCCTGCAAATCCAGCGCGAGGTGCTGCCTGACATCGACTGGGTGGTGTATTCGCTCGAAGGGCTGAAGCCGGTGCGCGCCGGGCGCTTCTTCGTTCATGGATCGCATGACCGCGACAAGATCGGCCCCGATGATATTGCCATCGAAATCGATGCCGCGCAGGCCTTCGGCACCGGCCATCATGGCACCACATCGGGTTGCCTTGAGATGATCGATGAGATTATCCGCCGTGAGAACCCGCAGAGTGCGCTCGATCTTGGCACGGGAAGCGCGGTGCTCGCCATCGCCATCGCCAAGCTCGCGCCAATCCCGGTACTTGCGACCGATATCGATCCGGTCGCCATCGAGATTGCCGACGAAAATCTCGTCAAGAACGGCGTCGCCACATATGTGAAGACTGCAACGGCCACCGGATTCGACCATCCGGCAATGCGCAGTGCTGCCCCTTTCGACCTGATCGTTGCCAATATTCTGGCTTTGCCCCTGATAGAGCTGGCGCCCGCCATGAAGCAGCATATGGCTCCCGGCGGTTCACTGGTGCTCTCAGGCATTCTCGACAGCCAGCATGATAAGGTGATTGCTGCCTATCAGGCGCAGGGCTTTTCCCACCAGCAAACCTTGTATCGTGAGGGCTGGGTGACGATACATTTGAAGTAGCGCGTAGGCCGCTTCCCAATCTCCCTCTATGTACCAAAGGACCACCATCCCATGTTCCAGTCCTTCGACGTCATCAGCAATCCGGCAAATGCGGCTCCGCGCGTGGCGAAGCTCCGGGCAGAGATGGAAAAGCTCGGGCTCGACGGCTTTCTGGTCCCCCGCGCGGACGAGCATCAGGGCGAATATGTGCCGCCGCGGGCGCAGCGCCTTGCCTGGCTCACCGGCTTCACGGGCTCGGCGGGCGTGGCGCTGATCCTGAAGAGTGAGGCTTTCATCTTCGTAGACGGGCGCTACACGCTGCAGGTGCGCGAGCAGACCGATTTGAACGTCTTCCAGATCGAAAGCCTCATCGAGACGCCGCCTTCCGTCTGGCTGGCGGAGTATGGCAAGGGCCTCGCAATCGGCTTCGATCCCTGGCTCCATACCATAGCGGATGCCGAGGCGCTGCGCGACGCGCTTGCGAAGGTCGGCGGGCGGCTGGTGCCGGTCACCGACAATCTGGTCGATCTCGTCTGGACCGACCAGCCTGCCGCGCCGCTCGAGCCCGTCACCATCCAGCCCATCGCCTTTGCGGGAGAAGAGGCGAGCAGCAAGCTCGAGGAATTGTCGCGGGCGGTTGCAGGAAGCGGTGCGCAGGCGACGGTACTGACCGATCCGTCCTCCATCGCCTGGGCGTTCAACATCCGCGGCAAGGATGTGAGCAACACGCCGCTGCCGCTCTCCTTCGCCATTATTCCGGCGGAAGACGAGCCGTCGCTGTTCATCGACAAGCGCAAGCTGCCGATCGAGACGGAAGCCTATCTGACGCAACTTGCAAAGCTGCGCTCGCCAGGGTCGCTAGAGGATTATCTGAAATCATTGGCGGAAAAGGGCGACGCAATCCTGCTCGACCCGGTGCTTGCGGCGGAAAAGCTGCGCATGGTCGTCGAAGACGCGGGCGGCAAGGTGATCGAGGGCAAGGACCCGGCCCGCCTGCCGCGGGCGCTCAAGAACGAGGCGGAGCTTTATGGCGCGCGCCGGGCGCATGAGCGCGACGGCGTGGCCATGGCCTCCTTCCTCTCCTGGCTCGACGAGCAGACGCCGGGTACGGTCGATGAGATCACCGCCGCGACCAAGCTGGAGGAAACCCGGCGCAGCGTGGCCGAGAGCTTCCAGATGCCGCTGGAGGATATTTCCTTCGACACTATCTCCGGCGCCGGACCGAATGGCGCGATCATCCATTACCGCGCCAATACCAGCACCAACCGCGTGCTGCAGGCAGGCGAGCTTTATCTGGTCGATTCCGGCGCGCAATATCGCGACGGCACCACCGACATCACCCGCACCGTGCCCATCGGCACGGTATCGGACGAACTAAAGCGCGCCTTCACCCTCGTGCTGAAGGGGATGATCGCCATTTCCACCGCGCGGTTCCCCAAGGGCACGCGCGGCATGGATATCGACGTGCTCGCCCGCATCGCGCTGTGGAAGCACGGGCTCGACTATGCCCATGGCACGGGCCACGGGGTCGGCTCCTATCTTGCTGTGCATGAAGGGCCGCAGAGCATTTCAAAGCGCGGCGCACAGGAGCTGATGCCCGGCATGATCCTTTCCAACGAGCCCGGCTATTACAAGCCCGGCAGCTTCGGCATCCGCATCGAGAACCTCATCGTGGTGACCGAACCGGAGAAGATCGAGGGCGGCGATATTCCCATGATGGGCTTCGAGACGCTTACCTTCTGCCCCATCGACATCAGGCTGATCGATACCAGCCTGCTAACGCGGGAAGAACTGGTCTGGCTCGATGCTTACCATGCCAAGGTACGCGAAAAGCTGCTGCCGCATGTGGAAGGCAAGACGCGCGAATGGCTGATCGCCGCGACGGAGGGGTTGGGATAGCGGGGTATTTATCTATCAAGGGAGGGGGAAATGAATGCGATTTACAATGAGCAGATCAAGCTGGCGGCGAACAATCTGGACCGGCTTTCAACGGCTTTTGTCGCTGTCGGTGTTCTCGGAAACAGCTTTGACTTCCGCCGGGAACGGGCCTGTTGAGCTCGGTTCTCGGCGTGGCAGCTTGGCTTTTTTTTCGCTGGAGCGTTACATATAGGTGCAAGACATCTTCTGGGGAGACTGAAACCATGACTGGTCCAGAGTTTATTTGGTATGTTTTCCCATGGATCGGAGGGGTCGTTGTCCTCGCCTAGGTTTGGTATGACAAGCACTACGGCAAACACTCCGATCCGACTAAACGGGGAAAAAATACCGCAGCAGAATGATGCATGCCGCGCCGAGGCAGAACATCGGCACCAGGCTAAGCCTCGTGGAAATTAAGCCGGCAAAAAGCAGGGTGACGAATTCCTTCCAGCCATTGGTGAAGGCGGCGGGGGCGACGAGGGTGGTCAGAACGGCCGCCGGAACGGCGTTCAACCCCGCCTCGACGCGATAGTGAATCCGCTCGAAACGCGAGAGGATCAGATGTCCGCCAACGCGGGTCAGGAATGTCATGACCGCGCCAACCAGAATAATCCATGAAATGGTGGACATGCTCAGTTCCCCACTTTCTCAGGCGAACGCAACACCGCCTCACTCTTTTCTCGGATCTGCTCGTGCTTTTCAGGCTTCGCAAGAATGGCCGCCACGATGATGCCGGCGATGGCCCCCAGGCTGACATGCCAAGGCGAACCGACGGTCTTGTAGGCAAGGACAGAGGCCGCGCCGCTAGCGATTACCACCGGAAGCCAGTGCTGGCGGGTGCGGAAGCTCATGACGAGGCCGAGGAAATAAACCGGCAGGATCACATCCAGTCCCAGCGCGTGGGGATCGGTGATGAGATTGCCGAACATGCTGCCGATATAGGCTTCCACGATCCACATCAGATAGACGGGCAGGGCGAGGCCCATATACCAGGCGAAGGTGACGGGCCGCCCCGCTTCGGCGCGCTTCTCCGTCTCGGCATATTGCGGATCGACCAGCACGAAAAAGGCAGCGGCTTTCTGCCAGAAAGTGAAGTGCCGGATGCGCCGACCCACCGCTGCCGAATAGAGCACATGGCGGAAATTGACCGCGAAGATCGACAGCACGATCATCCATGGCGCGATTTTCTGGCCGAAGAGTTCCAGCCCCACCATCTGGCTCGCCCCGGCATAGAGCGCGGTGCTCATCAGCACCGCCTCGGGCATGGTGAAGCCATTGTCGATGGCCACCGCGCCAAAGAGCAGGCCGAACGGCGCAATCGCGGCAACGAGCGGAAGCGCCAGGCGAACCCCTTCCCAGAATTCAGCGCGCGGGCTGCGCGCCACGCTTTCAGCGCCCAACATCTGGTCCATGATCGCTCCTTGAGATGAGACGCCGGGGAAGAGCCACGAAACGGCGTGCGCCGGCTGGATGCGTTTGATCTAAATCAGGCCGGAGGGCAATGTCACATCAGAACTGTTGATGGATACGTCAAAATTATTGGATGGTTGGACCAAGTGGTGGAGGGATGTTTCGAGAGGCCTCATTGACGGTAATGAAACCTAGCATTACATTATAGATACAGATTGTGGAGGCTGGTTATGGCTGCACTCACGGTTACGGCAAAGGGGCAGGTCACGTTCAAGCGGGATCTGTTGCGTCATCTTGGCATAGAGCCGGGCGAGCGGATCGAAGTCGAAGCGCTGCCCGGTGGTGAATTGCGGGTGCGCGCGGCTCGCCCGACGGGCAAGATAGAGGATGTTTTTGGCTTTCTCGCAGACAAACGTAAATCGAAAAGGCCCATGACGATCGATGAAATGAATGAAATTATCGCTGCCGGCTGGGCGGGCGAATTCAGCGACAAATGAGGCTGTCGGTTGACACCAATGTACTTGTGCGTGTCGTGCTGGAGGATGACTTCGTGCAGTCACGTACGGCCGAAAAGCTGCTCAGCGAAGCGACGTTGATTGCCATTTCCTTGCCGTGTCTGTGCGAATTGGTCTGGATACTTCGGCATGGGGAGAAGTTGCCGAGAGAAGATGTGGCGGCAGCCATACGCTTATTTCTAAACGCCGGAAACGTGGTGACAAATCAACCGGCCGTCGAAGCTGGACTTGCAGTTCTGGACGCAGGCGGTGACTTTGCCGATGGCGTGATGGCCTATGAAGGCAAGCGGCTGGGCGGAGAAACCTTCGTGTCCTTCGACAAGAAGGCCGTGAAGATTTTGGTCCAACAGGGTGAAGCCGCCCAATTCCTAGGCTGAAGTTTCACACTCTCTGCACAAAACTGTCCAGCACCCGCTTCTGCCCCGCGCGGTCGAAGTCGATGGTCAGCTTGTTGCCGTCGATCGAGGCGACGTTGCCGTTGCCGAATTTGGTGTGGAACACGCGGTCGCCCGGCTTGAAGGAGGAGGGGGTGTCGGAGACGGATTTGGCCACCAGTTCGCCGTCGATCATCCGGCCCTTGACCGAGCCGCGACCGGCGCCGAAGCCGGAATCGGCCTCGCCATAGCCGATGCGCTCGACATTGGCGCCCGAGCGCGAGCCCCAATTGTTGCGCGTCGCTTCCGAGCGGTTCGCCTGCGCGCGCTGCCAGCCGGGGGTGGAATAGCTATTCTGGAACGGGTCGGCGCGGTCGAAGCGCGACTGGCCGTAGCCGCCATAGGAATTGCCTGACTCGGCCACCTCGACATGCGCCTCGGGCAGTTCTTCGAGGAAGCGCGAGGGGATGGTCGATTGCCAGAGGCCATGGATACGGCGATTGGAGACGAACCAGATGTGCAGATTCTTCTTGGCGCGCGTCAAGCCGACATAGGCGAGGCGGCGCTCTTCCTCCAGCCCGGAGCGTCCGCCCTCGTCCAGCGAGCGCTGGTGGGGGAACAGGCCTTCCTCCCAGCCGGGCAGGAACACGGTTTCGAATTCCAGCCCCTTGGCGGAGTGCAGCGTCATGATGTTGACGGCGTCGAGCTCCTCGTTCTGCTCGGCGTCCATCACTAGCGCGACATGTTCGAGGAAACCGCGCAGGCTCTCATACTCCTCCATGGAGCGGATGAGTTCTTTCAGGTTTTCGAGCCGTCCCGGCGCTTCCGCCGAGCGGTCGTTTTGCCACATCGCCGTATAGCCGCTCTCATCGAGGATTGTCTCGGCGAGTTCGGTATGAGGCGTCGAGTCGAGCAGCGAATGCCAGCGGTTGAAATTATCCACCACCTCTTTCAGCGTCGACCGGGGTTTCGGCTTCAGTTCCTCCGTCGCGACCAGATCGGCGGCGGCGGCGAGCATCGGGATGTTCCGCGCCCGGGCATAATCATGCACCTGACGGATGGTGGCCTCGCCCAGACCGCGCTTCGGCGTGTTGATGATGCGCTCGAAGGCAAGGTCGTCGGCTGCTTGCGCGACCACGCGGAAATAGGCCATGGCGTCGCGGATTTCGAGCCGCTCATAGAAGCGCGGGCCGCCGACGACGCGGTAGTTCAAGCCCAGCGTGACGAAACGGTCCTCGAACTCGCGCATCTGGAACGAGGCGCGGACGAGGATCGCCATGTCGTTGAGCTTGTGCCCCTTGCGCTGGGCCTGCTCGATCTCCTCGCCGACGGCGCGGGCTTCTTCTTCCGAGTCCCAGGCGGCGTGGACATGCACACGGTCATCATCCGGATTCGGCGCTTCGGTGAAAAGCGTCTTGCCGAGCCGGCCTTCATTATGCGCGATCAGATGCGAGGCGGCGCCAAGGATATGGGCGGTGGAGCGGTAATTGCGCTCGAGGCGCACCACGGCGGCGCCCGGAAAATCCTTCTCGAAGCGGAGGATGTTGTCCACCTCGGCCCCGCGCCAGCCATAGATGGACTGGTCGTCGTCGCCGACACAGCAAACATTGATGGAATTGCCGGAAGGCCGCTGCGCCAGCAGCCGCAGCCACATATATTGCGCGGTGTTGGTGTCCTGATATTCATCGACCAGGATGTATTTGAACCGGGCGTGATATTCCTTCAGCACATCCGGATGATTGCGGAAGATGCGGATGGGGTGGCAGAGGAGGTCGCCGAAATCGCAGGCGTTGAGCGTCGTCAGCCGGTCCTGATAGGCCTGATAAAGCTGCCGTCCGCGGCCATTGCCGAAGGCGCGGGCGTCGCCTTCCGGGATTTCGGAGGGGCCGAGGCCCTTGTTCTTCCAGCCGTCGATCATGTTGGCGAAGGTGCGCGCGGGCCAGCGCTTGTCGTCGAGCCCTTCGGCCTGAATCAACTGCTTGATGAGGCGGATGACGTCGTCGGTATCGAGGATGGTGAAATCGGATTTCAGCCCGGCGAGTTCCGCATGGCGGCGCAGGAGCTTGACGCCGATGGAGTGGAAGGTGCCGAGCCAGGGCATGCCCTCGACCGCGCCGCCGACCAAAACGCCGATGCGCTCCTTCATCTCCCGCGCCGCCTTGTTGGTGAAGGTGACGGCGAGGATCTGGCTTGGATAGGCGAGCCCCTGCGACAGGATATGGGCGATGCGGGTGGTGAGCACACGCGTCTTGCCCGTTCCCGCGCCTGCCAGCACCAGAAGCGGCCCTTCGGTCGTCTCGACGGCGAGGCGCTGCTCGGGGTTGAGCCCCTTGAGATAGTCGGGAGCGCCGCGCGCCTGCATCGCCCTCGCGGCAATACCGCCGGGCGCAACGGAACCGCCAGCCTGTGCGGGCCGCGCGGCGGGGTCCTCAAAGAACGGCATGTCGTCGGGAAAGTCTGACATTTGTTCCTGATGTAGTGATTCGGAGACGAATTAGAAGGGAGCAGGGGAATAGGGGAGTAAGTGAGTAGGGGAATAAGCAAAAAATATTCCCTTATTCCCCCACTCCCTTACTCCCTTCCAGTTCCGTCACCCGCCGGTCCGTAAAATTCAGCCGATGCGCGGCCAACGCCTCGACCAGCGGGCGCAGGTCCGGCTCGCGGGCGAGCAGGGCGTCGAGTTCGGTCATCTGGTTCATGGCGATCAGGCGCAGGATATCGTCGCGCACCGTTCCGTCGGCTCGGCGCGGCAGGTGGGCCACCGGCTGGATCAGCTCGACCTTCAGGCCCTTGAGCGCGGCGCGCAGGCTGCGTTCATCGGCTTCCGCCGTCTCGACAAAGGCGTAGAGTCCGACACCCTTGGCAGGCAGGGAATAGACGGTCAGCGCCACGTCGCGCACGCGCGGGTCGGCTTTCAAGGCGGCTGTTATGGCCGGGCCTTCCCGGTCGATGCGGTCGCCGGTGCCTTCGCCATCCGACCAGCGGAACAGGCCGCGCGTGATGAAATTATAGACCTTCTTGCCGGTCGCGAGCCAGATGCGGGAGGGCAGCGAGCGGCGGGCGAGGATGCGCTTTTCCGTCGCCGTCATCAGATGCGGGGCGAAAGCGCGCTTCTGCTTGATCAGATGGCGGAAATCCTCATAGGCCATCAGGCGGTAGAGCGGACCGCGATAGCGATGCACGGAGGCGAGCTGGAAATCGATGATCGCCGCTTCGCCTTCCGGGGTCATCAGCCAGTTCTGCGGCTTGGCGAGATCGTTATGGGTCAAGCCCAGACGGCGAAAATCGCGCAGGATGCGGTGGGCGCTGCGATACCATTTCGGGTCCGCCGGGCGGGCGAGATGCAGCGGCGCGCCTTCCGACCAGGAACGGTAGAGTCCATGGCGGTCGGCGCCGATAAGCTGCGGCACGCCCTTGAGGCCGCGCACGGTCTTCAGGGCGCGTATCTCGCGCTTCGCCAAAATCCAGGCGAGCGGGCGCGACCAGCGCGGCGAGGCGCTGACCAGACGGCGGATTATCCGCTTCTCCGGATCGCCCGCGAAATAGCCGGCGCGGGTCTCCGAAAACACGTCACGCTTGAAGACGGCGGTCGCGATGAACTCCGGCAATTCCGGATTATCAGGCAGGCGACCCTTATATGTTCCATTCTGCATGGAGGCTCACTAGCCGCTACGGGCTTATCAATCAAGCGGGGCGCTGATATTGGAGTGAAGCAACGGTGTATAGGAGAGCGGCATGAGCCATCGCGAAGATATTGAAAAAATCCTCGTTCAGGAGCGCACACTGGTGTTCGACGCCTTCGATGAGGCGACGGCGTTCGAATTGGGAGACCGTATCAGGGATATCGCCGTGCGCGAAAGCTTGGGCGTTGCCATCGAGATCGGGCTCTGGGACAGGCGGCTGTTCTATGCGGTGACATCAGGGGCGACGGCAGACAATCAGGAATGGGTGCGCCGCAAGCATAATGTGGTGCGGCGTTTCCATGCCAGCACCTATCGGCTGGTGCTGGAGCAGGACCGCGCCGACCGCATGTTCCCGCCGCACCGCGCGCTCGACGTGGCGGATTACGCGCTGGCTGGCGGCGGTTTCCCGATCCGGGTGAAGGGCGCGGGCGTTATCGGAGCGGTGATCGTGTCGGGCCTGCCGCAGCGGGAGGATCATAATCTGGTGGTGCGGGCGCTGGCGGATATGCTGGGGGCGAATGCGGACGAACTCGCTCTTCCCGGGCTTTAAGGTCGATAATTCAAGGAACCAGACATGTCTCTCAAGGACGCCGTCGCGCTTGAACGCAATGAAGAGGGGATTGCCGCTGCCGTCGCTATTCTGAAACAGCGTTTCGGCGAACAGGCGCAGACGGGGCAGGCGATTCGCGCGCAGCATGGCCACACCACGACCTATGTCCCAACCCAGGCGCCGGATGTCGTGGTGTTTGCCGAAAGCACCGGAGAGGTGCAGGAGGTGGTGCGCATCTGCGCCGAGCATCGCGTGCCTATCGTTCCCTTCGGCACCGGATCGTCGCTGGAGGGGCAGGTGAATGCGCCGGCGGGCGGCGTTTCGCTCGACCTGTCGCGGATGAACCGCATCGTCAGCGTCAATGCCGACGATCTCGACTGCATGGTCGAGCCCGGCGTCACTAGGCGCGAGCTCAACGAATATTTGCGGGATACCGGCCTGTTCTTCCCCATCGATCCTGGCGCGAATGCCAGTCTCGGCGGCATGGCTTCCACCCGCGCCTCGGGCACCAATGCCGTGCGCTACGGCACCATGCGCGAGAATGTGCTGGCGCTGAAGGCTGTGATGCCGGATGGGCGGCTGATCACGACCGCCAAGCGCGTCAAAAAGACCTCCGCCGGTTATGATTTGACGCGGCTTCTCATCGGCTCCGAGGGGACGCTTGGCATCATCACCGAACTGACGCTGAAGCTTTACGGCATCCCGCAGGCGATTTCCGGCGGCTTATGCCCGTTTCCGAGTGTCGAGGCGGCGTGCCGCACTGTCATCGAGACGATCCAGATGGGCATTCCCGTGGCGCGCATTGAGCTCGTCAACACGCTGCAGATGCAGGCGCTGATCGCCTATGCCAAGCTGCCTTACTTGGCCCAGCCCTATCTCTTCGTCGAGTTCCATGGCAGCGAGACGGGCGTCAAGGAACAGGCGGAACTCTTCGGCGAAATCGCGGCGGAGAATGGCGGCGGGCCGTTTCAGTGGACGGCCAATGCGGAAGAGCGCGACCGGCTGTGGCGGGCGCGGCATGACGCCTATTTCTCCGTGCTGTCGCTGCGCCCCGGCGCGAAGGCGGTGGCGACGGATGTCTGCGTGCCGATCTCGCGCCTTGCCGATTGCATTGGCGAAACCGAAGCCGACCTTGCCGAAACGGGGCTCATCGCGCCCATCGTAGGCCATGTCGGCGACGGCAATTTTCACCTGCAATTGTTGCTCGATACCAGCGACGCCGCGGAAATCGAAAAGGCGGAGGCTTTCATGGATCGCCTCGCGCTGCGCGCCATCGGCATGGAAGGCACCTGCACGGGCGAGCATGGCATCGGTCAGGGCAAGATGAAGTATCTAGAACTGGAACTGGGCGAGGCGGTGGACTTCATGCGTTCCATCAAACGCGCCGTCGACCCGGATAATATCATGAATCCAGGCAAGATCTTACGGGTGTGAGTTGAGACATTGATTCAAGGGACAGTTAACAACGCCGGGAATGGGAAATTGATTAAAGCTTGATGGTCGATGTCGATGGAGTGGTCATCATCCAGCCAGAGGGAAGAGAACATTGGGCTGATAACCTCGAACGGGATCTAGGTGTGCCGGTGGCTGACCTGAGGCGAGAATTCTTCCAACCATATTGGGAGGAAATCATTGTCGGGCGCACGTCCATGGCGGAATGTCTCGCCGCCGCTCTTATAAAGATTGCCCCTGAGGTACATTGCGAGGATCTGATTTCATACTGGTTCGAAAAAGATTCGCATTTGGACCCCGTACTGTTGAATGACATAGCGGCCTGCCGTGACAGCGGGCTTCGGGTTTATCTGGCGACGAACCAGGAACACATGCGGGCGGCATATTTGATAAAAGGCCTCGGACTCGCTAGATATGTCGACGGGATGTTTTACTCCGCCGCCTTGGGGTGCCGGAAGCCTCAACACAGATTCTACCGGGCAGTGGAGACTCGCACGAACTTGAAGCCGAGTGAAATCCTCCTCATTGACGATACGCTGGGGAATATCGAAGCGGCGAGGGAAGCTGGGTGGATGGCGGTTCATTGGACGAATAAGACGAGCCTTCCGGCAATTCTAGCGCGCTTTACCGCGTGACCACCGGCTCTTCCGACGGGAATTGCACCAAACGGCGTGCATAATGCGGTAATTTTCCCCTAACGAACGCGATTTGCCTTGTTGTCGCCGGATGGGTGCCGTTATGTTGCGCGCTGTCACGCGGATGTGATGAGCAGGATTCTCCGGAGCCAGAGGTTTGGGGCGCGTTTTTGTCATTCTAGGCGGTTTGCTGGTGCTTGTCCTGACGGCGGCGCTGGTGGTGCCGCCTTTTATCGACTGGACGGGCTATAGAACCGATTTCGAGCGGGAGGCGAGCCGCATTCTGGGGCGCCCGGTAACAGTGGCGGGCAGCGCCAATGCGCGGCTCTTACCGTTCCCCTCCGTCACCTTCTCCGATGTGCGTGTCGGCGAAAAGGACGGCCGGCCGGCGATGACCGTCGAGCGCTTCTCGATGGATGCCGAGCTGATGCCCTTTCTGCGCGGGCAGATCCTCATCTTCGACATGCGCGTTGAAAAGCCGCGCGCGCTGATTACGCTCGACAAGACCGGAAAGGTCGATTGGGCGATCCGGCCTGAGGCCCCGTTTGAGGCGGCGACGGTCAAGCTGGAAAATCTCCGTATCACCGACGGCACGGTGATTTTGCGCGACGAGGCGAACAATCGCGAGCACCGGATTACCGGCCTCAACGCCACCATGTCCGCCGCGAGTCTTGCCGGGCCGTGGCGCTTCGACGGGCGGCTTGCCTTCGACGGGCACAAGGCCGGGCTGGAAGTCTCGACCGGGGAGGCCAAGCCGGACGGAACCTTGCGCGTCAGCGCCCGCATCCACCCCGAGACAATGCCCGCCACCTTCGAAACCGATGGCAATATGACCCTGGCGCAAGGCGCGCCTTCCTATAAGGGCACCTTCGCGATCAAGTCCGCAGATATTGCCGAGAAGAAGACCGCCCTTCGACAGGCTCAGGGTGGGGAGGGAGCGCAGGGGCAGGCTGGGGCTGTAAGAAACGCTGAGGATGACGCCGAGCGGCCGTTCTTTGCCGGTGTGCGCATTACTGGGGACTTCTCCGCCGATCATTCAAAGATCGAGATGCCGGAGTTCCGTATGGAGCAGGGTCCGGCTGATGACCCTTATGTGGTCAATGGCAAGGCGCTGTTCGATTATGGCAGCGATCCGCGCTTCCTCATCAACGCAAACGGCCAGCAGGTGCTGCTGGATGGGGCAGGGCAGGCGGGCAGCGAGGCGGTGGCGGCGGTGCCGCTATCGCAGCGCATGGCCGCTTTCCGCAGATTTATGGACAGCGCGCCGATCCCGGATATTCCCGGCAGCATCGATCTGAAGCTTCCGGCGATCATCGCGGGCGACACCACCATCCGCGACGTGACCGTCGAAGCGGAGCCGGGCGGCAATGGCTGGAATATCAAACAGCTAAAGGCCGATCTTCCGGGCCGCACCGAGATCGAGGCCAAGGGCAAGCTCGTGGTGGGGCAGAATTTCGGCTTCGAAGGAGATCTGCTGCTGGCCTCGCGCCAGCCTTCGGGTTTTGCCGCCTGGCTGACGCCTCATGTGGACGAGGCGATCCGGCGCCTTCCGGGGGCAGGCTTCTCGGCGCGGGTCAGCCTGCATGAGCGCGAGCAGCGTGCGGACAATCTGGAACTGGCGCTGGGCGGGGCTTCGCTCAAAGGCTCCTTCGTGCGGCTGTCGCCGTCGAGCGCCTTGCCGTCGATGCAGCTCTCGCTGGAAGGCGGCGCGCTCGATGGAGACGCGCTGGCGGCCTTGGCTGGGCTGTTTGCGAGCGACAGCGGCATGGCGCCTTTGTTCGATCAGGATATCGATGTGAAGCTCAAGGCCGGCCCGGTGGCGCAGGGGGGGCTTCAAGCAGCTTCCATCGACACGGCGTTCCGGCTGCGCCATGGCCGCTTCGACATCGACCGGCTGATCCTCAACGACCTCTCCGGCGCGACGCTGACGGCAACTGGCGCGTTCGACCCGTTCAAGCCGGAGCCCGGCGCATCGGTGGACGCGACCATCCTTTCCGATGATCTCGCGCCGCTCATTGCCAAGCTCGCGCAACGCTTCCCGCATGTGCCGCTGTTCACCGCGCTTGCGAAGCGCGCGGCGGCTTATCCCGGCCTTTTCACCGATAGCGAATTGACTCTGGTCGGCAATGCGGTGCGGTCGCCCGTTCGCCAGGGGCAGGGGAAGACGGCTGAGGCCGGGAAAGAGCAAGCTCAGGGCGAGGATGGCAGCGAGTTTTCGTTCAGCGCCCATGGCAAGACCGGCGGCATGGATTTGAGCGTCTCCGGCATGACGCGCGGCAATCCCTGGGGCGATATCCCGCTGGAGCTTTCGCTGACGGGGGACGCCAAGGCGAAGGAGGGCGAGGCGCTGATGGCGCTCATCGGCCTGCCGGCGCTGCCATTGGGGCTTGCGGGAGAACTGGAAGGCAATATTTCGCTGCAAGGCGTGCCGTCCGAGGGCATGAAATCGCAGCTGACGCTGAAAGCGCCGGATGGAGCGGCCACTATCGACGGCGTGTTCACGTTACGCCCCGGCGACCTGACAGGCAGCGGCAAGGCGGTGGTGAAGGCTGGCGATCTTGAGCCCTTTATGGCGGCGGCGGGCTATGCGCTGCCGGGCTTCGGCAAGGGATTGCCTGTTGATCTCAAGACAGATTTCCAGTTCGCCAAGGATATCGTGCGCCTGCCCAATCTCACCGGCACGGTGGATGGCGATGCGGTCACGGCGAAGGTCGAAGCGAATCGCGCCGATGACGGCACGCCGCAATTGAAGGGCGAGGCGAAATTCGGGCAGCTCGATCTTGCCAATTTCGCCGCTTTCATGCTGGGGCCGCAAGCGTTCGAAACCTCGGGCCGCAGCAAAGACAATGTCTGGCCCGATGGCGCTTTTGCCAAAGCACCTGCCTTTCCGCTTCTGGCGGATATGACGGTTACGGCGGATGCGGCGGATGCCGGGGCGCTGGGCGAGATAACAGGCTTTTCCGCCAAGGTGGCGAAGACAGGTGACGGGCTCAGCCTCGAACAGCTGGCAGGCACGCTGCGGGGCGGGCGGCTCGGCGGCAATGTCACCCTGCGCAACACGGGCGCGACAGCGCTCACCTCGACGCAATTCAGCTGGGAAGGCGGAGATTTGAGCGGGCTCTATTCCTTGCCTGGGAATAAGACTCCGCTTAGCGGCAAGACGAAGCTCACCGCCTCGCTCACCGGCACGGGCAAGAGCGTCGGTGAGTTGATGGCGTCGCTCTCCGGGTCCGGCGTGCTGGCGGTGGATGGACTTGGCATCCATGGCCTCAACGGCGCTGCTCTGCAGCCGATCGTAGAGGCCGCCGACAAGACAGAGCCAAACGCGCCCGCTGCCGCCTTCGAGAAGATCGCGGCGGAGCGTTTGACTGATGGCACGTTCAGCCTGCCCAAGGCGGAACTCGCCTTCACCGTCGCGGGCGGCGTTGCCCGCGTGCCGACCTCCGTGCTCGAAACGGAGAAGGCCGCGCTTACCTCCGATTTTCGGCTCGACTTGGCAAAGATGGCGGTCAGCGCGCAGGGAAGCTTCGCGTTCAAGCCGGGGCAGGACGCGGCGGCAGGCACGGAGCCGGCTGCGCGCTTCACGCTGGAAGGACGCTATACCGACCCGGCCCTCACCTTCGACCGCCAGCCGCTCGTGCAGTTCCTGACGCAGCGCGCCCTCGAACGCGAGCAGGACCGCGTGGAGGCGATGCAGGCGGCGCTGACCGAAAAGCAGCGCCTGCGCCGCGAGGTCAGGTTGTATGAGGCGCGGGCGGAAGAGCGCCGGCGAGCGGAAGAAGCACGAAGGAAAGCCGAGGAAGAGGCGCGACGAAAGGCGGAAGCCGAGCGGCAAGCTGAAGAGGAGGCGCGTAAGGCTGCCGCCCTTCGGCAAGCCCAGGAGCAGCGGGAGCGGCAGGAGCCAGCACAAGCGCCTTTCCAGTCAGGCAGCATTCCGAAAGATCGTTCGGCCATTCCGGGGCAGTCCGTCGAGGAATTCCTGAAGACGCTGGAAAAGCAGGTGCCGTAAGCGCCGCGCGTCGCGTCCGGTATTCGCTTCGCATTCCGGCTTGTAGCAATCGAAATCAGCAAGCCGTCTCAATGAGCGACCTTCACACCGCTTTTCCGCCCGCCTTTACCCATTCCAGCGCATAGAGCCGCAGCGTCGAAGACAAATTCGCCCGTTTGTCGCGCGCATCGTCTATCTCAGCCACGAGCGCAGCCACCGATACGCCGCGCTCGCGGGCGATGGTTTCGATGATTTCGAAGAAGGCGTCTTCCAGCGAGAAGCTGGTGGCATGGCCGCGGATGCTGACCGAGCGCTTGCGAACGAGACTGCCGGATGGGGAGGGCGCGCTCATGCGCCGTTGTCGGAGGAGGGCGGTTCCAGGCGGTTGCGGTCGAGGAACACGGTTACTTCACGCGCCTTTTCCCGCTCGAACTTCTTTTCCGCGCCGGTCCGTCCATATCGGACACGGTTTTCCGCCGCGGCCTGTTCCTTCTCCTCGCGGGCCTTGCGTTTCCTGAACTGGCGCAGGTTGACAACGTCGCTCAAGGGAGGGTCCTTTTCAGCATAAGTCCCGAAGTCCGTGGCTTCAGGAATCGGCTGCGGCTATTTGTTTTTGCGGAAGGCGTCGAGCGAGACGACATCCGCCATCGGCTTCGCTTCGTCTTTCTTGGCCTCGTCATCCGCCTTGGCGGCGGCTTTTTTCGGGGTCTTCGCGGCAGGCTTTGCCTTGGGCTTCGGCTTTTCCTGCCGCTCTTCCACGCGCTCGATAGCGGCTAGCGCCACGTTGGAATCATTGTCGCCCGCCGGCTCCATGGCCGAGACGTCGAATTCCAGCTCGAAATTGACCGAGGGGTCATAGAAGCCGCGGACGGCGGAGAAGGGGATGACGAGGCGCTCCGGCACGTCGCCGAAGGAAAGCCCGACCTCGAAATGCTGGTCCGTCACCTGCAGGTCCCAGAACTGGTGCTGCAATACGATCGTCATCTGCTCGGGATATTTCTCCTTGAGCCGCGACGAGATGCGCACACCGGGCGCCTCGGTGAGGAAGGTGATAAAGAAATGGTGATTGCCCGGAAGGCCGGCCTTGGCGACTTCCGACAGCACCTTGCGGATAACGCCGCGCAGCGCTTCCTGTGCGAGAATATCGTAACGGATCAGATCCTGTACCATAAAATGCTTATCCCACGGATTCGCGGCCCGATGTCAAGTTCTCACATTTGCTGCGGAACGAAAGAGCCATAAAACGTCGCCATTATGGCGCATCGGCTTTATAAATGCGACGGGGAAATGAAAGGTTCGTTTTTAAACGGCGCTTGAAGGAGAGCTGCTCTCCGGGCGCTGCCCGAAGGCGCGCAGGAAGGTGCGCACGCCATTGCGCGCGGCTTCGTCGATTTGCTTTTCGGTCGGCCGTGTGGTGGTCAGCCCGCAAAGCTGAATATCCGCATTAACCAGCGCCAGGAACTGGCGCAGCGCCAGATCGGGATCGTCGATGTCGAGCGCGCCGCAATCATTGAGCTTTGCGAGCCGCTCCGCGGCGATGGACCAGGTTCTGGCCGGACCGTTCTCCCGCCAGACGGCGAAGAGTTCGGGATAGCGCTCGCCTTCCGCCTGGATAAGCTTGCGCAAGGCCTCGCCATCCTGATTGCACATGCATTTCTTGCCGAGCTTGTTGGCGAAGAGGATGAGATCGGCCTCGAGATTGTCAGGCTTTTCCGGAAAGGTGGAGAGGATGGCGCAGAGCGCGGCGTTCATGCGCGCCGTGATTTCCTTCACCACCGCGCCGAACAACATCTCCTTGTCACGGTAATGATTGTATATTGTCTGGCGCGAAACGCCTGCTTCCGCGGCAATCAGGTCGATGCTCGCCCCGGTAAAGCCGTCGCGGCAGAAGGCGCGCGCGGCGGCGTCGAGGATCGTGTCGCGCTTCATGCATTGGCCACTGCCCGGCCGGGTAAAGGGCATTTCCGCCTTCGTGCATGAATCGAGCGTACGAAGAGCGATGGCAGCAGGTTTGTCAGCAGGTTTCATGAGCCTCAACATAAGACGGCTTGACGGTTTAGACAATACTGTCTAATTTGACATCACTGTCCAATCACAAGGACGTCAAGCTGCATATAACCCGTCGCCTTTTTCCGCAATGGAGGGATGTGTGCGGGTGTCCTTCTTTTCTCAATTCAAGGCCGATCCGGCGACGCGCCGTGCTCCTCCCAACATGGGTAGCGCGCCTGGCCGGCCCTTCCTTCGAAAGTATCCCGTGATGACATCCAGATTTCTTCACACCGCGGTCATTCTTGGGCTGTTGTCGGCGATCGGGCCCTTCGCGATCGACATGTATCTCCCGGCCCTGCCGACGATCGGCGCTGACCTTCAGGCGGAGACGAGCGCCGTGCAGATGAGCCTGCTCGCCTTCTTCGTCTCGATGGGGCTGGCGCAGCTTTTTGTCGGGCCGCTTTCGGATATGCTGGGCCGCAAGCTGCCGCTCTATATCGGCCTGGTACTGTTTTCCATCGGCAGCATTGGTTGCGCGCTGGCGGGTGATATCGACACGCTCGTCGCCTTCCGCTTCCTGCAGGGTATCGGCGCCAGCGCCGGCATGGTCATCCCGCGCGCCGTGGTGCGCGACCTGCATACGGGTGTCGACGCGGCAAGGCTTATGTCGATGCTGATGCTGGTGTTCAGCATTTCGCCGATTCTCGCTCCGCTGACGGGCACGGTGATCATCGAGTTCTTCGGCTGGCGCGGCGTGTTCTGGGCGGTGCTCATCGCGGCGCTCATCGGCATCGTGCTGCTCGCCACGTCGCTTAGGGAAACCCGCCCGAAATCGGCGCGGGTGGAGAGCAGCCTCGGCGCGGCGCTCGCCGCCTATCGCCTTCTCATGAAAGACGGCAATTTCCTCGGCCTCACCTTCATCGGCGGCCTCGGCCTGTCGTCGTTCCTGGTCTATCTCGCCAGCTCTTCCTTCGTGCTGATCGACCATTACGGCCTGACGCCGACGCAATACAGCATTGCCTTCTCGGTCAATGCCGTGTCGTTCTTCAGCGTGTCGCAGCTTTCCGGCTGGCTGGCGGACCGTTACGGTCTGGTGCGGGTGGTGCGCATGGCGGTCACCGGCTATGCGGTGTCGATGGCGCTGCTGGTGGCGGTGATGGTGTCGGGCTTCCAGTCCCTGTTCGTCATGGCGGGCTTCCTGTTCGTGGGCTACGGCTTCCTCGGCCTGGTGCTGCCGACGACGGCGGTGCTGGCCCTCGAAGAGCATGGCGCGATCGCGGGTACGGCATCGGCCCTGATGGGAACGCTGCAATTCGTCGCCGCGGCGATTGCCATGGGTATTTCCGGCACTTTCTTCGACGGAACGGCCCTGCCGATGGTTGTGAGCATCGCAGCCTGCGCGGTCGCAGCCTTCATCCTGACGCAGATCTCGCTCGGCCGCAGGCGGGCGAGGGTCGTGGCGGAAGCTGCGGAGTAAGAAGCACGGGCATAGCCGTATCTTATACGGCTGCTGCCCTCAGCTTCTCCAAGACGAAATGCCGGCGCGCCTCCACCGGGGCGCACGGCACGGTCACGAGCTGATAGCCGAATCGCTCATAGGCGGCGGACACAGCCTCGAAAGTCCGCCGCGCCTCGTCCAGATCCTGCCTGCGTTCGGCATCTTGCGTGAAGATTTCAGGCCAGGGCGGAAGAACGAAGACGGTCGTGTTGTAGCGCAACAGCCGCGCCGCCCTTGCGACATGATCCGGCACCGGCAGTCCTTCCAGTTGCAGATAGCCCGCGATATCAGGAACGCCGCGGTCGAAGAAGATAATTCCGTCTTCCGCTTGCGCGATCTCATGGGAGCGCATTTCCCAGACAAGCATCGTTTCGGCGAAGAGCGCGGGGTTTGCCCATGGAAGCGCCGAGCCACAAATCGCCATCTGCTGCTGGATGATGCCGCGGCCGGCTTCCACGGACGAGCCATAGCCCGCCTCGCGCAGCGCCGCGATCAGCGTGGTTTTGCCCGAGCCGGGACCGCCGGTGAGCACGAAGAATCGGTCTGTGCCGTTCGACATGGGGAACGCCCTCTTGAAATCAATGAGATCGGACGCGCGGGCGAGAGCCGGAATGGCTGCGCCTATGCGTGACAGTTTGAGCAAAAGTGATTTTGGTTGGGAGGGAAGTGGAGGCTTCTGTTGCCAGGCGCCTCCGAGCCCCGCCTAGAGGTGCGAACCACTAGGGCTTGATTTGAAGTGTCACACTGCGATTAAGCAGCGAGACGAGCTTCCGCATAGTTGTCGTTTGCAACTACTGAGTTAGCCCGATAACGGTGGTACAATGCCGGGCAAAAGAGCGATCTTTACACCCTTGTCGATCCTATTTCGCCCCCATCAGAAGCCGCCCTTACGGGCCGGCGGTTTCTGGTGGAGGCGCCGGGTACCGCCCCCGGGTCCAATGGGCTTATTGCATCGTCCGTTTATCGCCATAGCTGGCCGAAGCCAGCAGGGGATATATAAGTGAGGACGAAGGAAATGTGAAGGGGGGGTGGGAAAACATGTGCCGACATACAGGCATGAAAGATTTTACATATTCTTGGTAGTATATTCTTGCATTATTCATGATTTATTCTGGAAATATTATATTTAATTGGCCGTTGCTGTTGTGTTGAAGCGGCATTGACAGGCGCGTTTCGCTGGCCGATGTTTCGGCTGGGGCTTGTCAGAGATTCCAATCAATCCGGCTGTTTTCGCAGTTGGGGCAACGCAGAGCCGAAGGAGAACGCTCCATGAGTGAATATATCGAAGATGTCCGCCGCTACGATGCCGCCGCCGACCCCGAGGTGGTGAACAAGATCGTTAAGCATCTGGGCATTGCGCTGCGCAACAAGGATTCGTCGCTGGTCGCTGCGTCCGATGCCGACGAACTGGAACGCGTGCGCAAGAACTGGGTCGAAAAGAAGCTCGGCATCGCCGACGCGGACAAGGGCAAGGCTGCCGTCAAGAGCGTGGGTGAATTGATGAAGGGCGACCGCAACAAGCAGCGCGTTACCTTTTATTATCTCACTGCCAAGGCGCTCGGGAAACTCGAAGCGCTCTGATTTTTCTGCATTTTGTGCGAAACTCCGGCTTTCGTGCTGGAGTTTTGCCGTTTTAAGCGGCCCATGACGCGGGCCGGAGAGACACATCATGCCGCGCCATCCAGAATATCAATATCTCGATCTGATGAGCCATATCCTCGAAAAGGGGGACAGGCGCATGGACCGTACGGGCGTGGGCACGCTTTCCACCTTCGGCGCGATGCTGCGCTTCGACCTCTCGGATGGCACGGCGCCGATCCTGACCTCGAAGCGGGTCTACTGGAAACTGGCGGTCAAGGAGATGCTGTGGTTCCTGACCGGCGAGACCAATATCCGCCCGCTGCTTGCAGCCAATGTACGCATCTGGACCGACTGGCCGCTCGACAAATATCGCAAGGCGACGGGTGAGGAGATTTCGCAAGAGGAATTTGAGAAGCGCGTTCTGGAAGACGATGATTTTGCGCAGGCGTGGGGCGATCTCGGTCCCGTCTATGGCAAGCAATGGCGCAAATGGCGCGGCGCTGATGGAAAGGATTACGATCAAATCGCGACCGTCATCGAGACGCTGAAGACCAATCCATCAAGCCGGCGAATGTTGTTCCATGGCTGGAACGTGCCGGAACTCCCGCAAATGGCACTGCCGCCCTGCCATATGGTTTATCAGTTCCACGTCACAGGCGGCAGCCGGGTCAATCTGCTCATCTACCAGCGCAGCTGCGACCTGGAGCTTGGCGCGCCGTTCAATTTCGTCGGCGGCGCTGCCTTATTATTGATGGTGGCGCAGCAGGCGGGTTTGGAGCCGGGCGAACTGATCTGGATGGGCGGCGACGTGCACCTTTATCTCAACCACCTCGAGCAGGCGCGCGAGCAGATTACGCGTGAGCCCCGGCTTTTTCCGAAAATGCGTTTGCTGCGGAAGCCTGATAGCATCGACGATTACCGTATCGAGGATTTCGAGGTAATCGGTTACGAGCCGCACGCGGCAATCAAGGCGGATGTGGCGGTTTGAGGGAAGCTTGGTGCCCTATGCTTCCTTGATATGGTTATAGCCTGCAGCCCTTGCGGTCTTTACGAATTTCCGGTCGAAGGTGACGAAGCTGTCACAATGCGCTGACTGGACGAGATGCAGCGCATCGGCAAAATCCATCCCGTTTCCGGCTAGATCAATCGCCGACGCGACCAGCGTAGCATCTTCGACCGTCGCGGTTAGGAGACCAGCGAAGGCTGTCAGCGCACGGGCAATGTCGGCGGGCCGATAGCCATAGGCGCTGCGCAGCACCCACTCGGTTTCCATGAGGACTGTTATCGATACATATACCGCTTGCCCGTCGATAATCGCCCGGGCGCGCGCGGATTGCTCGGGATGATCGCCGGTCAGATAGCGAACGACGAGGTTGGTATCAATCGCGAGCATGACGGCGACGCGCTTCGGCGACTATGGCGGCCTCCATATCTTCCAGGGATTTAGGCTCGCCCTTCCAAGCGAGAAGGCCGAAGACCTCTTCCGGATGTGTTGTCGCGAAGGCCGGCGCCTGTTTCAGCAAAACGCCTTCCGGCGTATCCTCGACAATGAGCCGCGTGCCTGCATCCCATTCCCGCCGCTGGCGGATGGCTTTCGGCAGGATAACCTGCCCCTTGGTCGAGACGGTCGTGATGGTGGGCCGGGGCGCTGCCATGGGGATCAACCTTAAGTAAGACTTATGTAAGATAAGATCGATCCCCATGTCTGACAAGGGCAGTTAGCCTACAAAATAACCCGCCTTTTCAATATCCTCGATCAGTCCCGGCCCTTGTGGTTCCCACCCAAGCGTCGCCCTTGTGCGGGTGCTGGAAGCGGGGGCGTCCAGAGGGGCGAAGATGCGGAACCAGCCGAAATGGTCCGCCGCTTCTTCAGGGGTGAGACTCACAACGGGTAAATCCAGCCGGCGACCGATGATCGTAGCGATCTCCTTAAAGGACACGCCCTCTTCAGCGGCAGCGTGGAAGGGGCCGCCGGCCGCGCCGTTCTCCAGCGCCAACCGGTAGAGGCGGGCGGCGTCGAGGCGGTGAACGCCGGGCCAGCGGTTCGTCCCCTCGCCAATATAGGCGGAGCGGCCTTTCTCGCGGGCGATGCGGATGAGGATCGGCACGAAGCCATGATCGCCTTCGCCATGGACGGACGGTGCGAGGCGGACCACCGTCGCCTTTACGCCGCGCGCGGCAACCGCCGCCGTCGCCGCTTCTGAGGCGCGGGGGAAGTGGGCGGATGGGGGAGGAGGCGTATCGTCCTCGGTCGCGAGCCGTCCTTGCGCCAGATGCGCCATGCCTGATGTGGTGAGAAGGGGGCGGTCGGAGCTTTCGAGCGCCGAGCCCAGTGCTTCGATGGCGCGGCGGTCCACCTCGCAATTTTCCGCGAATTTCGAGAAATCATGGTTGAAGGCGGTGTGGATGACGCCATCGGCCTTCGCCGCCTCGGCGCGCAGAAGATCCAGATCCTCGATGGTGCCGCGCACGACCTCCGCGCCGGTTTCCGCCAAGCTGTCCGCTCCGGTTTCGGAGCGTACGAGACCGGTCACCTGATGGCCATGAGTCAGCAATTCGTTGACGACAGCGGAGCCGACGAAACCGCTTGCGCCGGTAACAAATACACGCATGTGGAATTCTCCTTGTTGGATGGGGTGTTGTACCGGCGTGGACTGCCTCGCACCCTCTGCCTGTAAGTGCGGGAAGGGGTGAGGGGAAATCGGTGCTGGAACGAACCCACAGGGCCACTATTCGTGTGGCTATTATCCGGGTAAAGTAGTGACCTTATACAGGTATAATCGCTACCAGGATGCGCCATGGCCGCCGCTGATAATCTGCTAGGGACGTTTCTGAGGGATCGCCGCACCAAGCTCGACCCGGCGGCGTTCGGCATTCCGCTGTCGCGGCGGCGGACGGCGGGGTTGAGGCGGGAGGAGGTGGCGCAGCGCGCCAATGTCAGCGCCACATGGTACACATGGCTGGAGCAGGGGCGGGGCGGCGCGCCTTCCGCTGACGTGCTCGACCGGATCGCGCGGGCGCTGATGCTGACGGAAGCCGAGCGCGAGCATCTGTTTCTCCTTGGGCTGGGGCGGCTCCCCGAGGTGCGCTACCAGCCGGTGGAAGGGGTGACGCCGCGTTTGCAGCGGGTGCTCGACGCGTTCGAAGTCTCGCCAGCTATCGTGAAGACCGCGACATGGGATGTGGTTGCCTGGAACCGCGCCGCCTCAATGGTGTTGACCGATTACAGCGCGCTGCCGCCGCGCGAGCGCAATATTCTTCGGCTCATATTTCTCAATCCGCGCGTGCGATCCATCCAGTTCGACTGGGAGGCTGTCGCTCGCTTCGTAGTGGCGGCGTTCCGGGCGGATGTGGCGCGTGCCGGGGCGACGGGGGAGGTGCAGGCGCTGGTCGATGAACTCTGCGCCTCAAGCCCGGAATTCGCGGCAATGTGGCGTGACAATGACGTGCGCGGCTATGGCGAAGGCGTCAAGCGTCTCCAGCATCCGGTGGCTGGCCCTATTGCTTTTGAATATTCCGCTTTCGCCGTCGATGGCCGGCCTGATCTGGGGATGGTGGTGTATAATCCGGCAACGGCGGAGGACGCGGAGAGGGTGAGGCGGATGCTTAAGAGTGTGAATGTCTGAAGGGCTATGTTAAGGTCCTCATTGCGATAAGCCATTTAATTCAATAAAGTACAAGCGCTTCCATGAATCTTCCCCTCATCTCCCTCATCGTCGCCATTGCGCAAAATGGGGTCATCGGGCGTGACAATGGCCTGCCATGGCGGCTTTCGACCGACATGAAGCGGTTCAAGGCCATTACCATAGGCAAGCCTGTCATCATGGGGCGCAAGACATGGGAGTCGATCGGACGGCCATTGCCCGGGCGGGCCAATATCGTCGTCACCCGCGATGCGTCGTATTTTCCCGAAGGGGCTGAGACGGCGCATTCGGTGGAACGCGCGCTTGAACTGGGGCGGATCCGCGCGGCGGAAGCTGAGGTGGACGAGATTTGCGTGATCGGCGGGGGGGAGATTTATCGTCAGGCTTTGCCACTGGCGGACAGGCTTCATGTCACCGAAATTATCGGCGAGGTGGAGGGGGACACGACTTTTCCGAAAATCGATCCTGCCAAATGGCGGAAGGTTTCCGTCGAAGAGGTGGATGCGGGAGAGAAGGACAGCCACGCGACGCGCTATATCGTCTATGAAAAGGCCATTTTGTAAACACCTTCCCGCCGTCATTGCTGCGTCATAAAGGGGCGATTTTCCGAAAGATTGCCGAAAACTGTCCGCTTGCGTTGAAAGCGGCTCGCACGATCCCTATAAACGGAAAACATGAAAAAATGCCGGGAGGTTCCATGCCTCTTGCGGGCGAAAACGGAGAGGTATGAATGCCCTGGAGCAATCAGAATGGCGGCGGCGGCCCTTGGGGGGGTGGCGGCGGTAATGGCGGCGGTCCGTGGGGGCAAGGCCCCAAGGGGCCGCGCAACCAAGGCACCCCGCCCGACCTGGAAGATATCCTGCGCAAGGGGCAGGATCGGCTCCGGCAGGCATTCCCCGGTGGCGGCGGCAGCAGCTATCCCATTCTTGCCCTGATCGGGGTGCTGCTCGTCGCCTTCTGGCTTTTCCAGTGCATCTATACGGTGCAGCCCGACGAACTGGCAGTCGAGACCCGTTTCGGCATACCCAAGGAAGAGGTTGCCGGTCCCGGCCTGCATTTCCATTGGTGGCCGGTCGAGAGCTATGAGAAGGCGTCGATCGCCGAAAAGCAGATCAATATTGGCGGGCAGGGCACACGCGGCGCAACGCAGGGGCTGATGCTGACGGGCGACCAGAACATCGTCAACGTCCAGTTCTCGGTGCTTTACCAGATCGTCGATCCGCGGGCCTATCTCTTCAACGTCGAAAGCCCCGACAGCATGGTGCAGCAGGTTTCGGAAAGCGCGATCCGCGAGGTGGTGGGCCGCCGCCCGGCGCAGGACGTGTTCCGCGACAACCGCGCCCAGATATCCAACGAGGTGCGCGCCATCGTGCAGGGCGCGCTCGACAAGTACAAGACGGGCATCCAGGTCAATGCCGTGTCCATCGAGGATGCCGCGCCGCCGCCGGAAGTGGCCGACGCCTTTGACGAGGTGCAGCGCGCCGAGCAGGACGAGGACCGTTTCGTGGAAGAGGCCAACCAGTATTCCAACCAGAAGCTGGGCGGCGCGCGCGGTGAAGGCGCGCAGATCCGCGAAGAAGCGGCGGCCTACAAGAACCGGATCGTCCAGGAGGCGCAGGGTGAGGCGCAGCGCTTCACTTCCGTCTACGACGAATATGCCAAGGCTCCAGACGTGACGCGCAAGCGCCTGTTCATGGAGGCGATGGAGCGCGTGCTCAAGGGTTCGAACAAGGTGATCATCGATCAGGGAACGGGTGTGATGCCCTATCTGCCGCTCAACGAGCTGACGCGTCCCCAGCGTCCGGGCGTTCAGGGCTTGCACAACAATCTGAACAGCGGAAGTACCGCCGGGGCCAGCAGCGCGACGGGAGCCAGCCAGTGATGAACCAGAATCGTCTTCCCTTCATCGCGGGCCTTATCGCGGTCATTGCCTTCCTTCTCTATTCCTCGATCTTCATCGTTTCGGAGCGGCAACAGGCTGTCATCATGCGCTTCGGCAAGATCGTCGATGTGAAGTCGCAGCCCGGCCTTTACTTCAAGCTGCCGTTCGGCTTCCTCGATGCGGACACCGTGAAGATCATCGACGATCGCCTGCTACGCTTCGACCTCGATGACATCCGCGTCCAGGTTTCCGGCGGCAAGTTCTATGATGTCGATGCCTTCCTCGTCTATCGCATCACCGATGCGCGGCGCTTCATGCAGACGGTCTCGGGCGAGACGGCGCTTGCCGAGCAGCGGCTGCGCACCCGTCTCGACGCGGCGCTGCGTGGCGTCTACGGCCAGCGCGGCTTCGAGGCGGCGCTTTCCGAGGAGCGCGGCGACATGATGCGCGAGGTGCGCGACCAGCTTCGGCCCGATGCCACCTCGCTAGGCCTGACCATCGAGGACGTGCGCATCCGCCGCACCGACCTGACGGCGGAGGTCTCGCAGCAGACCTATGACCGCATGAAGGCGGAGCGCCTTGCCGAAGCGGAGCGCCTGCGCGCCCGCGGACGTGAAGCCGCACAGCGCATCCGCGCCGTGGCCGACCGGCAGGTGGTGGAAATCCTGGCCGAAGCGCGTAAAGAGTCGGAAATCCTGCGCGGTGAAGGCGAGGCGGAACGCAGCAAGATCTTCGCCGAAGTGTCCCGCAAGGACCCGGACTTCTTCGCCTTCTACCGTTCGATGGCGGCCTATCAGCAGGCGCTGGAGAATTCGGGAACGACGATGGTGCTTTCGCCCAACTCTGAATTCTTCCGCTACTTCCAGAATGCGCAGGGCAATGCTCCGGCAAACCCCGCCACGCCGGCGCCGGTCGCACCGAGGTGATGTGCCATGACCGGAACCATCGGAAATGAATGACTTCATCGCCGCCATAGGCCTGCTCTTCGTCTTCGAGGGGCTGCTCTATGGCGGCTTTCCTTTTCTTGCCAAGCGCTTCGCCCGCGATGTGGCGGAGATGCCGGAAACCGCGCTGCGCATAGCGGGTATCGCGGCGATTGCCGCTGGTGTGGCCATTGTCTGGCTGGCGCGTGGATAACGCCGTTTTCTCGGCGCGTTCGCTTTTCAAGGCCGCAAACAAACCGTATTTTCTCAAATATGATAGGAATCAGGCGGTCGCCAGGAGGACCGTCACTGCCCAGACCGGCGCGGTTTCATGTCCGCATCGTCAAAACCAATTTATTGAGCGGAGTTGCTTATGGCTTTCGGAAATCGGTCCGGTTCTCTTCGCGCTGGTGTTGCGGCGCTTGCTATAGGGGCAATGACGGTCTCCGCGCTGGCGCAGGTGAAGGTTCAACCGGCCCCGACAGCGCCCGCCACGCCAGCACAGCAGACCCCGCAGCGGGCAGGTCCGGCATCGGTGGCGGACCTCGCCGCACGGCTGATCGACTCGGTGGTGAATGTCTCCACGGCACAGAATATCAAAACACCGGAAACGGGCGACCAGACCCCGATCCCGCAATTGCCTGAAGATTCGCCGTTCCAGGAATTCTTCAACGATTTCTTCGGCCCGCAGGGCAAAGGAGGGGAAGATTCGCGCCGGGTACAGTCGCTCGGTTCGGGCTTCGTCATCAATGCGGAAAAGGGAATCATCGTCACCAACAATCACGTCATCGCCGATGCCGACGAGATCGAGGTCAATTTCAACGACGGCACGAAGCTCAAGGCGGAAGTGCTTGGCAAGGATTTGAAGACCGATCTGGCGGTGCTGAAGATCGATCCGAAGAAGCACAAGCTGACGGCGGTAAAGTTCGGAGATTCCTCAAAAGCGCGCATCGGCGACTGGGTGATGGCCATCGGCAATCCCTTCGGCCTCGGCGGCACCGTGACCGTGGGCATTATCTCGGCCCGCAACCGCAACATCAATTCCGGTCCCTATGACAATTTCATCCAGACGGATGCGGCGATCAACCGGGGCAATTCGGGCGGTCCGCTCTTCGACATGGATGGCAATGTAATCGGCGTCAACACCGCGATCATCTCGCCATCCGGCGGCTCTATCGGCATCGGCTTCGCCATTCCCTCGGAAATGGCCGTGCCGGTTATCCAGCAGCTCGAGGAGTTCGGCGAGACGCGCCGCGGCTGGCTCGGCGTCCGCATCCAGCCGATTACGGATGAGCTTGCCGAAAGCCTGGGCCTAGCCTCCACCAAGGGTGCGCTGGTGTCCGGCCTGGCCGAAGGCGGCAATGTCGACAACAAGCAAATCCAGCCGGGCGATGTGATCATCACGTTCGACAGTAAGCCGGTAGACACCGCGCGCGACCTGCCGCGCATTGTGGCGGAAAGCCCTGTTGGCAAGGAAGTCGACGTCGTCGTCATCCGCAAGGGCAAGGAGGAGACCGTCAAAGTCAAGCTCGGCCGCCTGGAGGAGGCCGAAAAGAAAGACACGGCGGACGACGCAAAGAGCAAGGAGTCCGACAAGAAAAGCGGCGAGGTGGACAAGCCCGCTTCGGTGACTGTTCTGGGAATGAAGCTTGCTGCCCTCGACGATGCGACGCGTGAAAAATTCGAAATCGCGCCTGACATTCAGGGCGTTGTGGTGACCGAGGTCGCCCCCAACTCATCCGCCGCGGAAAAACGCATCCAGCCGGGCGAGGTGATCGTCGATCTCGGCCAGGAAGCCGTCAGCTCCCCCGGCGACGTGAAGAAGCGCGTCGACAAATTGCGCCAGGAAGGGCGGAAGAACGCGCTGCTGATGCTGGCGTCGAAGACGGGGGAATTGCGGTTTGTGACGGTGCGGGTGGAGTAATTGAGACCTTAGCGGGACAGTACCCCCTCTGTCCTGCCGGACATCTCCCCTCAAGGGGGAGATTGACTTCATCAATCTCGGCGTCAATCGCCGGCGTTGAAGGTTGTGCAGGAATGGTCGTATCAGCCAATCTCCCCTTGAGGGGGAGATGCCCGGCAGGGCATAGGGGGTATCGCCTCGCCAACCTATCCAATCATACGCCTGTTATTCCCGCCCACTCCTCCCGGCGGATACTATAAACCACGTGCGGCTTGAGATGCGGCGTAGCCTCGCTGACACGTGGGTGGTTGAAGTCTCGGGCGGGCTCGCGCTTCATGCCGAGGCGCTCCATGACGGCGGTAGAGCGGCGATTGTTGTGAACCGCGAAGGAGACGATCTCGTCCAGCCCGCGTTCATCGAAGCCGAGGGTGAACAGCAGGCGTCCGGCTTCCGTCACATAGCCTTTTCCCCAATGGCGTTTTGCCAGCCGTCAGCCGATTTCGACGGTTCCCTTCGGAAAATATGGCTCAAGATCGGTGCGGGCGAGGCCGGTAAAGCCGATGCAGGTACCGAGGCACGCTCTTCCAGGGCATAGAACCCGTAGCCGGTTTCATTGATATCCCGCTGCAACCTGTCGAACAATTCGTCGGACTGCTCAAGGCTGCGGACGAAACCGAAAAATTCCATGACACCAGGGTCGGAGTTGATCTCATGAAAGAGCGCGCGGTCGCGGTCTTGCCAGTTGCGGATGATCAGCCGTTCGGTGTCTGCGATAATCATTGCACGAAATCCGCCTTGCGATACCCCTGAATATAAAGCAGCGCCGAGAGATCGCCATGGTCGATGCGGACGCGGGCCTGTTCAGCCACCACCGGCTTGGCATGGAGGGCGACGCCGGTGCCGGCGAGTTGCAGCATGCCCAGATCGTTGGCGCCGTCGCCGACAGCGATGGCTTCCTCGGTGGTGACCCCCAGCCTGGCGCAGATGTCGAGGAGGCGCTCGACCTTGGCTTCGCGGCCCAGAATGGGCTCGGCCACCTCGCCGGTCAGGCGCTCGCCATCGTCAAGCAGCAGATTCGCGCGGTCCTCGTTGAAGCCGATCATCTGGGCGATGCGGCGGGTGAAGACGGTGAAGCCACCCGAGACGAGGGCGGTATAGGCACCGTGCTTCTTCATCGTGCGCACCAGCTCGACGCCGCCCGGCGTCAACGTGATGCGGCCGGCGATCACCTTGTCGATGACCGAGAGCGGCAGGTTCTTGAGCAAGGCCACGCGGGCGCACAAGGCGGGCTCGAAGGCGATCTCGCCATTCATCGCCCGCGCGGTGATGTCAGCCACCGCGTCGCGCAGGCCTGCTTCCTCGGCGAGCTCGTCGATGCATTCCTGCCCGATCATGGTGGAATCCATGTCGGCGATCAGCACTTTTTTGCGCCTGGTGTCCTGATCCTGCACGACAATATCGATCGGCTCGCCGCCGATGGCCTCCCCCAGCGCCCGCGCGGCCTCGGCGGCGTCCGTGCCGTCTTTCAGCGGCAGATCGCAGGCGATGCCATCGGCGAGCCAGTAAAGTCCGGTTGCATTGACCGCGCCGGAGGCTTTAATCCCCAAGGAAGGCGACAGAACGGGGCGAGCCGGATTGGCGATGAGCGTGGCGACGAGAGACATAAGGCACCTTGGATGATCGAGAATGCGATCCTGATAGCCGGGCCGACGGCAAGCGGCAAGTCGGCGCTGGCGCTGAAGCTGGCGCGGGAGGAGGGCGGCTTCATCATCAATGCCGATTCCATGCAGGTTTACGACGTGCTGAACGTGCTGACCGCACGCCCGCAAGCGGACGATCTCGCTGCCGCACCGCATTATCTCTACGGCCATGTGCCGCCGTCCGAGGCCCATTCCACCGGCCAATGGCTCCATGATGTGGAGACGATCTTGCAGCGGCCCGAGCTTCAGGGGCGTGTGCCGGTGTTCGTCGGCGGTACGGGGCTTTATTTCCGCGCGCTGCTCGGCGGCTTGTCACACATGCCTGACGTGCCCAATGACGTGCGCGAGCGCTGGCGGGCGCGGCTCGTGGATGAGGGGGCCTTGGCGCTCCATGGTGTGCTGAAGCGTATGGACCCTACCGCTGCCGAACTGTTGCGGCCCTCCGATGGGCAGAGGATCGTGCGTGCGTTGGAGGTGATGGACGCCTCCGGCCGCTCGATCTATGATTGGCAAAAAGAGCGGGGCCGGGCGCTGGTGAATGAGGCAGCCGCGCGCAAGCTGGTTATCCTGCCGGATCGGGTATGGCTCGCTGAGCGCATCGCGCGGCGTTTCGACGCAATGATGGGGGCAAGCGCGGTGGAGGAGGTGGAATCGCTGCTGCGATTGAAGCTCTCCGAGCGGCTTCCGGCGATGAAGGCCATCGGCGTGCGCGAGATCGGCGCGGCGATATCAGGGGAAATCACGCTGGAAGAGGCATCCGAGCGGGCAAAAGCGGCGACGAGGCAATATGCCAAGCGCCAAATGACCTGGTTCCGCAACCAGCTTGATGCCAGCTGGACGCTTTACGGCCTGTAAACCAGCAGGACGCTTTTTCCTGACGGAACGGAAAACAGCAATTATTCGAGAGCGCAATTAACGAGCGAGAAACGCCTGCTGGTTGAAATATGCCGGTGGGTAGGGGCAGCGGACTATATATGCGTTTTCACAAATCAGAGACATCGTTTTTCATTCTGATCGTCTTTCTCGGCGGGGTGGGCATCATGCTCTATCGTGCCTGGACGGCGCTGGAGATGCTGCGGCCGCTTGCCGGGAGCTCTGACATCGCGGCGCTGATCGACTATATCGGCCAGGCCAACGGCATCGCCGCGCTGTTTCTGGCGGCAGCGCTGCTGTGCGGCGTTTTCCTGATTTACCCGCAGATACGGTTTCAGGCGCAGGATCATGGCAAGCTGCGGAAGATGACGCAGATTCTCTCGGCCCGGTCCGAGTCGCTGGCGCAGGCGGCGCTTACCGATGGCCTGACGGGAATGCAGAACAGGCGCTATTTCGACGAGGCGCTGAAGGAATATCTGGCGCAGTTCGGCCGGATCGACAAGCCGGTGGGGCTGATGATCCTCGATCTCGACCATTTCAAAGCGATCAACGACACTTACGGTCATGATGTCGGCGATGCGGTGTTGCGCGAAGTGGCTCGCTGCCTCAAGGACTATACCCGCTATCACGACGTCGTCGCCCGCCTCGGCGGCGAGGAGTTCGCCGTGGTCGTCTCCAATATGGAGAAGGAATTGCTGGTGAAGCTCGCCAACCGTATCCGCAAAGCCATTGCCGATTTGACGATTACCATCGATGACGCATGCCTGAAGGTGACGACGAGCATCGGCGTTGCCGAATGGGACCGGCGCGAAAGCTGGCAGGATTTCTATCGCCGTGCGGATCAGCTGCTCTATCAGGCGAAGAATATGGGGCGGAACACGGTTTGTGTATAGGAAGAAGCCGGTCCGATGGACCGGCTTCGGAGCATTATCAAGGCGCTCTCAGGAGCGGTGAGCGCAAGGATGCCGGTGGGCTTTAGACCCGCAAGCGGCCATGCCGGGCTTTCTCTCCTTATGAACGGGAGGGTTCCGGTGTTTCGCGCCCTGCGCATGCCTGTTGGCAATTTGTGTCGCTCCGGGTTGAGCGTTTTGGGGTGTGCGTGCGCCGCCGGGCTCTTGGCGTACCCCGGCAATGGCGGGGTGATTAGCCTCGGAACCCCTGATGGCGGTGCGCTCAACCGGCGCCCCGGGGAGGGCGATACGGTTTGCCCGGGCTCCCTCGGTTCCCCATGTCGCATTGCCATAAGCTTCCTCAGGCACAAGGCCGTAACCGTCGACTGTGGAACCGTAGATTCCTCCCGCGCCATCGGTTGCCCATGTGGCGTTGCCGTAACCCTCGACTGTCGGAGCGACTTGTCCCGCACCGTCAGTCGCCCATGTGGCATTGCCATAACCTTCGACTGCTTGAGGGATGGTTTCTTGGCCATCAGTTGCCCAAGTTGCATTGCCGTAGCCCTCAACAGGCACGAGGCCGTCACCGTCAACTGTGGAGCCGAAGATTGCTCCCGCGCCATCGGTTGCCCAGGTGGCATTGCCATAACCCTCGACCGTCGGAGTGACTTGCCTCGAGCCATCAGTTGCCCAGGTTGCATTGCCGTAGCCCTCGACTGCCGGACGGGTGGCTCCCTTGGCCGGGACTGCATTACGGCTCGCCGGAGCTCCCCGAACCGTATGGCTATATGCGGCGGCCCTTGATCCTGCCGCGGAGCGCGCGTGGGCTGCGGCAATGCTATTCGTGCCATGTCCCATGGCCGAACCGCCGCGAGCTCCTCCTGCGGCTACGCTGTGAGCACCGCCCACGGCGGCCATCGAGCCGCCACGGCCGCCTCGCGATGCGCCTTGGCTATGGCTTGCGGCGCCATGCGAGGCGCTCGATGCTCCGTGTGAACCGGCGTGGCCGCCCGATGAGCCATGACCACCGCCGCCATGGGCCAGCGCGGTGGCGGTGAGACCGAGCGTGAGAGCGCTCGCCAGGAGCGTCGTTAAAAATTTGTGGTGCATCATGGTATCCTCCATCGATGCCCCCCACACGATCACGGGGTTATCCACCCTGGCGGTTAAACCGTTAATATTACTGGTTAAAAATGTCCTAATTGTGTCAATTATAGTACATCTTCTTATGTTCGGCATGCTCCTATGGCTGGTTATGTTGTACTGCGCAAATAAGAAACCGGCCTATCGGGCCGGCTTCTGATATTGCGACAGTCTTCGTGACCGAAGACATCTGGAATCGTCTTCAGGATTTGGGAGAGCAAAACTCCTGGTGGGTTCCTGATTTGCACGCGACCACTCGGGGATGGTAGACGCGATGACCCTCTTTCCGGGTCTCGTGCATGTGCGTCTTAGCATTGCGGGTAGATGCCGGTTCATGGCCTCCGGTTGGTCCTGACCTGCCGGGATGAGTTGGCGTTCCGGAAGTGCCCCTGGGAACCGCGCCGGTGCCGATCCCGGGGCTGCCGGTGGGATAGGTGCCGGTGGTGCCTCCCGGGCCGATGGGAGCCACGCCATGGGAGCCAGTATCGACAATCACGCCGTCGCCGATCTTGGGTGGGCCAACAATCACGCCGTCACCGATCCTTGGGCCACCTCTAGGAACCGCGCCGGTGCCGATGCCGGGGCTGCCTGTGGGGTATGTACCGGTGCCACCTGTTCCCGTGGTGCCGCCTATGGGAACGGCGCCGTTGCCGATCTTGGGTCCGGTATCGACAATCACGCCGTCGCCGATAGCGGGCGGGCCGAAGATCACACCACTGCCGATCTTCGGCCCGCCATCGGGGATCGCGCCGGTGCCTATTGCAGGTCCGCCGGTAGGAACGGCGCCGGTGCCGATCTGGGGGCCTGATTTACTGTGTCGCGGGCCGAGGTTTCTCGTCGGATCCCTTGTCGTGAGATGGCCGCGGGTGCCAATTACGGGCCCTCCACGATGTCCGAAAGCTCCATTGCCACGCCCACCTCTCGATGAGCCATGGGTGTGGCTTGCGTCGCGCTGGCTGGAGCTTGCTGTGTGTGAGCCGCGGCCGCCGCTGTGGGCCAGCGCGGTGGCGCTGAGACCGAGCGTGAGAGCGCTCGCCAGGAGTGTCGTTAAAAATTTGTGGTGCATCATGGTATCCTCCATTGATGCCCCCCACACGATCACGGGGTTGTCTGCCGTGGCAGTTAAACCGCTAATATTACTGATTAAAGATGTTTTAATTGTGTTATTTGCAATCAAGAGGCTTATGCGTGGTGCTCGCCCATGGCCAGTTAAGCTGTACTGCGGAAATAAGAAACCGGCCCATAGGGCCGGCTTCCGAGAATATGACAGTCTTCGTGTCCGAAGGTGTCTGGAACGTCTTCAGGATATTTGCGAGCAACCCTGCTGGTTGGCACCTGCTTTGCAAGGATAGAGACGGTTGCCTTCTTTCCTTGTTTTTTGCATGCGCCCGTCAAGGTTACGCGCAAGTTTCGACTGATGACCGCGGTTCTGTTTTGATCCGCCGAGTTGAGTCGAAGCCCCCGAAGCGACGGAAGCAAGCGCGCCGTTGCCGATGCTGGGGTTATTGGTAGGATAGGTCCCTGCGCTGGCCGTGGACGTGCCGGTGCGCAGCGTGCGAGGGCCCATCCTGGAGGCATTGGCCGCCACGCTGCCGGCGGGGTACGTGCCGGTGCGCAGCGTGCGAGGGCCCATCCTGGAGGCATTGGCCGCCACACTGCCGGCGGGGTACGTGCCGGTACGAAGCGTGCGCGGGCCGACCCTGGAGGCATTGGCCGCTACGCTGCCGGCGGGGTACGTGCCGGTGCGCAGCGTGCGGGGGCCGACCCTGGAGGCATTGGCCGCCACGCTGCCGGCGGGGTACGTGCCGGTACGAAGYGTGCGGGGGCCGACCCTGGAGGCATTGGCCGCCACGCTGCCGGCGGGGTACGTGCCGGTGCGCAGCGTGCGGGGGCCGACCCTGGAGGCATTGGCCGCCACGCTGCCGGCGGGGTACGTGCCGGTACGAAGCGTGCGGTTGCCGATCTTGGGCGCATTGGCCGCCGCGCTGCCGGCCGGGTAAGTGCCGGTGCGAAGCGTGCGGTTGCCGATCTTGGGCGCATTGGCCGCTGCGCTGCCGGCGGGGTACGCGCCGGTGCGAAGCGTGCGGTTACCGATCTTGGGTGCGCTCGCGCCGCTGGCGCGAAGCGTGTGGTTGCCTTTTCGTGAGCCATGAGCGTGACGTCCGTGGCCGTGCGTGGATCTCGCTGCTCCGTATGAACTCGCGGAACTACCCAACGAACGGCCATTGCCGCCATAGGCTAGCGCAGAGGCGCTGAGGCCCAGAGTGAGAACGCTTGCGAGAAGTGTGGTTAAAAGCTTCCGGTGCATCATGGTATCCTTTCGATGCCCCTCTCACACAATCATCATAGTTGCCCGCGCCATAGCGTTTGCGCGTCGGGAGAAATATTTCTGGTGAAAAATGTCCTAATTGTGTTCTTTAAAATTAAATATATTCTCATTAATACACATTTTCTCGATGTATATTTGAGGGATATGAGGAAGTCATACTATTAGAATTGATTAATTGCGTTGGCCTGGCAGTACTATAAGTCTCGGCCCCGCAGCACCTATCGACACAAAGCCGCAATAAAGAAGCCGGCCCATCGGACCGGCTTCAAAGCGATGTAACCAACGTATCCGGCTGAAAGCCCTTCTCAAAAACGCGAAGCGCAAAGGTGCGGATGGGACCGCGATCCGCAAGCTGAATTTTTTTGCGCATGGATAGAACTGTTGCGTGCGGCTAAGGAGTGTTCTGTGGTGATAGTGGCTGGCTCCGATGTGGATGGTCCCGATACGGATTTCGGGCCTTTCCCAGTGGGGCTGGATTCATCGAGGTCACGATAGTTGGGGTTCGTGTGTTCCTGAATGCTGCCGACCGGCCTTGAGGGATCGGGGTTGCCCCGGGCTTTGGGGCCGGCCGGCCGCGACGGGTCGATGCCCGCACGGGAGGCGTGCTCCGGAATGCTGCCGACCGGCCTTGAGGGATCGGGGTTGCCYCGGGCYTTGGGGCCGGCCGGCCGCGACGGGTCGATGCCCGCATGAGAGGCGTGCTCCGGAATGCTGCCGACCGGCCTTGAGGGATCGGGGTTGCCTCGGGCCTTGGGGCCGGCCGGCCGCGACGGGTCGATGCCCGCACGGGAGGCGTGCTCCGGAATGCTGCCGACCGGTCGCGACGTATCGGGAGTTCTCCGGCCGACCGTGCCGATTGGACGTGAGGTGTCAGGCACACCCAGGCGAGAGAAGCCGCCAGCCGGCTGCGTAGTGTCGGTCGTGCTTCTGTCGTGGCGGCCCATGCTTCTCGTTCCGCCTATGGTAGATCGGCCGTGTCCGCGTGTTCCGGCATGGCCTTGCTCGGTTCCGTGGCCTTCGTGAGTGTGGCTCGATCCATGCGAGGCGCTGCCATGGCTGCCGGCTCGACCGCCGAAACCTCCATGACTATCGCCGCCATAGGCCAGCGCAGCGGCGCTGAGGCCGAGGGTGAGAGCGCTCGCGAGGAGTGTTGTTACAAGTTTTCGGTGCATCATGAGTGTTACTCCCTTGATGCCCCCCACACGATCACGACAAGTCGTTTTCCCAATGCAAGTGGTGCGAACCAAAGATATTTATGGTTAAAAATGTCATAATTATGACATTATAAATAAATCTTTTTATAAAAGTCCGTTTCGTTTTGAGTTTTTGATTTTTATCCTGAGATATTCTTTTATTGTTTGAGTTAAAGTTTCATGTCTAGTTCTTCTCTTGCCGGAACGAGCGGACCAGATCGTTGGCGCGCGGCTTTTGTCTATCCATCATTCGTAGATGCTCTTCGCGCGCTTCGGCATGGCGGACGCGCCAGTCGGGCTCTTCCGCCCGCAGGGACGCCCGCTGGGCCGGATCGAGGGGCATGATGGGCGGGAGGGAGGGTTTTTGCTCTTCTTCCAGAGAAGGGCGCGTTCCGTAGTCGCGGAATTCGGGTTCAGCTTCGGCGGCGGTGCTGTCGAAATGGCGCAGACGCTCGATGACGCTTTCCAGCGACACGCGCCGGTCACCCGTGCGCATCAGTTGCTGCTGTTCCTGCATATGCGCGCCGGGCAGCTTGTGGACGGGGATGGTTTCGAAGGTCATGCGCATCGGCGTCGACAGCGCTTCGCCGAAGGCGATGGCTTCGCGATTGGCGATGGACGACAGGAAATTGACCATGCTCTTCGCCGCGCCCGTGATCGCGCCCTTGATGATCTGCTGATCGCGCTCATTGCCGAGCCGCATGGCGAAGACGGTGTTGCATTGCGACAGGATTGTCGGGTCCAGCTCGCCGGGGCGCTGGGTCACCACGCCGAGATAAACGCCGTATTTGCGGCCCTCCTTGGCGATGCGGGCGATGGCCTGGCGCGTCGGCCAGAAGCCGGCGTCGGGATCGGCGGGGATGTAGCGGTGCGCCTCCTCGCAAACGACGAGCGTCTGGATGCGGCCGTCGCTGGATACGGCAAGGTCGAAGGCGAGGCGGCAGAGGACGGAGGCGACGGCATTCACCACCTCCGACGGTATGCCGGAAAGCTGGAAGACGCAGATCGGGCGACCCTCCTGCGGCACGCGGAAGATGCGGCTGATCGTCTGGCGCATGGTGTCGGCGATGGTGGACGCCGCGAACATGAAGCGGAAACGCGGATCGTTGATGATCGATTCCAGCCGGGTCTTCAGCGCCTTGAGGTGAGGGCGCTCCGCCTTGCCGTCCAACTGGCCGGTGCGCTCGTTGATCAGCGCCAGCAGGTCGGAAATGCGGTAGGGGATGGGCGTGTCGGCGGAAACCGCGCGGCTGTCGCGCTCGCGGCGGCGCAGCAGCGTCGTGGACTGGTTTTCCGCCATGCGAAAGCGTTCGCGCGCGAGTTGGATCATGTCCCTTAATGCGTCCATCTCGCCTGCATTGGGCTCGCGGCCACGGAAGAGCACGTCGGCGAATTCCTCCAGCCGGAACATCCAGAAGGGCAGGTCGAGATTGGCCGCGTCCAATACTACCGCATGGTCGGGGAAGGCGGTGGCGAATTCGTTATGCGGATCGAGGATCAGAACGCGCACGTCGGGACGCGCCTCGATCACCTTGCGCAGGAGCAGCGTCACCGCGCTGGACTTGCCGACGCCGGTGGTGCCGACGACGGCGAAATGACGCGAGAGAAGATCGTCGATGGAGATCAGGGCAGGGATGCTTCTGTCCTGCGTCAGCGCGCCGATGGTGACCGTCTCGCGCCCGCTCGCGGCATAGATGGCCGCGAGGTCGGCGGCGCGGATGCGGTGGGCGATGGCGCCCATATGCGGATATTGCGAAATGCCGGACGAAAAGGAGGAGGTGCCATCGGGCGCCGAGCGGGCTTCGCCTACCAGCTCGATATGGATATGGATGATGTTATCGTCATCCTTCTTCCAGAGCGTATCCGGCATATCTACCTTGTGAATGAGACCGACCAGCCGGTTCTCGCCGACGCGCACGGAGATGAGTTGCCCCACGGCCCAGTAGTCTTCAGAGGCGGTAACGGAGGGGCCTGCGATGGCCGCAATCGTGGCGCGCTCGCCGTCGCATTCGATGATATAGCCCTCGGTGCGATTGCGCGCGATGACGTGCTGTTCGTTTTGCATCCCGTTTGCCCCACCCATTCTCAGACTTCCGAGCCAGGTGCCCCTCACCCTTACCCTCTCCCCGCATTGCGGGGAGAGGGGGGCATCGACGTTGGCGCTCATGCAGAAGAGCGAGGCGCTACGCGGACGGCTCCCTCTCCCCGTTTTACGGGGAGAGGGTAAGGGTGAGGGGCACCTGGCACGAGCCTCAATAACTAGCCTGCGCGTGTTGAGATAAGGTTAGCGTTTCCGCCCCTCGCATTTTCCCCGTTGACGCATCCTTCCCGTGCGGTTACTCTCCAAAATATGAACAAGCTTCTTATCGTAGTACGAGCGCGCATGGGCAGGATGGTGTAACCATCCGGCGACAGCCTCCCATGCGCGACACACAGGCTCCCTCGGGGGCCTTTTTTATTGCCTTAAACCCAGCTAAACGAAACTTTATTGCTCCGAGAAGCGCGAAAACGAAACGGAACGAAGATGGATACGGCAGGAAAACACGAAGCGGAAACCCAGCCCCAGGGAAAACGTGACGCGACGAGTATCGCGCGGGAGATGACAGGCGCGGAGATGGTCATTCAGGCGCTTATCGATCAGGGCGTCGAGCATATTTTCGGCTATCCCGGCGGCGCGGTCCTGCCGATCTATGACGAGCTGCACCAGCAGGACAAGATCGAGCACATCCTCGTGCGGCATGAGCAGGGGGCGGGGCATGCGGCGGAGGGCTATGCGCGTTCCACCGGCAAAGTCGGCGTCCTGCTGGTGACATCGGGTCCCGGCGCGACCAATGCCGTCACGCCTTTGCAGGACGCGCTGATGGATTCCATTCCCATCGTCTGCATTTCCGGGCAGGTTCCGACGACGCTGATCGGCTCCGATGCGTTCCAGGAGGCCGATACCGTCGGCATTACGCGCCCCTGCACCAAGCACAACTGGCTGGTCAAGGACGTCAACGATCTCGCCCGTATCCTCCACGAGGCCTTCCATATCGCCAGCACCGGGCGTCCTGGTCCGGTCCTCGTCGATATTCCGAAGGACATCCAGTTCGCGAAGGGCATCTATACGCCGCCGGAACCCAAGCCGCGCACGAGCTATCGCCCGACCATCGAGGGCGACCGGAACGCCATAGCGCAGGCAGTGGAACTGCTCGCCTCGGCGCGTCGTCCCGTCATCTATACCGGCGGTGGGGTCGTCAATTCCGGCCCGGAAGCATGCGGACTGTTGCGCGAACTGGTGGAATTGACCGATTTTCCGATCACGTCGACGCTGATGGGCCTTGGCGCTTATCCCGCCTCGGGCAAGAACTGGCTGGGAATGCTGGGCATGCACGGCACCTATGAAGCCAATATGTCTATGCATGATTGCGATGTCATGCTGTGCATCGGCGCGCGCTTCGACGACCGTATCACCGGGCGGCTCGACGGTTTTTCGCCGAATTCCAAGAAGATCCATATCGATATCGACCCGTCCTCGATCAACAAGACCGTCCGCGTCGATGTGCCCGTCATCGGCGATGTCGGCCATGTGCTGGCGGAGATGGTGCAGCTGTGGCGTGCCTCGGACAAGCGTCCTAATCGCCACGCCATCGACCTCTGGTGGGGGCAGATCGACAAATGGCGGGCACGCAAGTCGCTGTCCTATACGCACAACCGCGATATCATCATGCCGCAATATGCGATCCAGCGGCTCTATGAGCTGACGAAGGGGCGCGAGACCTACATCACCACGGAAGTCGGCCAGCACCAGATGTGGGCGGCGCAGTTCTTCGGGTTCGAAGCGCCTAATCGGTGGATGACCTCGGGCGGGCTCGGCACGATGGGCTACGGCCTGCCGGCGGCCATCGGCGCGCAGATCGCGCACCCGGATGCGCTGGTCATCGACATCGCGGGCGACGCCTCGGTGCAGATGAACATTCAGGAACTGAGCACCGCGATCCAGCACGAGGCGCCGATCAAGGTCTTCATCCTCAACAACCAATATATGGGCATGGTGCGCCAGTGGCAGCAATTGCTGCACGGCAATCGCCTGTCGCATTCCTACACAGAGGCAATGCCGGATTTCGTGCTTCTGGCGCAAGCCTATGGCGCGCATGGCATACGCTGTGAGAAGCCGGGCGATCTGGACGATGCCATCAAGGAGATGATCGAGGTGAAGAAGCCAGTCGTCTTCGATTGCCGCGTCGCCAATCTCGCCAATTGCTTCCCGATGATCCCCTCGGGCAAGGCGCATAACGAAATGCTTTTGCCGGATGAGGCAACGGACGACGTGGTGGCGAATGCAATCGACGCCAGGGGCCGTGAGCTAGTTTAACTGTTTGAAAGAACCAAAACCATGAACGCACAGAATCTAGCATCCGGATCGGCCTATTTCATCGCCAGCGAGACGGAGAAACCGGAGACACACACGCTGGCGGTGCTTGTCGACAATGAGCCGGGTGTTCTTGCCCGGGTCATCGGGCTTTTCTCGGGGCGGGGCTATAATATCGAGAGCCTTACCGTCTCGGAGACGGAGCATGAGAAGCACCTGTCGCGCATCACCATCGTAACGCGCGGGACGCCGCATGTGCTCGACCAGATCCGCCATCAGCTGGAGCGCATCGTTCCGGTGCATCGGGTGATCGATCTTTCTCTGCGTGCGGCGGAACTGGGCCATGAGCGGCCCATCGAGCGTGAGCTGGCGCTGATCAAAGTGGTGGGCACCGGCGAGCAGCGGAACGAGGCGCTGCGGCTTGCTGAAGCCTTCGGAGCCAAGGTCGATGACGCCACAACCTCCCACTTTATTTTCGAAATCACGGGCAAGAGCGCGAAGATCGACCAGTTCATCTCGATCCTAAAGCCGCTCGGGCTCATCGAAATCTGCCGTACGGGTATTGCCGCGATGAACCGTGGCCCGGAGGGGATGTAAAAACATCGGCAATGGGGTATTCCCGTAACCGGACACATCAAAGGGGATACTCCATGCCGAACCTCCCGACCTACGAAGACGTAGCCGCAGCCGCGCGCCGCATCGAGGGCCATGCGCATCGCACGCCCGTCATGCGGTCCCGCACCATTGACGGGCAGCTTGGGGCGGAGGTCTTTTTCAAGGCGGAGAATTTCCAGCGGATCGGGGCGTTCAAGTTCCGGGGCGCTTATAATGCGCTGTCGCGTTTCGATGAAAAGCAGCGGAAGGCCGGTGTGCTGGCGTTCTCGTCAGGCAATCATGCGCAGGCGATTGCGCTGGCCGGGCGGGAGCTTGGTATTGCCGCGACCATCGTCATGCCGCAGGATGCGCCGGCGGCGAAGATGGCGGCGACGCGGGGTTATGGCGCTACAGTCATTACTTATGACCGTTATACGGAGGATCGCGACGAGATCGCCAGGCGGTTGGCGGAGGAGCAGGGGTTCACGGTGATCCCGCCCTATGACCATCCTGATATCATCGCGGGGCAGGGCACGGCGGCGAAAGAGCTTCTCGAAGAGGCTGGCGAACTCGATGCGCTGTTCGTCTGCGTTGGCGGGGGCGGGTTGATTGCGGGCAGTGCGCTTGCGGCAAAGGCGCTTTCGCCCGGCTGCAATATCTATGGCGTCGAGCCGGAGGCGGGCAATGACGGACAGCAATCCTTCCGCTCCGGTGAGATCGTGCGCATTGCGACGCCTAAGACCATTGCCGATGGCGCGCAGACGCCGTCGCTCGGACAACTGACGTTTCCCATCATCCAGCGTGAGGTGGAAGACATGCTGACCGCAAGCGATGATGAGCTCATCGACGCCATGCGCTTCTTCGCCTCGCGCATGAAGATGGTGGTGGAGCCCACTGGCTGTCTCGGCTTTGCCGGGGCGCGCCAATTGGCAGCCCAGTTCAAGGGCGGGCGGATCGGTGTCATCTTAAGCGGGGGAAATGTCGATTTGGAGCGGTTTTGTGCATTGGTAGGGAAGTAAGGCAGTAGGGATTGCACATCCTATTGCCTTATTCCCCTAGTCCTGCCATTGACCATCCATGCAATTCTCACCCCAACAGGATGCGGCGCTGAAGGCCGCGGCGCAATGGCTGAAGGAAGGGCGTAAGCCGATCTTCCGGCTGTTCGGCTATGCCGGGACGGGCAAGACCACGCTTGCGCGCTATTTCGCCGAGCATGTCGATGGCGACGTGCAATTCGCTGCCTTTACCGGCAAGGCGGCGCAGGTGCTGCGCTCGAAGGGGGCGAGCAATGCGCGCACCTTGCATTCGCTCATCTATCGGCCGAAGGGCGAGGAGGCGGTGGAGGATGAGACCACCGGCAAGACCAGCATCTCACCCACCTTCTCTCTCAACCGACAGAGTCCTGTCGCCAAGGCGAAGCTCATCATCGTTGACGAATGTTCAATGGTGGACGAGCAACTCGGCCGCGATCTGATGACCTTCGGCACGCCGATTCTGGTTCTCGGCGACCCCGGCCAGTTGCCGCCGATCTCGGGCGGCGGGTTTTTCACCGAGCAAGAGCCGGACTTTCTTCTCACCGAAATCCACCGGCAGGCACGGGACAATCCGATCATCCGGCTGGCGCTCGATGTGCGCGAGGGCCGGGAGTTCGATCATGGCGATTACGGGACGGCCAAGGTCATCGGCAAGGGCGATGTGACGCAGCAACTGGTGCTCGACGCCGATCAGGTGCTCGTCGGTACCAACCGGACGCGGCGGCGCTATAACCAGCGGCTGCGGGAGTTGAAAGGCTTCACTGCCGATTATCCGCAAGCGGGCGACAAGCTCGTCTGCCTGCGAAATGATCCGGCAAAGGGTCTGCTCAATGGCTCGCTCTGGAAGGTCATGACCGCCTCGCGCGAAACGGTGAAGCCGGGGATCAACCTGCTTGTCTCGCCTGAAGATGAGGAGCCGGGCAGGGGCGTTGCCAAGATCAAGCTTCTGAAGGCGCAGTTCGAGGACCCGGACACGGAAATCCCTTGGCAGACGAAAAAGCGCTTCGACGACTTCGATTATGGCTATGCGCTCACCGTCCACAAGGCGCAGGGCTCGCAATGGAACGACATCGTGCTGTTCGATGAGAGCTTTGCTTTCCGGGATACGCGGGAGCGGTGGCTTTATACGGCGATCACAAGGGCGGCGGAGCGGTTGACGATTGTGAGATAGGGAATAGTAAATCCCTACTCACTAACTTCTTCCGCCTCGATCCATTTCCATGCGTCCGCCTCTTCCTCGGCGGTGAAGGTCTTCATTTCGATTGACAGAAATGGCTTCACCAGGCTGGCGCTTAGGGTGATCCAGGCGGGTGCGCCGACGATGGCGTAGCGGCGGATATGTTTCAGCGAGCGCGACTGCATGGCAAAGGTCGAATCCTTGAATGTCGCGCTCCAGTCGATTCCTTCGAATCCATCGAGCCGCACCAGAAGATCGATCTTTTCATGCTGTTCATAGGCGGCTTCGAGAAGCCCATAGAGGTTCTCGATGTCCGCGCTAGTAAGATGACCCTCCACGGCAAAGGCGAAGGCGTCCTCCCGGTTGGTCGGAATGCGGCGGACGACGGGGATGGTGGTCTCTGGCCTCATCATCTTTTCCTTAACCTCAGGAACTTTTCCATGCTAACCCTACAACAGCACTTCCTATAACGCTACAACACCACCTTCGTTGAGGGAGAAGTATGACCGCGAAGCTTTCCGTCAATCTTAACGCCGTGGCCATGCTGCGCAACCGGCGCGATTTGCCCTGGCCCAGCGTCACGGGCCTCGGACGGATCGCGCTGGGTGCGGGCGCAAGCGGCCTGACTGTGCATCCGCGTCCCGACCAGCGGCATATCCGCTTCTCCGACCTCGGCGATATCAGGGCGCTGATCGACGATGAATTTCCGGGCGCGGAATTCAATATCGAAGGCTTCCCGACGGAGCATTTCCTCGAACTCGTGGAGAAATACGAGCCGGAGCAGGTGACGCTGGTGCCTGATGACCCGACACAGGCGACCTCCGACCATGGCTGGGACTTCGAGACCAAGGTGGATTTCCTCACGCCAATCGTGGCGAGGCTGAAGGCGCGGGCGATGCGCGTTTCGCTTTTCGCCGATCCCGATCCGAAGGGGTTGAAGGCGGCGAAAGCCACGGGGGCCGACCGGATCGAGCTTTATACCGGTCCCTATGGCGGAACCCATTCCTCACCCAAGGCGGCGGAAGAGGAGTTGCGCAAACTGGCAAAGACCGCCGACGCTGCGCTGGCGCTGGGATTCGAAATCAATGCGGGACATGATTTGACTGTCGCCAACATTCCGTCGCTGGTCCGGCGCATTCCGGGACTTTCCGAAGTCTCTATCGGCCATGGCCTCACCGCCGATGCGCTGGAACATGGAATGGCAGGCGCGGTGCGGCGCTTTTTGAAGGCATTGGAGCCAATTCCCTAAGCGTCCGGAAACCATGAAGAATTTCAAAATCTTAGGAGATTGCGTGAAATCATGCGAGCGAATGGTAATCTCGGGTTTGATCGTTGCTGACGTTCTCAGACATTCGCCCTACGCATAACTGCATTGCAAGCCTTGCATTATCCGCATTTGTTTTTACGGCACGATATGGATATCCCGTCCGCCCACGTGCCTTCAGAAACGATATCCGGGGAATACGGGGACGCAACCGAAGACCTGAGGCAGTGAGGTAGCATTTATGAATAGCGCGCAGAACGGTGATCTGCCTGAATCTGGTCTTGCCGGTCCCGACAGCGGGGTCGAGCTCACCGGGCACGAAAACGACAGTTTCCGCGTTCTGCTTCTAGGCGCACTGGGTGTCGTTTATGGGGATATCGGCACCAGCCCGATCTATGCTTTTCGCGAGGGGCTCCATGCGGCGTCGGGCGACGGCTCGCTTATGCGGCTGGAAATCCTCGGCGTTATTTCGCTAATTTTCTGGGCGCTGACTCTCATCGTCACCATCAAATATGTCCTTTTCGTGCTGCGCGCCGATAATAACGGTGAAGGCGGCATTCTTTCGCTGATGGCGCTCGTCCGGTCGAGCTTTCGCAAGCGGCCCAGCTTCGTGCTCGGCATCGGCATTTGCGGCGCGTCTCTGTTCTTCGGCGACGCGGTCATCACGCCGGCGATCTCAGTGCTATCAGCGGTAGAAGGTCTCGAGATCGTCACGCCGGAACTCACACCCTTCGTCGTGCCTATCACCGTCGTCATTCTGGTGACGCTCTTTTCCGTGCAGCGTTTCGGGACGGCGAGGGTTTCCGCTGTCTTCGGACCGATTACAGCAATCTGGTTTCTTGCGATCGGTCTTATCGGCCTCTGGCATATTTTCGACTCGCCTTCGATCCTCCTTGCCATCAATCCCTATTACGCAATTGCCTTTCTGGCCGAGAACCCGGCCACGTCCTTCGTGACGATAGGCACGATCTTTCTGGCGGTCACCGGGGCCGAGGCGCTTTATGCCGATCTCGGCCATTTCGGGCGCAAGCCGATTGTAACGGCCTGGCTCTGGATCGTGTTTCCCGCCCTGCTTCTCAATTATTTCGGGCAGGGCGCTTTCATATTGGCGCATGGACAGGCGGCGTCGAATCCCTTCTTCCAGATGATACCGAGCTGGGGCCTGCTGCCGATGGTCATCCTCGCCACGATGGCGACGGTCATCGCCAGCCAGGCGGTGATCACGGGGGCTTATTCGCTGGCGCGGCAGGCGGTGCAGCTCAATCTGCTGCCGCGCCTCGAAATCCAGCACACATCGGAAAAACTGCTCGGCCAGATCTATATTCCGCGCGTCAACCTCGTGCTCGGCATCACCGTTATCATGCTGGTGCTCGGCTTCGAGAGCTCGTCGCGGCTGGCCGCGGCCTACGGCATCGCCGTCACCGGCAATATGATCGTGACGAGCTCGCTGCTGTTTATCGTCATGGTGCGCATCTGGAAGTGGCGCATGCCATGGGCGGCGCTGCTGACGGCCGGTTTCCTCATCATCGATCTGGTGTTCTTCGGCGCCAATATCGTCAAGCTGCATGAAGGCGGCTGGGTCTCCATCCTGATGGCGGCCGTCATCATGGTGATCATGATGACCTGGGTGCGGGGCAGCCGGCAGCTTTTCCACAAAACCCGCAAGAGCGAGGTGGAACTCGACCTGGTTCTGGAGCAGCTGGCGAAGAAGCCGCCGGTTATCGTGCCGGGCACCGCCGTGTTCCTGACCGGCGATCCCAAGAGCGCCCCGACGGCGCTGATGCACAGCCTCAAGCACTACAAGGTGCTGCACGAGAACAACGTCATCCTCACTGTAGTGACCGCGCCTACGCCGCGCGTCTCGGCGGCGGACCGCGCCCGCGTCTCGCAATATAACGAGCGCTTCATGCAGGTGACGCTGACCTTCGGCTATATGGAGCAGCCCAACATCCCCCGCGCGCTCGCCATTTGCCGCAAGCTCGGCTGGAAGTTCGATATCATGAAGACATCCTTCTTCCTGTCGCGGCGCTCGCTGAAAGCCTCGCCCCATTCAGGCATGCCGCTGTGGCAGGACAAGCTTTTTATCCTGCTGGCGCGCACCGCCGCCGATGCGACGGAGTATTTCCAGATACCCACCGGGCGCGTGGTCGAAGTGGGTACGCAGGTGAATGTGTGAGGACGGATTCCTGCTCTGTATGAAGGCTTCCGCATAGCTCGCCCTGAAGATGTATACCGATTGATCTACATTCTCAGAGGTGAGCGTCTACATGGGAGCGTCCCTTCATGGCAATCAATGTCAACAATGCTGAAGCAGATGCGCTGACTCGGGAGTTTGCCCAGTTGGTGGGTGTCAGCATTACCGATGCAATCACAATCGCCATGAAGGAAGCGATCGAACGTCACCGCCGTGCAGAAACGCCGCTTCAAACCGCTGCCAGACTCCGCGCGAAATACGGTGTCACGCTTCCATCCACGGCAAGAGAGCCGCTTTCTCGTCAGGCCTATGATGAGATGTGGGGCGGCGGCTACGCCTCGTAATCGAAATCATCATCAGCAGCATCTGGAGCCAATGGCTGTTGCTGGCCATGTCTTATGGAAAGAACAGTCACTTCCCCATCCGTAAGATCATAGTCCAGAAGGTAATCTCCCACGATCAATCGGTTAGAACCTGGGACTGGCAGTCGTTCGATACCTTTGCCCATCTCGGGGAATTGTGCCAAATTCTTCCGCGCTTCAGCCATTCTATCCAAAAAGGCTTTTGCCGCTTTGAGGCTATGTTGCCTGAGATATGATGCTTCCCGCCGTAAATAGGCGCGGGCGTCTCCCGACAAGCGCACCTTCATCAGGCAACCTTACGATTGACGATTTCCTGAATTTCCTGAAGCACATCATCCAAATCGTGGACATCCCCGCTTGCGATCTGTTCCCTGCCTTTTCGGACAGCAAGGATATCGGCTCCTTCGCCTGTCAGGTATATTTTCAATGCCCTGACCATGACCCAGCTGCGTGGCCTGTCACAGGTTTCCGCGATCTGCTCGACCGCGGCTAGAATGTCCTGCGGCAAGCGAAGGGTGATGGGATCGGAAAGATTTTTCGGCATCGCCATTCTCCATTTGTAATACAGGGTATTACAATCTCTTTCACCGGTCAAACAAATCCCCTTGCATCCGCCGTTTCCTTTCGACATAGTGCCGAACCGTAACGTACGGTACGGCTAGCGAGCCGCGGGAGAGAGCAAGCGTGCAGGGCAGGGTGGATGTGAATAGCGGCGATCTGACGGCGCGGCAGAAGGCTGTGCTGGATGCCGCACTCGGCCTGCTCGTCGAGGGCGGCGATACGCTGACCATGACGGGCGTCGCGCGGCGCGCCAGCTGCTCCAAGGAAACGCTCTACAAATGGTTCGGCGACCGGGACGGCCTTCTGACCGCCACGGTGCAGTGGCAGGCGTCCAAGGTGCGGGTCGTGCCGGTGGCGCGCGAGGGGCTGGATGCGAGATCGCTCTTCGCCAGCCTCGAAGGCTTTGCGCGTGATTGGCTCACCGTGCTTTCCGGCGAGATTTCCGTGGCGCTCAACCGGCTCGCGGTGACCCATGCGGCGACGGGCAAATCCGACCTTGGCCAGATCGTGCTTGCCAACGGTCCCTTTGCCATGGCGCGGCGGCTGAAGCCGGTGCTCGAAACCGGGCGAGAGGCAGGGCTGCTGGCGTTTGACGATGTGGATGAGGCGTTCCGCAGCTTCTTCGGGCTGGTGGTGCGTGACATGCAGATTCGGCTGCTGCTCGGCGAGCGGCTGGAATTGACCGAGGCGGCCATTGCAGAGGACGCCAGCCGCGCCACGCGGCAGTTTTTCGCTCTCTATGGAGCAAACGCAGAGACGGCAGACCAAAAGAAAGCCGCTGAAACCCCAAGAAAGGCAATACCCCATGCGCGTTTATTATGACCGCGACGCAGACCTGAACCTGATCAAGGCGAAGAAGGTCGCCATCATCGGCTATGGCAGCCAGGGCCGCGCCCATGCGCTGAACCTCAAGGATTCCGGCGCCAAGGAAATCCGCATCGCGCTGCGTCCGGGCTCGGCCACCGCGAAGAAGGCTGAAGCGGATGGGTTCGAAGTGGTGAGCGTCGCAGATGCGGCCAAATGGGCGGACCTGATGATGATGGCGACGCCGGACGAGCTGCAGGCCGACATCTACAAGGACCACATCGCCCCGAACATCCGCGATGGCGCGGCGATTGCCTTCGCCCATGGCCTCAACGTGCATTTCGGCCTGATCGAGCCGAAGAAGACTGTGGATGTGGTTATGATCGCGCCGAAGGGCCCCGGGCATACGGTGCGCGGCGAATATCAGAAGGGCGGCGGCGTGCCGTGCCTGATCGCGGTCCATCAAGATGCCTCGGGCAATGCGCATGATCTGGCGCTTTCCTATGCCTGCGGCGTCGGCGGCGGGCGCTCGGGCATCATCGAGACGACCTTCAAGGAAGAGTGCGAGACCGACCTTTTCGGCGAGCAGGTGGTGCTGTGCGGCGGCCTGGTCGAACTCATCCGCGCCGGCTTCGAGACGCTGGTCGAGGCGGGTTATGCGCCCGAAATGGCCTATTTCGAGTGCTTGCACGAGGTGAAACTGATCGTCGACCTGATCTATGAGGGCGGCATCGCCAACATGAACTACTCGATCTCCAACACCGCCGAGTGGGGCGAATATGTTACCGGCCCGCGCATCATCACCGCGGAAACCAAAGCCGAGATGAAGCGCGTCCTCAACGACATCCAGACCGGCAAGTTCACCTCCGAGTGGATGCAGGAATACCGCGCCGGCGCCGCGCGCTTCAAGGGCATTCGCCGCATGAACGATTCGCACCAGATCGAAGAGGTCGGCGAAAAGCTCCGCGCAATGATGCCTTGGATCAAGTCGAACGCGCTGGTGGACAAGGCGAAGAACTAAGTTTGTTAAGGGGGTAGGGGAATAGGGAGCCTCCTGTTTCCCTTACTCCCCCCCAAAAGGCGACGAACACTCACGCCTCGTGCCGGCGAAGGGCTGGTAGCTGTTGTCGCTCGACCTGTAGGAATTGTAGCGGTTCTGACACCATTGGATGTGATTGACGCTCGGCGAATTGCTGCCGGAGCGGATATTCGGAACAATGATCCGCTTATCGCGCGGCGCACCGGGATTCCCGGACATGCCGTTCATCACCTGCGGCGTGACGGGGCGCAAGGGGCGCAGACCAGACTCCTGGCGAATCTCGATAGCCGATGCGGCTGATAGCGCGAGCGTCAAACAGGCCGCGGCCAGAAGCACCGTCCGCAATGTCTCAGGCAAAGTCATTTTTTCTGTCCTTTTTGTTCATATATAGGGATCGAGTTCGCTCGTGCAATTTGTAGAGGTGCCTGATCTCCGGAGATCACGCTTTCAAGGATGATGATGAACGACATCCCCGAGAATATTGTTATCACCATTGATGGCGTGGATGTGCGCGTTGTCCCCGGTGAGCTCGACTATGCCGTTGCCAACGGAGCAGCGATTGCGGAAAACTGGCAGCGCCAGCTTGCCGACAAGCCGAGTCTTTTCAATGGAGGGGTCTATCTGGCGCCGCAGGCACGCCTCGATGATGGTGTTCTTCGCGCTGAGTTCATCCGCACCCATTACGAAACGCTCCTTTATTGGACCCGGGATCCCAGCAAAACCCGTCCCTGGCATATTTTCGGCATCGGCGTGGTGGTGTCCGCCGATAATCGCCTGATTGCCGGACGCATGGCCGCGCGGACCGCTGGGGGAGGGCGCATCTATTTTCCCGCCGGGTCCATAGACGACGACGATATTGCCGGGGGCAGGGCGAACTATGCGCGCAATGCATGGCGCGAGGTGATGGAAGAAACGGGCCTCGATCTATCCCGGGCTGAGCCGGAGGAGAAAATCCATCTGGTCACGGCGAACAGAAGCATCGCGCTTTTTCGCCGGTATTATTTTTCCGAGAAAGCGGCGGTGCTGGTGGAGCGGATCGGGCAATATCTTAGGGCCGAGAGCGATCCGGAACTGGATGCAGTTATCGAAATAAGCGAGCCTGGACAGATGGGCGAGGCGACGCCGAGCTATGTGCGCGCTTTCGCGGATTGGCATTTCAATGGAGCGGGAGGAGACCGGCAATGGCACGGTTCTATGAAATCTTCGACGTATTCACTGGCGAGGCGCTGAGCGGCAATCCGCTGGCAATCGTGCATGATGCGGAGGGCCTCGACGAGAGGCGGATGCAGGCCATCGCGCGCGAGTTCAACCTCTCCGAGACGGTCTTTGTCCTGCCCGCGGAGAATCCGGTCCATACGGCGGCCATCCGCATTTTTACACCGGACCACGAGCTGCCTTTCGCCGGGCATCCGACGGTTGGAACCGCCGTCGCGCTCGCCATGCGGCGGCGTGGAGAGGGAGAAACGGACCTCCTGATCGCGCTCGAAGAGATCATCGGTGTGGTGCGCTGCGGGGTGCGGCTTACGAAAGACGGTGCTTTCGCCGAATTCGACCTGCCGCGCCTGCCCGAGCGGCTGGATATCACGGTGGAAAAGGAGACGGTCGCGGCGGCACTGGGTCTCGGCATGCATGAGATCGGCTTTGAAAATCATGCGGTGAGCGTGTGGAGCGGCGGCGTGCCCTTTCTGCTCGCGCCGGTGCATAATCTGATCGCTGCGGCCAAAATCTCACTGGACCGGGCCTTTGCGCAGGAAAACCTGCCGACCGTCAACGGACGTCCCCTGTCGATCTACGCTTATTGCCGGGAGACCCGGCTTTTCGACAGCGCGTTTCATGCGCGCATGTTCGACATCGCGGGCAATATTTTCGAGGACCCGGCGACGGGATCGGCCGTGGCGGCTTTCTGTGGAGCGGTGCATCATTTCGACAAGCCGCTCGACGGCGTCGTCAGGCTTTGGATCGAGCAGGGGATGGAGATGGGCCGTCCCTCGCGCATCCGGCTGGAAATCGATGTGGAGAATCAGCGCCTTGCCGGCGCGCGCATTGGCGGGGCGGCGGTGAAGGTGGCGGAGGGAACGCTTTTTGTTTGAATGCGGTGAAGCGTTGCCCGCATCGGTGGAACTTTTGCTGGCTTTCGAATTTTCTTTCAAGAATCCGCATTTGAAGGCTGGACAGGTGCGGGGAGTGCCGCTATAGAACCGCTCACTTCGGCGGCGCTGCTGCCAGCCGAATACGGCGGGTGATTAGCTCAGTTGGTAGAGCAGCTGACTCTTAATCAGCGGGTCGTAGGTTCGATCCCTACATCACCCACCATTTTTCCTTGGAATTTATATGTGTAGCGCTTCCAATAGCTTGGAAGCGAACGCACTTTTACGTTTCCTCCTTGCCGCCGCCGCAATCCCTTGCCATATGTCGGAGGGCGGCAGTCTGTCATCAATATTTGATCCTTGCCTGCCACAATTACGGCGCATGATGTTATCCCAGAGAGCGGCGGTGTTTGGGATAACGCCGTGGAAGATGCGTGCTGAACAGTTCCTTAAACTCTGTCAGCTATGGCTTTATTGGGGTAGATTGGGAACTGCATGGAAAGTTTTCTGGGCGATCTGGGGCACTTCATCTCGGCGCATGGCGCATGGGCGGGGCCGATTGTCGGGCTGATCGCGTTTGGCGAGTCGCTTGCGATTATCGGCATGTTCGTGCCGGCGACGCCGATCATGCTCCTGATCGGCGGGCTTATCGGGGCGGGCATTATCGAGCCCTTTTCCGTCATCCTCGGCGCCATTATCGGCGCTGTCATCGGCGACATCATCTCCTATCTGCTCGGCTGGTGGGTCGGGCGCAGCATTATCCATAAATGGCCGCTCAACAAGCACCGCCAGGGCGTGGCGCGCGCGCGGCTTTATTTCCGCCGCTATGGTTTTGCTGCTGTGTTCTTCGGGCGTTTCTTCGGCCCCATACGCTGTACGGTGCCGCTGGTGGCGGGCATGATGTCCATGGACCAGAAACGCTTCCAGACCGCCAATGTGCTCTCCGCCGCCGTCTGGGCGCCCGTGATGTTCGCGCCGGGCTGGCTCGCGGGGAAGGGCGCCGGCGTCTTCGCCAATATGGACGGCACCCATTTCATGTGGCTGACGATCGCCGCCACGGTTGTCGCCACTGTTGCCACGGTCATCGGCGTGCGCTTCTTCAAATCGCGCCCCCGGCGTGAGCGGCGGCGCCGGACGCAGATTTCGCCGGCGGAGTGAAGGGAATAGGGGTGGACCTCCCCGGAGGAATCAAGCCTTACACCCTTCACATTCCCATGAACTCGCTCTTTTCCGTCCCGGTTACCTTTTAGTGCCTTCTTGTCCACTTTTTTGCGCGTCGCTATGTCGCTCGCGAAATCCCTACAAACGGACAAGGATTGCCGGATGAAACCCAAGCTTCACATTATTATTTGCTCTACACGCCCGGGCCGTATGGGGCCGAAGATCGCCAAGTGGTTCTATGGCTTCGCTCAGGCGCATGGCAAGTTCGATGCCGAGCTCGTGGATCTCGCGGATTTTGCGCTGCCGGTGTTCGACGAGCCGAACCACCCGCGCATGAAGCAATATGAAAATCCGCATACCAAGACCTGGAGCGCCAGTGTCGAGGCGGCGGATGCTTTCGTCTTCGTGACGCCGGAATATAATTATTCGCCGCCGCCCTCCTTCTTCAACGCGGTCACCTATCTTTCGGCGGAGTGGAACTACAAGGCCGCTGCCATTCTCAGCTATGCTGGGGTCTCCGGCGGCACGCGCGCGGCGCAGATCGCCCGGCTGCAACTGGCAAACATGAAGATGGTGCCGATTGCCGAGGGCATCGCCGTGCCCGGTTTTCCGCAGTTCATCAATGAGGATGGGGTGTTCCAGCCCAACGAACTGATCGAGACAAGCGCCAAGACGGTGCTCGACGAACTTGACCGCTGGAATACCGGTCTCAAGGTCATCCGCGGCTGATTTCCATTACGCTAGCATTACGAAAGCCGCCCTGGTCATGCCGGGCGGCTTTTTGCATGGCCGACTGTGGCATTTTTGCCGCAATCACGGAATATATACCATTTTCATAAACCATGAGCCATATCTGCTTATTGACGCATGGGCTCAATGATCCCATCGTTAAATACGATTAACCTGTGAGGCTAAATCAAGGTTTGGAGGTTGGCATGACGCGTATCTACGAGCTTGGTGTTCGTCCCGTCGTCGCGCTGGTAGGGAGGATCCTTGCGTGTCTGGAACGTCCGCTCTTCGCCATGGCGCATACGACGGACGAAGTCGCCGCGCGGCGCAAACGGCGGACCGAACGGGCTGAGGATGACGTGCTGTGGTGCTGGAAGCAGCGCGGTTTCTGGTAAGCGCTATCGGCGATTGCCGCTGAACAACAGGCTGGATGGAGGGCCGCTCCGTTCAGCCTTTCTTTTTGCCTCGGCTTCCTAGAAAAATTTACCTCCTTTCGGTGATGACCCGCAATGGGTGTTCTGCTGCTCCTATGAATCGTAGTTTATCTATTCAAATCAATGATTTAGATTGATTTCACTCTTCACGGGGTTAAATTTCCTACCCAAGATTTCCAAGGGTGGGATGTGATCCATGAAGAAAATTATTCTCTATGCTGCGGTAGCTTTGGCGCTGGGGGCGGGGCAGGCCCGTGCCGAGGAGCCGAAGGAGATACTCAACGTCTCCTATGATATCGGCCGCGAGCTCTATGAGCAGATCGACAAGGCGTTTGAGGCCAAGTGGAAGGCGGATACCGGCAAGGACATTACCGTCAACCAGTCCCATGCCGGTTCGTCCAAGCAGGCCCGCTCGATCCTGGAGGGGCTGGAGGCGGATGTCGTCACCTTCAATCAGGTGACTGACGTCCAGGTGCTGCACGACAAGGGCAAGCTTATTCCCGCCGATTGGCAGTCGCGCCTGCCCAACAATTCCTCGCCCTATTATTCGCTGCCGGCCTTCCTGGTGCGTGCGGGCAATCCGAAGAACATCCGCAACTGGGACGATCTGGTGCGCGACGATGTGCAGGTGATCTTCCCAAATCCCAAGACATCAGGCAATGGGCGCTATACCTATCTGGCGGCGACGGCTTACGCCAAGGAAGCCTTCAATAATGATGACGCCAAGGTGCGGGAGTTCATCACCAAGCTGTTCAAGCATGTGCCCGTCTTCGACACCGGCGGGCGCGGGGCGACGACAACCTTCACCGAGCGCGGTATCGGCGATGTGCTGATCACTTTCGAGGCGGAGGTGCTGGGAACGCAGAAGCAGCTTGGCAAGGACAAATATGATGTGGTCGTGCCGCCGATCAGCCTGCTTTCGGAGTTCCCGGTGACGGTGGTGGACAAGGTTGCCGATAAGCGCGGCTCGCGCGCTATATCGGAAGCCTATCTCGACTTCCTCTATTCGCCGGAGGGACAGGACATCATCGCCCGCAATTTCAACCGCGTGCAGGATGAGACGGTCAAGGCCAAGTACAAGGACCAGTTCCCGGATGTGCGGCTGGTGCGGGTGGAAGATGCGTTCGGCGGGTGGAAGAAGGTCACCGAGGAGCATTTCGCCGAGGGTGGGATTCTGGATCAGCTGTTTACGGCGCGGTGAGGGGCAGCAACGTCGTTGAAACCCCCTCTGTCTTGCCGTTGAAAGGCTCGCGCCCTCCTTCCCCCTTGCGGGGAAGGTGCCCGCGTCAGCGGGCGGATGGGGGTGGTGACGTTTGCGCTTGCTTTGAAAATCGTGGTGCAAGCGTAGCCACCCCCATCCGTCTGCTCCGCAGACGTTCGTCGCTGGAAAAGCCAAATCGTTGGCTTTTCCTCGGCCTTCGGCCGAACGCTCCTCAACCCCCGCAAGGGGAAGGAGGGTGCGAGCCTTTCGCCGGGGTGAACTCGTAAAGTGATGCGTATGAAATTAAACACCTCCCGCCAAAAATCCGTCCTTCCCGGCTTTGGCCTCACCATGGGCGTGGCGCTGCTTTATCTTGTCATCATTGTGGCGCTTCCGCTGCTTGCGATGGTGCTGAAGACGGCGAGCCTTGGCTTTGGTGAGTTCTGGTCTATCGTCACCTCCGACCGCGCGCTTGCCACTTATCGCGTCACGCTGACGACGGCGGCGATTGCGACGCTGATCAATGCCGGGTTCGGGCTGCTGCTGGCCTGGGTGCTCGTACGCTACGACTTTCCCGGTAAGCGGCTGATCGATGCGATCGTGGATCTGCCGTTTGCTTTGCCGACGGCGATTGCCGGGCTGGCGCTGGTGACGGTGTTCTCGCGCAATGGCTGGTTCGGCCAGTATCTGGAGCCGATGGATATCAAGATTGCCTATGCGCCGCTCGGCATTGCCATCGCCATGGCCTTTACCAGCGCGCCCTTCGTCATCCGCACGGTGCAGCCGGTGCTGGAGGATTTGTCCGACGATGTGGAGCAGGCGGCGCAGACGCTGGGCGCGCGACCATGGCAGGTGTTTGCCCATGTCATCTGGCCGATGATCTTCCCGGCCTTTCTGGCGGGGGCGGCGTTGTCCTTCGCGCGCAGCCTCGGCGAATTCGGGGCCATCGTCTTCATCTCCGGTAATCTGCCGTTCAAGACGGAGGTGACGTCGCTGCTGGTCTTCATCCGGCTCGACGAGTTCGATTATCCCTCCGCGGCGGCGCTGGCGATGGTCATGCTGATCGTCGCCTTCCTCATGCTTCTCACCACCAATCTCATTCAGGCATGGCAGCTCAGATATGCAGAGCGTAGCTAGTCTCGCCGCCCGCCGTCCATCCACGCCCACCCGTCCGCAGAAGAAACGCGGCGTCTGGCAGGTCGTCCTCATCCTGCTTGCGGTCGGGCTTTCCGTGCTGTTCCTCGGCGTGCCGCTGGCGGTGATCTTCACCTATGCCTTCGGCAGCGGCGTCGAGGTGTTCTGGCGCGAGATAACCGAGCCATCGACGCTCCACGCCATCTGGCTGACGGTGCTGACCGCGCTTGTCGTGGTGCCCATCAACATGGTGTTTGGCATCTGCGTGGCGTGGGCGGTGACGCGCTTCCGCTTTCCGGGGCGGCGATTGCTCATCACCTTCGTGGAGATCCCGTTTTCCGTGTCGCCTATCGTGGCGGGGGTGATCTATCTCTTCCTCTATGGTTCGCAGGGGCTGCTCGGGCCGTTCCTTGAGGCGCATGATATCAAGATCATGTTCACGGTGCCGGCGATCTTCCTCGTCAGCCTGTTCGTGACCTGCCCGTTCGTCGCGCGCGAGCTTATTCCGCTGATGGAAGTGCAGGGACATGACGATGAGGAGGCGGCGATTTCGCTTGGCGCTTCGGGCCTCCAAACCTTCTTTTATGTCACGCTGCCCAATATCAAATGGGCGCTGCTTTATGGAGCGGTGCTGTGCAATGCACGGGTGATGGGGGAATTCGGCGCGACGTCGATCGTCTCCGGCGCCATCCGCGGCAAGACAAACACATTGCCGCTGCAGGTGGAATTGCTCTTCAATGATTACAATACGGTCGGGGCCTTTGCCGCCGCCTCGACGCTGGCGGTGATTGCGATTGTGACGCTGTTTCTCAAATATATGTTGGAGCGCAAGGCGCATGGCTAAACCATGCGCCTTGCGGGACGATCACTCCGCCGCCACCAGCGCAGGCTGGCGAAAGGAGGAGGTCAGGATCGCGCCTTCCGGCCAATAGCCGAAGCCGCTGGCCGGGTTGATATGGCCGGCATAGCCCAGATCCACCAGCCCGGAACCCCAGACATCCGCCAGCGCCTTTGCCTTCGCATAGCTCATATAATGATCGTTGCGGCTGGCGACGACGATGGACGGGAAGGGGAACGCCTCGCGGGGAATGGGGGCAAAGCTGGCAAATTTGCGATCCTGGCGCGTCATTCTTTCCGTATCCGCTGGTGCGACGAGCAGCGCGCCCGCCACATGCGCCGCCGCCGGACGGTTTGCCAGATGGGCGACCAGTATGCAGCCCAGGCTATGCGCTACCAGAATGGCGCGCGGATGTTCGGTCAGATGCGCCTCCAGCACATGCAGCCAGTCGGTGAGATCAGGATTCTCCCAATCCTCCTGCTCGACCACCTTCGCCATGGGGTCGTCGAGAAGCCATTCGCGCTGCCAGTGACCGGCTTCCGATCCCCGATAGCCGGGTATGATCAATGTCGTCGTCATGCCACATCCTCGCTATTCCAAACTGGCGCAAGGATAAGCGGGGTTGCCGAAAGGATGAAGCAAAGACGGCCTATGGTTTCATAGGCTTTGGAAACTATTTGCCTAATAATGCCGGGAACAAACGAAAATTATCGGAATAGAAATTCCAAGTTATTCTTTTTGAGAAAGGTTGTCTTTCTCACGCAGGCGCAAGGAAAACTGACTCTTCTCGAAGAAAAGCACCACAACAAGTGAAAGCGCAAATGGAATAAGCAAGTAAAAAAGGCGGAAGACGATCAGCGCCGCCAAAACATCGGCCTGGTTCATCTCCGGCAAACCGGTCAGAAACACGATTTCAAGGACGCCGAGACCGCCCGGCGCATGGGACATCAGAGCTGCAGAGAAGGAAACGAGGAAGATGCCGAGCACGATGAGGAAGCCGGGATTGCCCGCTTCGGGGAGGGCGAAATAGATGATGCCCGCCGCGCCGATCAGCTCGACCGGGGCGATCAGCAATTGCTGCCAGACGAGCTTCAAGCGCGGATATTCCAGCCGGAACGTGCCGATCTCCAGCGGGCGCAGCTGCAGCCAGCTGCCGAAGATATAAAGGACCACCAGCAACAGCATCATGAGGCCGAGGCCCACCGCCAGCCTTACGGAAATCTCGTCATTGAAGCGCTGCAGGATTTCCGGCTCGATCAGGAGGACGATGCCGCTCAGGATGACCGTGCCCAGAATGAAGGTAAAGGAGCAGATAGCGATGAGAACCGCCACTTCGCTGCCGGTGAGGCCGCGCGAGCTATAGGCGCGGTAGCGCACGACCGCGCCTGACAGCATGGACGCGCCGATATTATGCGACAGCGCGTAGGTGGTGAAGGAGGTGAGGGTGATGAACGGCCAGGAGATATGCTTGCGCAGGTGCAGGAGCGCGATGCGGTCATAGCCGGCCAGCGCGATATAGGACACAACCGCCGACCCCGCGGCCAGAAGCCAGTGGTGCAGGTTGATCGCCTCGAGGCTTTCCAGCACGTCATCGAGCGATATGCTGCGCAGCTCCCGATAAAGCAGCCAGGCCGAGATGATGACGGCGCCGATGCCGATGACCGGCCAGATATAGTCCTTGAGCTTCATGCCCCTGCCTGCTCCTGGATTTAATCGGAAGGGGACACCGTTTCATCCGCGGGCGGTGTATCTTTTTCCGAGGCATGGGAAACCATGCCGCGCGCGATTTCCCTTTCTCCCATGATGACGACATTCGCGCCGAGATCGGTCAGATGCTGAGATTCCGCGTCCGAATGGGCGCGGGCGACGATATCGATGTCAGGATTGGCGGCGCGGGCCTTGGTGACGATCTGCCCAGCCTCGAAGGCATTGGGAATGGCGATGATTAGCTTGCGCGCGCCTGCCAGATTGGCGGCAGTCAGCACCTCGTCGCGCACGGCATTGCCGGGAATGTACTCCACGGTTTCACCGCGCAGCTTGCCGAGCTGCTTGTCGCCATCCTCGATGACGAGGAAGGGCTGTTCGGCGTCCTTGAGGGCCTTGCCGACCAGGCAGCCGACTCGGCCGTAGCCGATAAGGACGGTATGATCCTTGAGCGCGGTGACCGGCAAATCTTCGGTTTCCTCTTCCTCCGGCTGCGGTTGCTGCTGCTCCGCCGCGGGTTTCTGCGCTGGCGCGCCGCCAAAGCGCTTTTCCAGTTTTGGTCGCAGCCGGTCGGTGGCGAAGAAGATGAGCGGATTGAGCAGGATCGAAAGGATGGCGCCGGCAAGGATGAGATCGCGCCCTTCCTGCGGCAGCAGCTTCAGGCCGACGCCGAGTTCGGCCAGGATGAAGGAAAACTCGCCAATTTGCGCCAGGCTCGCCGAGATGGTCAGCGCCGTGCCGGTGGGATGGCCGAAGGCGCGGACGATCAGAAAGGCGGCAGCGGATTTGCCGACAATGATGATGAACAGGACCGCAAGCAGCGGCAGCGGGTCATTGATAAGGCTGGCCGGGTCGAACAGCATGCCGACCGAGACGAAGAACAGCACGGCAAAGGCGTCACGCAGGGGAAGAGATTCCTCCGCGGCGCGATGGCTCAGCTCCGATTCGCTCATAATCATGCCGGCGAAGAACGCGCCCAGCGCGAACGAGACGCCGAAGAGCTTCGCCGCGCCGAAGGCGACGCCGAGCGCTATGGCGAGAACGCCGAGACGGAAGAGCTCGCGGGAGCCGGTATGCGCGATGGCGTGGAGGACCCATGGGATGACGCGACGGCCGACGACGAGCATGATCGCAACGAAAAGCGCGACCTTGCCGATGGTGAGACCGATGACGCCCCAGACGCCAAGGCCGAAATGGGCGGCGAGCGGGTCGCCGGCGGTCGGGTTTCCTCCGCCATTGATGACGCTGGCGAGCGCCGGGAGAAGCACCAGCGCCAGTACCATGGCGAGGTCTTCAACGATCAGCCAGCCGACGGCGATGCGTCCACGCTCGGTGTCGATCAGGCGTCGCTCCTGCATGGCGCGGAGCAGCACGACCGTACTTGCCACTGACAGGGCGAGGCCGAAAACAAGCCCCGCGCCGATATTCCAGCCAAGCAGATGGGCAAGCCCGACGCCCAGCAGCGTGGCGACGGCGATCTGCGCGACTGCGCCGGGGATGGCGATGGCCTTGACCGACAGAAGATCCTTCAGGGAAAAATGCAGGCCGACGCCGAACATGAGGAGGATCACGCCGATTTCGGCCAGCTCCAGAATCAGCTCCTGATCGGCAACGAAACCCGGCGTATAGGGACCCGCAATAACACCTGCCAGCAAATAACCTACCAAGGGAGGGACACGCAGCCGATTGGCGATCGCACCGAAGACAAAAGCGAGGCAGAGCCCGACGACGATCGTTGCAATCAGTGGTGTCTGGTGGGGCATATGCGGATAGGCCTCCTATGGTTCGGGTTGGTGTCGGGTTCGCTGAAAAACAGCAGGTGAGACGGTCGGCGCACGATCCTTAAATCTAGCAGATTTTCGGGGCAGGATCATGCGGTTACGTCCGAAAAACGGCCATCTCTCCCCGCGCGGGGAGAGATGGGAACAAGCTTAGCTTTGTACAACGGTCTCGCCAGCCTGCTGGTCCTTTTTGTGGCGTTTCCACCAGTCGCCAAGGAACAGCAGGATCGGCGCGGCGATGTAGATCGACGAAGAGGTCGCGATCACGATGCCGAAGATCATGGGAATGGCGAAGTTCTCCACCGCACTGCCGCCCCATATCGCCATGGGCAGCATGGCGAGGAAGGTGGTCATGGAGGTGAAGATACACCGCGCGAGTACCTGATTGATGCTCATATCGATGATCTCGCGCAGGGGCTTCGACTTATAGAGCCTGAGATTCTCGCGCATACGGTCGTAGACCACCACCTTGTCGTTCACCGAATAGCCGATGATGGTCAGCAGCGCGGCGATGGCCGTCAGGTTGAAGTCGAGCCCGGTCAGCGCAAAGAAGCCGATGGTCTTGGTGGTGTCGAGAATAAGCGTGGCGATGGCGCCGAGCGCGAAGAACCACTCGAACCGCCACCATATGTAGAAGAGCATGGCGATGGCGGCCAGCGTCACCGCGATGATGCCTGAGCGGGCGAGTTCACCCGAGACCTTCGGGCCGACGACTTCGGTGCGCTCGATCTTGACGCCGGGAATCAGCTTCTCGACCGATGCGCGGACCTTTTCGACCGCCGCCGTCTGCGCCGCCTCACCACCATCCTGACGCTGAACTCGGATCAGCACGCTGTTGTCGCCACCGATGTTTTGCAGCACCACTTCGCCGAGATTGAGCTGGCCCAGCGTTGAGCGCAGCTGCGGCAGGTCGGCGGGCTGCGGTGTGGTGATCTCCACCTGGATGCCGCCCTCGAAGTCGATGCCGTAATTAAGGCCCGGCTTGATGAAGAGCACGATGGAGGCAATCGACAGCAGCACCGAAACGCCGATGCCGATGAAGCGCGCGCGCATGAACTTGAAGTTCGTTTCGTGCTGGCCGAAATTGATGAGCGGCTTGATGTCGAGCGTCTTGAGCTTCCAGCGGCGCACGATCCACTGCATCATCAGGCGCACGAGGGTGACGTCGGAGAACATCGAGATGACGATGCCGAGCATCATGGTGATGGCGAAGCCGCGCACCGGTCCCGTGCCTAGCAGGAACAGAAGCCCCGTCGCGATCAGCGTGGTCACATTGGCGTCGACGATGGTGGCGAAGGCGCTCTTGAAGCCCCTGTCGAGCGCCGCCATGGCGGAAAGGCCCTTGCGCGTCTCCTCCTTGATGCGCTCGTTGATAAGCACGTTGGCGTCAACCGCGATGCCTATGCCCAGGATGATACCGGCGATGCCGGGCAGGGTCAGGGTCGCCCCGAGAAGGCTCAATGCGGAGAAGGTGAAGATGGTGTGGAGCAGCAGCGCCAGATTGGCGACGAGGCCCCAGACGCCATAGAGCGCGACGATGAAGAGGGCGACCAGAATGAAGCCCGCGATGCCGGTGTAAAGGCCCATCTTGATAGAGTCTGCGCCGAGGTCCGGGCCGACGGTGCGCTCTTCCACCACGGTCAGCGGGGCGGGCAGGGCACCTGCGCGCAGGAGCGCCGAGAGCGTCACCGTGTCCTCGACCGTGAAATTACCGGTGATCTGGCCGGAGCCGCCGGTAATCGGCTCGCGGATGACGGGCGCGCTCAGCACCTTGCCGTCGAGGACGATGGCGAAGGGCTTGCCTACATTCTTGCTGGTGATGTCGGCGAACTGGCGCGCGCCGACGCTGTCGAACCGGAACGAAACCATGGGCTGGCTGGTGTTCGGGTCGAAACCGGCGCGCGCGTCGGTGAGCCGCGAACCGTCGAGCGCCACCTGGTCGTCGATCGGGTATTTGATATTGGGATCCTTGGCGTCCGGCAGGATGCTTACGCCGGGGGGGGGCGGATCGTTCGGGTTCGCATCCGCGACCATGTGGAAGGTCATCTTGGCGGTGGAGCCAAGAAGCTGGCGCAATTGCGTCGGGTCTTTGAGACCCGGAAGCTGGACGACGATACGGTTCGAGCCCGCGCGCTGGATCGACGGCTCGGCAACGCCGACCTGGTCGACGCGGCGGCGAATGATCTCGAGGCTCTGCTGCACGGCATTGTCGAGGCGGTAGCGCGAGCCGGCCTCGGTCAGCGCCATGGTGATCTGGTTGCCGTTCGTGGTGACGTCGATATCGTTGGTGGGCGTGCCGAAGCCGGGGGTGCCAACGGGCGTCGCAAGCTGCTGCAGCGCGGTTTGCGCCTGAGACCGCTGAGTGGCATCGGGAATGCTCACCACAACGGTGTCGCCCACGATGCGGATCGATTGGGGCTGGATGCGGTCGGCGCGCAGCTTGGCGCGCGCGTCATCGAGCATCTGGCGGACGCGGTCCTTCTTCAGGCTCGCCTCATCGACTTCCAGAAGCAGATAGGAGCCGCCGCGCAAATCGAGGCCGAGCGTGACCTGCTGCTTCGGGAACCAGCTGGGGAGATTGGCCAATTGTTCCTTCGTGAACAGATTGGGCACCGCCAGAAGAATGCCAAGCAGAACGATAATGCCGTAGGTCGCGATGACCCATTTTGATGTTCGCATATTGCCGATCCGGTATGTCGCGCTCGCCCAATCCCGCGGATCGGCGGGCGCCGGTCTTCCAATTCCCTGTCAGGGATTCCCTTCTCCATAAACACCCAATCGCCGCTGGACAAGAAAATATCGCTTGTTTCCGGCGCTTAAGCGGAATTTCTGCTATTCCGATTCATCCGTCTTACCTATATCTGACGCCATGATTGTGCCCGGTTTTGCTTGTGAACGGTGATTTAGACATGGCAGCCAAGCGCCCGGCGAAAACTGGCGGATCGATAAATTGATAATTTCAAGCAAGTCCCCGAAATTCCTGTTCATCTGCGCGATCCTCGTCGCGCTGCTCCTGCCCGGCGTCCGGGCACTGGCGCAGGACGCGCCGCCGGCTCCTGCCGCGCAGACACCTCCCAGTGCTCCGCAGCAGCAGAGCATTGTCGCGCAGGAGCGCCCGGTCATCGATTCGCTGAAAAAGCAGGCCGCTGACCTCACCAAGGCGCTCAATACGGCTGCCACCAGCGACGAGAAGCTGGTCAATACGCGCCTGCAGCTGGAAGATGTGGCGAAAAAGCTTCTCAATGCCGGCCTTGCCTTCCGCCCACGGCTTGCCGAAATCAATGCCCGGCTTGAGCAATTGGGAGCGCCGCCCGCCGAAGGACAGCCCGCGGAGCCGCAGATCGTCACGGACGAGCGCAACAAGCTGACGGCGGAAAAGGCCGAGATCAACGCGATGATCGGCGAGACGGAGGATACGTCCCTCTCCGTCAATCAGACCATCGAGCGGGTCGGCGACATGCGCCGCGAGCTTTTCACGCGGACGCTTTCGCAGCGCGTCGACCTCAATTACGCGCTCGGCAGCGAGGTTGCGCAGGCGGCGGGCGCAGAAGCGCAGACCTTTGCCAGCATGGTGTCGTCCTGGTGGCGCTTTGTCGTGCTCTTCAAGTTCAAGCCGTTCCTGGCGGCGGCGTTCCTCGCGCTCGGCGCGGCGCTGATCCTGCATTTCGGCGCGCGGCGCTTTCTTGGTCGGTTCTTCCTGAGTCGCGATCCGGCCATAGAGGACCCCTCCTATCTCTCCCGGCTTTCCGTCGCGTTCTGGTCTACGCTCATTCCTTCGGCGGCGACGGCAGTGTTCCTGGGCACCACCTATTTCTTCCTGAATTACTTCAATGTGCTGCGGCCCGACATCGCGACGATGCTCTCGTCGTTGTTCGTGGTGATCGGCATCATCTATTTCATCCACCGGCTGGCAAAGGCGGTGTTGTGCGCGGACATGCCGAACTGGCGGCTGGTGCGCATTGCTTCCCGCCCGGCGCGGGTGCTGACGTTCCTCATCACGACGACGGCGCTCATCAACGGCCTCGATTATTTCTTGAACACGGTCAATCAGCTGCTTGCCTCGCAGCTGTCACTGACGGTAGCGAAGAGCCTTATCGCCACGGTGCTGGTTGGGCTTCTCATCATCGCCATCGCCTGGGTGAAGCCGCTCGAGCACGAGGAAACGGGCACTGTGCGGCCCTGGCCGAAGGCGCTGCGGGTGTTTCTCATCTGCTTGGGGCTGTTCCCCATCGTCGCGGCGCTGCTCGGCTATGTCGGGCTGGCGCGTTTCGCCTCGCAACAGATCGTCGTCAATGGTGCGTTTCTGGTGACGATGTATCTGGGCTTCCTCACCGCCCGGGCCATCACGGCTGAGCATGCCTTCGGCAGCACCTCAATCGGGCGCTCCATGCAGCAGCGTTTCGGCATGGACGAGACATCGCTCGACCAGCTCGGGCTGGTCGCCGGCATCCTCATCAACATCGCCGTTCTCTTGGTGGGTATACCGCTGATCCTGCTGCAATTGGGCTTCCAGTGGTCCGAATTGCAGACATGGTTCCTGCGGCTCCTGACCGGGTTCCAGATCGGCAATTTCTCGGTGTCGTTCACGGGCATCTTCACCGGGCTCCTACTGTTTGTCGTCGGCTACCTATTCACGCGCTGGTTCCAGAACTGGCTCGATGGCAGCGTGATGGCGCGGGGGCGTGTCGATTCCGGCGTGCGTAACTCGATCCGCACCGTGGTCGGCTATGTCGGACTGGCTCTGGCGGCGCTGGTGGGCATATCGGCGGCGGGCGTCAATCTTTCGAACCTAGCGCTTATCGCCGGCGGTCTTTCGCTCGGTATCGGTTTTGGCCTCCAGAACATCGTGCAGAATTTTGTCTCCGGCCTCATCCTGCTGGCTGAACGGCCCATCAAGGTGGGCGACTGGGTAGAAGTGGGCGGCGTCGGCGGCATCGTCAAGAAGATCAGCGTGCGCGCTACGGAGGTGGAAACCTTCCAGCGCCAGTCAGTCATCGTTCCCAATTCCTCGTTGATCAACGGCAATGTGGCCAACTGGACCTATCGCAATAAGCTGGGCCGGGTGGATATTCCTATTGCGGCGGCGTATAGCAACGACCCGCGCCGGGTTCAGACGGTGCTTTTGGAAATCGGGCGCTCACATCCGCAAGTGCTGAAGAATCCGGAGCCGTTCGTGGCCTTCAAGGGTTTCACCCCGGCGGCGCTCGAATTCGAATTGCGCGTGTTCCTCGCCGATATCTCAAATGGAGCGACGGTGCAGAACGAATTGCGCTTCTTGATCCTGGAGAAGTTTACAGAGGAAAGTATCAAGATGGCGTTCCCGGCGACGGACACGCATCTGCGCATCGATCATGTCCAGGCCATCGCCGAGGCGATCATCGCGCGCCGGGATGCCGATAGCGGGGCGACGCGGGATGAGGACCGGACATAAAAAAATGATGCATTCAGTTGCCGTTCAGGTCACGACCTTTATAACTATGGCTGAAAAGGGGCGAATGCCCCTTAATTGAAACAGCCTTGAGGGCGGTGGCGACACCGGAAACGACATGAAGAAATATGCAACCGCTTTGCTGCTGACCGTGATGAGCCCTGGCGTTGCACTCGCCGCCAGCGCCGTCAACAAGGACAGCCAGCCGCGGACAATCGTCGTTACCGAGGGCTCGTCCAAGAGCGATTTGGTGCTTGCTCCGGGGGAAACCGTTGATTTCTGCCCGTCCGGCTGCTTCGTTACCTTTCCCAATGGCGACCGTCAGGCCTTGACCGGCAGCGAGACCATCGAGATCACCGGCGGCAAGGCAAAGATCGATTAAGAAAGACGGGCAGTAGGCAATAGGGCAAATATATGGTCCGTTCATGGACCGTCTGCGCGATACCTATTGCCTTACTGCCTTATTTAAATCCCATTTACCCTCCCCATAGTTCTCCCGGCGGGAACAAACAGCTTCTCCTGAAATTCACCTTTCGTTTTCTTGTCGTTGCTACTTCGGTAACGGCGGGAAACATTTGGGGGGCTGGGTTGGGAACGATGAATGCGCGCAGCAAGGCGAAGAAAATACCTTTAGCAGTCGATCTGGACGGCACGCTGATTGCAACAGATCTGGCGTGGGAAGGTATTTTTCTGCTCTTGAGAAAAAACCTCCTTTACATTTTCCTGCTTCCAATCTGGGCTTTGCAGGGCAGGGCGCGGCTGAAACATGAGATCGCCGAGCGCATCATGATCGATGCCGCGACGCTGCCCTACCGGCTGGACTTCCTCGATTTCCTGAAACGCGAGCATGCGCACGGCCGGAAACTGGTTCTTGCCACTGCTGCCGCCACCTCCTTCGCCGATGCGGTGGCGCGGCATCTGGGCATATTCGACGCGGTCTATTCCACGGACCGCAACCGGAATCTGGCTTCCAAGACAAAGCTGAAAATGCTGGTGGAGGCGTTCGGCGAGCGCGGTTTCGACTACGCGGGCAATTCGCGCGCCGATGTTCCCATCTTCAGCAATGCGCGCAAGGCGATCGTCGTGGCGCCGGACGCGGCGGCACGGGCCTGGAGGCGGAAATATGGCGGCGATGGCGGAGTGGAGACGTACTTTCCCGCGCCGCGCGTTGGGTTTCGCAACATTCTGAGAATGCTGCGTGTGCATCAATGGGTGAAGAACGTGCTTGTCTTCGTTCCGCCTGTCCTTGCCCATGATCTGCATCAGCCGGATGTGCTCATCCGCACGACACTCGCCTTCGTAGCCTTTTGCGCGGCGGCCTCGTCGATCTACATCATCAACGATTTGTTCGATCTGCAGCTCGACCGCCGCCACGCGCGCAAGAAGCGGCGGCCTTTCGCCAGCGGGGCGCTTTCCATTCCCTTCGGCGTGTGCTGCTTCGTCACGCTGCTAGCGCTTGCCTTCGGCATCGCGGCGCTGTTGCCTTTCCATTTCATGCTGGTGCTGACGCTCTATCTCGTGGTCACGACGGCCTATTCGGCATCTCTAAAGCGGATGCTCCTCATCGATGTGCTCGTGCTGGCGGGGCTCTATACGCTGCGGCTCATCGCCGGGATTACCGCCACGGCGACGCCGGATTCATTCTGGCTGCTGGCGTTTTCCATCTTTTTCTTCCTGTCGCTGGCGCTGGTGAAACGGTATGTGGAACTGGCCACCTTGCATCCGGAGGAGGACGTCAAGCTTGCCGGACGCGGGTATCGCAGCGTGGACCGCGAAGTCATCGCCCAAAGCGGTGTAGCGTCGGCCTTTGGGGCGGTGCTCGTGCTGGCGCTTTATGTCGATAGCGACGCGGTGAGGGTGCTCTACGCCCATCCCTGGATGATCTGGCCGCTTTGTCCCATCGTCCTCTATATCAATCTGCGCATCTGGATTTTGGCGCGGCGCGAGGAGATGCATGACGATCCCGTCGTCTTCCTGCTCGGCGACTGGCGCAGCATCATGATGATCGTGATCGGCGTGGCGATGCTGGTGCTGGCGAGGGTACCCTGGTGACGTTTGAGAGCTTCGGGCGGATAGAGCGCCGCGCGCGGGCATCGGTTTCGTTCGGCGAGGCGGAGCGGCGGATGCCGCAGGGCGGGCCGTATCTCGCCTATGGCAATGGGCTTTCCTATGGCGATTCCTGCTACAATGATGCAGGGGTTCTGGTGGAGATGCGTCCGCTGGGGCGGATCATCGGCTTTGATGCGGTCAGCGGCATCCTTGAGGCGGAGGCGGGCGTGCTGCTCGCCGATATCATCGCCGTTGCCGCGCCGCATGGCTTCTTCCTGCCCGTAACGCCCGGTACGCGCTTCGTCACGCTGGGCGGGGCCATCGCCAATGACGTGCATGGCAAGAACCATCACCGGCGGGGCACCTTTGGTTGCCATGTGGTCTCGTTCGCGCTTCTGCGCTCGGATGGCATATTGCGCACCTGCTCGCCGCAGGAAAATCCCGCGCTTTTCGCCGCCACCATCGGCGGCATGGGGCTGACTGGGCTGATCGTGACGGCCCGCATCCAGCTCATGCGTGTTCCGTCACTCGATATCGAGGAGCGGGTAACAGCTTTTTCCGATCTCGATGAATTCTTTGCGCTTGCCGAGGAGGCGGACAGAGAGAACGAATATGCGGTCGCATGGATCGACCAGCTTGCCAAAGCCGGGCGGGGGCTGCTTCTGACCGGAAACCATGCATCGAACGGCAATTTTCATGCGGATACGCGCCCTGCGCGGCTCGGTGTGCCATTGGAACTGCCGTTTTCGGCATTAAACAGGCCAAGCCTCAAGCTCTTCAATGCGGCCTATTATCGCCGCAAGGGCAGGGATGCCGGGCCGCACCTGAGCGATTATGCGCGCTTCTTCTATCCGCTCGACGCAGTGAAGAGGTGGAACCGGCTCTATGGTCCGGCAGGGCTCTATCAGCATCAAAGCGTCATTCCCGAAGCGCAAGCGCGGCAGACGATCCCCGCCATGCTTGAGGCGACGCGCCGCGCGGGGCAGGCGTCGTTCCTCACCGTGCTGAAGCGCTTCGGCAGCGTCCGCTCGCCCGGGCTGTTGTCCTTTCCGCAAGCGGGATATACGCTGACGCTGGACTTTCCCAATCGCGGGGAAAGCACATTGGCGCTGCTGGCTGAACTTGACCGCCTGACGGTTATGGCCGGGGGGCGTGTAAACCCCTATAAGGACCAGCGTATGCCGGCGGCGGTCTTCGCGGCGTCGTTTCCGCAATGGGAAGAGCTGGAAAAACTGCGCGATCCGGCTTTTTGCTCGAATTTTTGGCAAAGAACGGCGTTAAGCCTTGTTTGATGCAGATCAATGCACTAGCGGATGCAATCGAAAATTGCGGATTGTTCTAATTTTAGACAATCGCTTTGCAGCTTCTCAACGTGCCTCCAGTAGCGTTCACGCAAACGGGTGGGAGCCATGACAAAATACATTCCCTTCATTCTGTTCACGGTGATGACCAACGCCGCGGCGCAGATCTTGCTGAAATATGGCATGATATCGCTCGGGCCTATCAGCTTCAGCGCTGATACGCTCATCCAGCGCGTCTTCCAGATTGTCTTCAATCCGTGGGTGTTCTGCGGGCTTCTGGTCTTTGTGATATCGATGGCGTCGCATCTTTATGTGCTGTCGAAGGTCGATCTCTCCTTTGCCTATCCTTTCCTCAGCCTCGCCTATGTGGCGGTGGCCGTGTTCGCCTGGATGGTTTTCAAGGAGGATCTCGGCACGCTCAAGATCGCAGGCATCGCCTTCATCTGCGTCGGCACGGTACTGATCGCCCAAAGCGGGCATGGCGAGAAGACGCCGTCGGAGACGAGCGCGCAGGTCAGCGTCAATTCCAATTAGCGGGTAGGAAAACATGCGACATATCATCTTCGGCGGCGACGGTTTCGTCGGCCGTTATCTGGCGCACGATCTGGTAAAGCGGGGCGAGGAGGTCGTGGTTGCGGATATTTTCCGGTCCGATCTGCCGCATTACGGCAAGGTGCGGTTCGTCCAGTGCGATATTATCGACAAGGCGCAGGTGAATGCTGTCGGGCTGATGCCAGACGATATGGTCTACAATCTCGCCGCCAAGATGCTCTCGCCATTGCAGGTGCGGGCCAAGCGGCACGATTTCTTCTGGCCGGTCAACTACCACGGTGCGTCCAACATCATGAGCGCGATGGACCGGGCAGGGGCGTCGAAGCTGGTGCAGTTCACCACCGACATGGTCTATGGCCACACCGTCGTCTCGCCGCAGACGGAGGATCACCCGATCGCCCCGCTCGGCGAATACGGCAAGTCGAAGGCCGCGACCGAGGCGCTCGCCATCGACTGGCGCGCGCGGGGCATGAATATCTCGATCATGCGGCCTCGTCTCATCATCGGGCCGGGACGCCTGGGAATTCTGGAAAAGCTGTTCAAGCTCATCGACCGCAATCTGCCGGTGCCGATGATCGGCTCGGGCAAGAACCCGTACCAGTTCATCTCGGTCTATGATTGCGCGGAAATCGCCCGGCTCGCCTGGGAGCATGGCGTGCCAAACGACGCCTATAATCTCGGCTCGTCGAACCCGCCTTCGGTGCGGCAATTGCTGGGCGGGCTGATCAGGCAGGCGGGGTCGAAATCGATCCTCGTGCCGACGCCGGCTTTCGCGGTCAAGCAAACGCTGGCGCTGCTCGACGCGATAAACAAGCCGCTGATGGATCCGGAGCAGTATCTGATCGCCGACGAATATTGCGTGCGCGATACCTCCCGCGCCTTCGCCGCCTTCGGATGGAAGCCGAAATTCCGCGACGAGGACATGCTGGTGGCGGCCTATCGCGAATATCGCAACAAGCTGGATGGCAAGCCGGTGGCGCAGATGGTGCCGCTGCCGGCGGAATAAGGGGAAGAGAATGACGCCGAAGCCCAATCTTCTGACGGTCGAGCAGGCCAAGGCGCTCGACCTGCCGCGCATGACGGAGCTGTTTTCAGCCCATATCAATCCCGGCCAATTGCATTTCATGAAGCTGCTCGGCTTCGACAAGGTGAAGATCGAGCGCGCCGAAGGCATGTATTACATCGACCAGAACGGCCGGAAGATACTCGATTTCTTCGGCGGGTTCGGCTCGCTGGCCTTCGGGCATAACCATCCGCGCATTCTGGCGGCGCGCAAAAGCTTTCAAGACGAGAAGCGGCACGAGATCGCCATGGCCTTCATGTCGCAATATGCGGCGGCGCTGGCGCATAATTTAGCCGCATGTAGCCCCGGCGATCTCGATATGGTCTTCTTCGGCTCGTCCGGCTCGGAGGCGATGGAGGCGGCGCTGAAGGTGGCCGAGCGCGCCGCCGGGCCGAAGCGTCCGAAAGTCGTCTATGCGGAGAATTCCTTCCACGGCAAGACCAAGGGCGTTCTCAACGTCACCGACGGCAAGCTCTATCGCGGCGAATTCCAGTTGATCGGCAATACGGTGCGCGTGCCGTTCGACGATATCGAGGCAATCGAGAACGCATTCAAGTCCGATCCGGAAATCGGCGTTATCGTGCTGGAGACGATCCAGGGCGGGGCGGGGATCATCACCGCGCCCACCGAATTCTGGCAGAAGCTTCGGGCGCTCTGCGATAAATACGGCGTGCTGTGGGTGGCGGACGAGGTGCAGTGCGGCCTTGGCCGGTCGGGCCGGTTCTATGCCTTCGAACATCACGGCGTGGTGCCCGATGTGACCGCGCTGGCCAAATCGCTTGGCGGCGGCAAGACGGCGATGGCGGCGATGATCGCGCGGCGTGACGTCTATATGAAAGCCTATGGCACGCCGAAGACTGCGCTGATCCATGCCATGGCCACCTTCGGTGGCATTGGCGAAGCATGCATCACCGCCATCGAGGCCCTGAACCTGCTTTATGATGAGGGGCTCATCGACAATTCGGCTTCGACCGGCGCTTATCTCCTCGAGCGGTTGAAGACACTGCAGGAAAAATATCCCTCGCTTATCAAGGACGTGCGCGGGCAGGGGTTGATGGTCGGCCTCGAGTTCCATGATTTCTCGCAGACCGTGCCCATGGTGCTGCGGCCCGTGCTGGCGATGCTGGACGAAAAGCTCAAGGGCTCGCTGCCCGGTTTCATCGGCAGCCATCTCTTGCGCGACCATGGCGTGCTGGTGGCGTTTACGGAATATAACCGCAATGTGGTCCGGCTGGAGCCGCCCCTGATCTGTGAGCGGGAGCATGTGGACCAGTTCATCGCGGCGCTCGATGAGGTGCTGTCGCGAGGCATCGTCCGGATCGTCAAGGATTTCGTCAAGGCGCAGGTGCGATAGACTTGCCGCTTCGCTGATTCAATGCTTGATTGAGAACATTCGATAGCGAGAAGCAGTATATGCTGACCAGGCAGCATACTGGCGATGAATGGGTCGCGCCAGCACCGGCAAGTGGCCTTTGCCGTCGAAACGGAGGTGAAGGATGCTCAAGGTGTCTCTCACGCTGCAGATACGAAAGACCCGCACGGCCTGGGTAATTACCGTGCGGATCGCTTTCGAAATCACAAAGCAGTAAAATGGCTGACAGGGAGTTCGCGCTCCCTGTCAGCACTCCGGTAATTTAATGCGGTGGCGTGCAGGTTTCAAGCCTGAACGGTTCACGGTGCAGTCGGCAGAAGCCCGGGCCGCAGCAGCATATCCCAGCAATCGTTGAGCTTTACCTTCTGCTTGCTCTTGAGCGCGTCCGCATAGATGTGCTGGAGGGCGCGGCGATTGGTCGTGAGCGGGCAGTGCGGCACGAGCACGAGGTCCGTCTGGGCGATTGCTTCTTTCGTCGTCTCGTCGGGTGGGGGAACGGTCCGGCTGGGGTCGGCACCGATCTGGATATAGTGCGGCGCGCTGCGATCAAGAAGCCAGGGGAACGGGTTCGGGAAGTCGAGATTCATGATCGTGGCGAAACGGATGCCGTGGACGGCCTCAAACGCCCTGATGTCCTTGACGGCTTGATCGGCGGAAATCAGCCAATGCATCTGGAAGTCGAGTTCTGCAAAAAGCCGCCAACTGGGAAGCTGCCCCTTGCCGGAGAGATCGGCATAGGTGTCGCCATATTGCTGATAGTGCTTTTCGAGAAGCAGGGCGCGCTCCATGACGTCACGGTGCGTGGAGACGGCCCCAAGCGATTTCATCTCCGTCAGAGGGACCGTGGCGTAGGTCGGCGAGACGAGGACGGCGCGCAGCGTCTTGTGGACGATCTTAGCGGTAAAGGGGATGGCGACGAAACCGATGAGCACCGCGATCAGCAATTGGCGGGGCAGGGAATCGCGTGCGAAGCCTAAGAAAATGGCAAGCAGGATCGGCCACAGGAAGGAAAAGTCCTGACTGCCGGTGTTCTGGGTCTCGAAGAAGATACCGGCAATGAGCGCCACGCCGAGCCAGACGAAGTTGCTATCGAGCAAATGGCGGAGCGTGGCGGCGTTGCGCCTTCTGACGATCAGAACGAGCCGGTCGCGCTCGATCCAGAGGAGAAAGCCGACAAGCACAATGCCCGCCAGAATAATATCGAGATCGGCGGAGAGGGCGGTCAGGAATCGCCGCGCGAGAATGGACTCATTGAGGCCTACAAGGATAGCGATGTCACGGATATAGGCTGTGACCATGTGGCCATTGAGCTCGATGCAGGCGAGGGCGGCAACGAAGATTATGCCCGCGATGAGGACGCTGCGCCAGGAAATACGGCCCGACAGAAGCGCCAGCAAGCCGATCAGCCCGCCCGCGAGGAAGCCGGTGATCTTAAGCAGAAACAGGGCGAGCATGGTGAGCCCGCAGACAATGGCGAGCCTCCTGCCATCCTTCACGAACATCAGCGCCGAGGTGAGGATATAAAGAAGCAGCGTGGCATGGCGGTTATAGATGCCGAAACCGTCCATGCCGGGATAGTTATGAGTGATCTGCACATTGGCCGGGCAGAGCGCGAAGATCAGGAAAGGGATTAACAGCGTGAAGGCGACACGGGGCCTCTCGCGCGCGACCGCCTGCAGAACCGCGGCCATCAGCGGCGCAGCGACGAGGAGGATGGTCCATTGCGTGAGCAGCAGCGGCTGGGCATGGGGGAAGAATTTCAGGCCGAGTGCGAAGAGGTAATAGGCAAGCGGGCCGACAGGCGTGAGAAAGTCGGCGTCGGGAACCTGCCCGTTGAAGATGCGCTGTGCACCATCGTAATAGATATAAGTGTCCCAATACATCGGGCCGATTGGCAGGATGATGGGGAGGCTCAGAAGCACACAGGCCATGACAAACACGAGTGCAAGCCAGGCCAGTGGCGAGCACATGAGGCGGCGAAAGAGCGGTTTCCGTTCGCCGCCTTTGTCCCTTCGCTCGCTTATATCGGTCATGTCGTCGCTCCCACCCGGCCTTTCATCGGGCATGGGGGCGAAAATGGCAAGACTATCTTTCAAATGGACACGCGGCGCTCAATGTCGCAAACAAGCCTTAACAGCGCCACTGTGCCCGGCATAGTGCCGAAAAATCTATTCTATCCAAGGGAACGATACGACATGAAGACCCATGCCCGTGCGGTGGTGATCGGTGGCGGCGTGGTGGGCGTTTCGACGCTCTACCATCTGGCGAAGAAAGGCTGGAGCGACGTCGTCCTGATCGAGCGCAAGGAACTGACGTCAGGCTCGACCTGGCACGCGGCGGGCCTGTTGCCGCTGTTCAACCTCAGTTATTCGGTCGGGCAGATTCACAAATATTCGGTCAAATTCTATAAGGAATTGCAGGAGGAAACCGGCATGAATGTCGGTTTCACCAATTGCACCAATATCCGACTGGCGCGCACCAAGGACCGCTGGGACGAATATATGTATTATGCCGGGGTGGCTGAGACCATCGGCGTGCCGGTTAAGCTGTTGACACCAGAGCAGGTCAAGGACGTCTGGCCGCTCGCGGAAACGGATGGCATCCTTGGCGCGATCCAGCATCCTGATGATGGCTATATCCAGCCGGCGGACTTGACGCAGGCGCTTGCCAAGGGTGCGCGGGACCGGGGCGCAACCATCTATCGCTACACCACCGTGACCGGCATAGAGCAGCAGCCGGACGGGCAATGGCTGGTCAAGACCGACAAGGGCGATATCCTTACTGAGCACGTCATCTCCGCCACGGGCAATTTTGCGCGCAAGACCGGGCAGATGGTGGGGCTCGATGTGCCTGTCATCCCGGTCGAGCATCAATATATCGTCACCGAGCCGCATCCGGCGATCCTCGAGCGCAAGGCCAAGGGCCTGCCGGAGATGGGCGTCCTGCGCGAAAGCGACTCCTCCTGGTATATGCGCGAGGAAAATGGCGGCCTACTGCTCGGGCCTTACGAGAAGGGCGCGCCGGTTTGCTATGTGGACGGGCCTTCGGACGATAGCGAATATGAGTTGTTTCAGGAAGACCTGGAGCGCCTGATGCCGCATATCGAGACGGCCATCGCGCGCGTTCCAGCCTTCGGCGAAGTGGGCATCAAGAAGGTCTATAATGGCGCCATCGCCTATACGCCCGATGGCTCGCCGATCATCGGCCCCGCGCCGCGTCTCAAGAATTTCTGGCTCAATGAGGGCCATTCCTTCGGCGTGACGGCGGCGGGCGGCGCGGGCTGGCAGTTGGCCGAATGGATCGTCGAGGGCGAGCCTTCCATCGACATGATGGGCGTCGACCCGCGCCGCTTCGGCCCTTATGCGACCGAGGGCTATCTGAAGGAGAAGAACGAGGAAGCCTATGCGGAAGTCTTCTCGATCCATTACCCGGACGAGGAACGCGGCGCGGCGCGGCCTCTGAAGCGCTCGCCCTCCTATGACCGGCAGAAGGCGTTGGGCGCGGTGTTCGGCTCGGTCTATGGCTGGGAACGGGCGAACTGGTTCGCGCCCGAGGGCTATGGCATCGATGTCGCCAGCCTCGACAAGCCGGATGTGCTGCTCAACCGAAACCATCCGAAGCCCGATGCGGAAGGCAAGGTCAAGGAAATCTGGTCGTTCCGCCGCTCGAACTATTTCGAGCATGTCGGCAATGAGGTGAAGAACGTCACCGAAAATGTCGGCCTGCTCGATATGTCGGCTTTCGCCAAGATGGAGGTTTCCGGTCCCGGTGCGCGGGCGTGGCTGGACTCGATCCTCGCCAACCGCATCCCGAAAAAGCAGGGCCGTGTCGCGCTTTGTCATCTGTTGACTAAGAATGGCGGGGTACGCTCGGAATTCACTGTCTATGAATATTATCCGGGCTCGTTCTATCTGGTTTCCGCCGGTGCTTATGAAAATCACGACCACGACTATCTCCATAAGCTGCTTCCCGCCGATGGCTCGGTGCAGCTTCGCCCCGTTACACAGAAGCTGGGCGTGCTGGTTCTGGCCGGACCGAACAGCCGCAAGGTCCTGCAGAAGCTGACCCGCACGAGCCTTGCCAACGAGGATTTCCCATGGCTCTCGGGCAAGCAGATCAATGTCGGCCCGGCGACGGCCCATGCGCTGCGCGTCAATTTCGTCGGCGAGCTTGGCTGGGAACTGCATCACCCGATCGAGCAGCAGAACACGATCTACGACCTGCTGATGGAAGCCGGCGCGGAATTCGGTATCAAGCCGTTCGGCATCCGCGCGATGACGACGATGGCCGTGGAGAAATCCTATCGCCTGATCCCGCGCGAACTCTCCATCGAATACAACGCCTATGAATCCGGCCTCGACCGCTTCGTGCATCCCAACAAGGGTGAGTTCATCGGGCGTGATGCGGTGGTGAAGGCGCGCGAGGAGGGCCTGAAATGGAATTTCGTGACGCTGGAAGTGCATGGCGTGACGGATGCTGATGCACGCGGCTCCGAGCCGATCTATCATGGCGGCAAACTCATCGGCCGAGCGACCAATGGCGCTTATGGCTGGCGGCTGCGCAAGAGCCTGGCGCTGGCGATGGTCAAGCCGGAATTTGCCGCCGCGGGTACGGAGCTTGATATTCGCATTCTCGGCAAGCCGCACAAGGCGACTGTCATTGCGGAATCGCCGTTCGATGCGGAGAATGAGCGGTTGAGGGCGTAAGATCGTTAAACGTCGGCGCTCTACGGCGCCCCCCTCTGTCCTGCCGGACATCTCCCCCGCAAGGGGGGAGATTGGCTGGCACGACGATCACCGCCTATTCTGCGGCGTTTGCGATTGGCGGAAGCGGAAATGACAGTGTAATCTCCCCCCTTGCGGGGGAGATGTCCGGCAGGACAGAGGGGGGTGCCGTAGAGCGCCGACGGTCCCGTTTAAGTCAAACCTCACGCCGCCATCGGCTGCTTCCGTTCCGCCCGCTCCTGCTGCGGGGATCGCCCATAGAGTTCCCGGTAGCATTTGGAGAAATGCGAGGCGGAGACGAAGCCGCAGGCGACGGCGACTTCTACCACTGGCATGGAGGACTGGATCAGCAGATGCCGGGCGCGGTCGAGGCGGATCTCCAGATAATAGCGGGCAGGGGAGCGGCCCATCTCCTGCCGGAACAGGCGCTCGATCTGGCGGCGCGACAGGCCGACATGCTCCGCCACTTCGATGAGCGAGAGCGGTTCCGTCAGGCTCGCCTCCATCAACTCGATGATCGTCAGCACCTTGGAGTTCTGCACGCCCAGTCGCGCGCGCAAAGGCAGGCGCTGGCGGTCGTGCGGGTTGCGCACCCGGTCGGTCAACGCCTGCTCGCAGACGCGGTTGACGAGATTGTCGTCGAAATCATCGCCGATCAGCTTCAGCATCATGTCAAGCGCGGCGGTGCCGCCAGCGCAGGTGTAGAGATTGCCGTCAACTTCGAAAAGATCGGCATAGACATCGGCCTTCGGAAAAGCCTCGGCGAAGCCGGGCAGGTTCTCCCAATGGATGGCACAGCGCTTGCCGGATAGGAGGCCGGCTGCGGCGAGAATATGCGCGCCGGTGCAAAGGCCGCCCACCGCCACGCCGCGATTATACTCCTCGCGCAACCAGGCGAAGACCGATTTGTTCTGGAATTTCTCGACATTGACGCCGGAGCAGACTAGCACCATCGACGGCCGCTCCTCGCCGGTCAGATAGCGGCGCTCGTCCTCCAGCGAGGCGTCCACGGCGCACTCCACGCCATTCGACGCCCGCACCGGCTTGCCATCCGCCGAGGCCAGACGCCAGCGATAGGCATTGTAGCCCAGCATCCGGTTGGCGATGCGTAAGGGTTCGATGGCCGTCGCAAACGCGATCATCGAGAAATCAGGAACAAGAAAAAAGACGAATGAGCGCTTTATAAGCGTTTTCTGATGCATGGCCGGTCACCATTGTCGTTCCCCGTCGCTTATGAACCATTATTCTGGTTTCTTTACGACCGAAACCATTGAACCATAGAACTATTTCCGAGGGAAGTGCGACGTAGTGGCTGTCGCAAAAAGAAAACGCCTCAAATGTCCTTCTTAAGCTTGTTTCCGTCGGCTCTACGATCCAACGCCGGCCAGCCGATATCCTGCAGGATATTCTCGGGCAGGGCGTAAAGGGCGCGGTAGGTTTCCCGCTCGCGCTTCCTTGCCAATATGAGCCTGTAGAAGCGCAATATCCCGGCGATGATCATGGGTTCTTCTCCTGAAGTGACTTCGTTTACCGCCTTGACTATGGAGTGGGAAGTATGTTCAATCAAACGAAATTGATGAACCTATAAGTTCAGAATATTTGATGAGGCTATCATGACCGCCCCGATGCACCATCCGCTGCCGATCCTCGACCTGGATGTGCTGCGCACTTTCGTTATGATCGCGGAGACGAAAAGTTTCTCCGCGGCGGCGAATGCCGTGTTCCGCACGCCCTCGGCGGTGTCGATGCAGATCAAGAAGCTGGAGGAGACGCTCGGCACGACGCTGCTCGACAGGGATGCGCGCTCTGTGTCATTGACCAGCGATGGCGAGTTGCTGCTTGGCTATGCGCGGCGGATGCTGGCGCTCAACCGCGAAGCGGTGGCGAAATTCGTGGCGCCAACCGTGTCGGGTCTGGTACGGCTCGGCTCGCCTGACGATATCGGTGAATGGGTGCTGCCCTTCGTTTTGAAGCGCTTTGCGGAAACCCATCCGAATGTGACTGTCGATGTAATCATCGACCGCAGCCTCAATCTGCGCCGGCGGCTGGAGGAGCAGCGTCTCGACATCACAATGGTCAATGTCGCCTGCTCGGGCGCGGAAAGCAGCGACATGGAAGTGCTGATGACGGAGGATCTGGTCTGGGTCGGTGCGAAGGGCGGCACGGCCTATGAGCGCGATCCGCTGCCGCTCTCGATGTGGGAGGAAGGCTGCGCCTGGCGCGGCAATGCGCTGGAGGCGCTGGAAAAGGCGGGGCGCGATTATCGGGTGGCCTATATGAGCGCCCATTCGACCGGACAGCGCTCGGCCATCCTCGCCGACCTTGCCGTGGCGCCGTTCAGCAAGTCGCTGGTCAGCGAAGGGATCGCCGTGCTGGGACCGGAACATGGCCTGCCGCCCCTCGGCCAATATCAGCTGGGCATGATCGTCGCCAGGAATGCCGGCCAGCATGTGCAGGTCGTCGCCCAGCATCTGCGCGGAATTTTCGAGACATACCGGCGGACGAGGAAGTTTTGAAATTAATGAAGGTAAGGGAATCCCGCCTTCACGCCTGACCGGCCTTGATGCGAGCCGGGTTCCAGCCGAGCGCATTGTAGACATAATAGCGCAGGATGCCGGCATATTCGTGCAAAGCGAAGTCTGCGACTGCGAAATTATATGACCTGGGCACCGGTGACAGGACGGCGCCGATATAATCTCCGCGCACCGGCGTGGCCCCAATGCCGAAATGAGAAAAATAGAGCAGGCCGCGGCGTAGGTGGATGGCCGAGGTGAGGAGAACAATCCGGTCCGGACCGTAGGCTTCCAACAGCGGCCTTGAGAACTGGGCGTTCTGCCAGGTGTTTTTGGACTTGTCTTCAGTCATCACATCCGCCGGGTCCACACCGATCCTAGTGAGAACGCCTTTGTATACGTTCGCCTCGCTCTCACCGGTGTTAAGCGGATCGCCTCCCGTCACAAGGATTTTGCAATCCGCCGCCGTCTTCCGACACTCATCATAGAGCTCCGTCGCCTTGACGATGCGTCCATAGGCGATGATTTCAGGCTCCACGAGATGGGTCTCGCCGACCTTTTCAAGTCCGCCGCCCAAAAGCACGATTGCGTTGCGTTTGCCCCATTGGACCGGCTGGGGCGTGAGATAGGGGCCCTGCAGATTTCCCAGGATAAGCGATGTAAGCGGACCGCAGCCTATTGCGAGAAACAGCACGACGGCGAGCGTCAGCAGCGTTCGCGCGGCGAGGCGCCATCTGAAAAAGGCACAACAAACCGCCGCGGCGACCATGATGATGAGCACGTTAAAAGACATAGCTCTTGCCCTTTCCCATCAAAGGGGGCGCATTGTGCGCCTATTTTGGCCGGAAAGGAAGGCTTAGCCTCGATTCCGCCTCGCAGCCCGCTCCTCGCGCGAACGGCGGCGGGGGGCTGCGTCGCCGGATGCATCGGTTTCGGCGTCCAGCTTGCGCTCAGGCAGTTTCACAGCCGCCGAGAGCTTCGGGAAAGGATCGACCTTGTTGGGGAGCGCCATGGCGTGAACGAAATGCTCCTGGAATTTCGGCTCCAGTGCGGTTTCGATCTTCTCGATGCGGCGGACGGTTTCCTCGATCTCGCGGCGGTAATCGCGGTTGAGCAGCGCCATGCGCGCGCCGGTTCCCGCTGCATTGCCCACCGCCTTGACGTTTTGGAGATCGCAATCCGGGATGAGGCCCAGCACCATCGCATATTTCGGATCGATGAAGGAGCCGAACGCTCCGGCGAAGCGGATCTGGTCGACATGATCGATGCCGAGCTTGTCCATCAACAGTTTCACACCCGCATAAAGCGCGGCCTTGGCGAGCTGGATGGCGCGCACGTCGTTTTGCGTGATCGCGATACGCGGGCTGCCGTCGTGGAGCAGGTAAGAGAAGGTGCGGCCATTGGCTGTGACACGCGGCGAGCGGGCGGCGAGGGAGCCGTCTATGACCCCATCCTCGGAAATGATGCCCGTCAGATACATTTCCGCGATGACTTCGATGATGGCCGAGCCGCAGATGCCGGTGATGCCGGTTCGGGCGGCGGCCTCCGTGAAGCCGGGCTCATCGGACCATTGCTCGACGCCGATGATGCGGAATTTCGGCTCCAGCGTTGTGGCATCGATGCGCACGCGCTCGATGGCGCCGGGGGCGGCGCGCTGTCCGCCGGAAATTTCCGCGCCTTCGAAGGCGGGGCCGGTGGGGGAGGAGGCGGCGACGGTGCGCTCCCGGTTGCCCAGAACGATCTCGGCATTGGTGCCGACATCGACCAGCAGCATCATCTCATCCTGCCGGTGCGGGCCTTCGGCAAGCGTCGCGGCGGCGGCGTCGGCTCCGACATGGCCGGCGATGCAGGGGAGCATATAGACGCGGGAACCCGGATTCAGCGGTAGCCCGATATCCTGACATTTCAGATGCACCGCGCCGGAGACGGCAAGCGCGAAGGGCGCGCCGCCAAGCTCGGTCGGGTCGATGCCGAGGAAGAGGTGATGCATGATCGGATTGCCGACGAACACCGCGTCGAGAATATCCTCACGCGAGATGCCGCCCTCCGAGCATACCTTGTCGATCAACCCGTTCACCGCCTCGCGCACCGCCAACGTCATCGCCTCGCGGCCATCAGGGTTCATCATGACATAGGAGACGCGGCTCATCAGATCCTCGCCGAAGCGGATCTGCGGGTTCGAGGCGCCCGCCGAGGCGAGCGTGCGGCCCGAGAGCAGCGAGGAAAGATGCATGGCGATGGTGGTCGAGCCGATGTCGCAAGCGATGCCATAGGCTTCGTTTTTCAAGCCCGGCCAGAGCGCGATCAGGGCAGGGCGGTCGCCTGTCTCATCCTGATAGATGGCGGCGGTGACGGCCCATTTCCCCTCGCGCAAGATTTTCTGGATGCGGGGCAGGAGGTAAGGGTCAACCTGCAGATCCTTGTACCCCCAATCCTTCTCGATGGCCGCTTTCAGCCGGTCGAGATCGCCCAGCGGCTTGTGCATGTCCGGCTCCTCGACCTCGACATAGCACATGCGAATGGCGGGATTGCGCTCGATAACGCGGGTATCCGCCTCCTTGCGCACCACCTGCGCATTGACCTGCACATCCTGCGGCACGTCGATGACGAGATCACCCTGAATGGTGGCCGAGCAGGAGAGGCGGCGGCCTGGTTTCAGCTCGCGCTTTTCGGCATAGCGGATTTCCTTCGGGCCGAGTTCGGAGATGTGGGTGTTTGATGAGGTGATGCCATGCTTGGCGAAGCGGCCCTCCTGCACTTCCACCTGGCAGCGCCCACAGGTAGCACGCCCGCCGCAGACGCTTTCGACATAGACGCCGAGCGCGCGGGCGGCCTCGAGGACGGGCGTGCCGACAGGAAAATGCCCGCGCTTGCCGGAGGGCATAAAGAGAATCAGAGGATCACTCATTTTTTATCGGCCGCTCAGGCAGTCGCAATCGCTCCACGTCTGGCTTCCCGTCCGCCGCGACGGCGGCCACTGGTATCACCTGCGGGCTGTCCCGCATTGGCATTGGCGGCGTTTGATGGCTGATGATCGCGGTATTTCATGATCCACTTGCCGCAATTGGGGTCGGTGCCGTTGAGCACGTTCGCTGCATGGACCATTTCCATTTCCTGCGGGCGGCAGGGGTTCATGATGGCTGATGTCATGCCGCTGGCGATGACCATGGGAATGAAGGCGGCGTTGATGCCGTGGCGGTGCGGCAGGCCGAAGGAGATGTTGGAGAGGCCGCAGGTGGTGTTGACGCCGAGTTCTTCGCGGAGGCGGCGCACCAGCTTGAATACCTGCAGGCCCGCCGTGCCCATTGCGCCGATGGGCATGACCAGCGGATCGACCACGATGTCATGCGCCTTGATGCCGTAATCGGCGGCGCGCTGGACGATCTTCTTGGCCACCTCGAAGCGCACATCCGGGTCCTCGGAAATGCCGGTCTCGTCATTGGAGATCGCCACGACAGGCACGTCATATTTCTTGACCAGCGGCAGGATGGCTTCCAGCTTCTCCTCTTCACCTGTCACGGAATTGACCAGCGGACGGCCCTTGGCGACCTTCAGCCCCGCCTCGATGGCGGCGCTGACGGAAGAGTCGATGGAAAGCGGCAGATCGACCAGCCCCTGCACGATCTCCAGTGTCTGCACCAGCAGCGCCGGCTCGGTCGCATTGGGATCGACGGCGGTGACGCCGGCATTGATGTCTAGCATGGTTGCGCCCGCCGCCGCTTGCTCCAGCGCGTCCTTGATGACCGTCTCGAAATTGCCGGCGACCATCTCGGCGGCGAGTTTCTTGCGGCCCGTGGGATTGATACGCTCGCCGATGACGCAGAAGGGCTGGTCGAAACCGATAACGATCTCTCGGGTCGCGGAGGCGACGATGGTGCGGGTCATATGTGCTCGTTCCCTTATTGCGCGGCGGCGATGGGCGATGAATTATTCAGGTTCCAGGTACCACGTTCCACCAGCCATTCGGAGGCTTTTTTGATGCCGCCGAAGGGGAAGACGTGGACCTGCTTGATATTGCTCGTCGGGTTGTCGAGAACATGGCGCTCGATGGGACCGACGACGCCTTCGGGCGAATGGGTGGTGGCAAGCGCCGTCAGCGCCAGCGCGTTCTTCTTGAGATAGGTGATGGAATTGCCCACTCCGCACATCGCCGCATATTTGATGAGCGTCGTGATCTTGGCGGGCCCGGCGACGCCCAGATGGACAGGCAGATCGATGCCCGCTTCGCGCAGCGCTTCCGCCCAGCGGATGAAATGCTCCGCGTCGAAGCCGAACTGCGTGACGATGCGCAGTTTCGCGCCGGTGCGCTCGCCGAAATTTTTCTTAAGTCTCAGAGCTTCCAGCGCGACGGTTTCGGAAAAGTCGGGGCTACCCTCGGGATGGCCGGCGACGCCGATCTCGGTGATGCCGAAACGGTCGAAAAAGCCGGTTTCGAGCACCTGCATGGTGGAGTTGAACGCGCCAGCCGGGCGCTCAAGCCCGCCGCCGATGACGAGCACATCTGTCACGCCCGCCTCGTCGGCAGCGCGCCGAAGGCGGTTTTCGAGCGCCTCGCGGGTGGTGAGGCGGCGGCAGGCGATGTGCGGGACGGGCTTGTAGCCGAGATCGCGGACGCGCTTGGCGGCTGATGTCAGCGTATCGATCGTGTCCGTGCCGATGTCGGTAATGTAGACCCGGCTGCCCGGCGGAAACAGGCCCGGCAGTTCGGCGGATTCGATGGCCTGCTTCGGCGCCAGCTCGATGGATGCGGCGATGCGGCTTCTTTCACGAGACTTCAATTCATGGATGGTCATGTCCACCTGCCTTTACCAGCGCCACAAGGCGATCCTTGTCATATTCGCGGTCGAGGCGTTCCAACGCCGCATCCGCTTCCGCTTCGAGGTCCGAGCCGACAGGCACAGGCGCGCCGCGCCGCCATTCGGCGAGATAGGCGTCCGTGTCCTGCGCTCCCACCCGCATGGCGCACATGTCTATCGCCTCGGTGAACCGTAGCGGCAGTTCCCGCTTGGCAGTCTTGCGGCCCTCCCGCACGATCACCTGCGCCGGGATATCACGCCAATAAACGACAACGAGGTCGGCCATGCTTCATTCTCCTCGATATTCGCCAGCATCGCTGGAAACACGGGTTTCCACCGGCTCGCGCGCGACGTGCGGGCACTTTAAAAGCGACGTTGGCAGCTAGCTTATTTGCGACCAGAGCTCGCCGATAAAGGGCAGCTTGGTGAGCAGCGCCCCGGCGGTGAACAGCACCCCGGCGATGATGCCGAGGGAGACGAAGCCGATCAGCACGCCGAGGCTCATCAAGAGGCCGTCGCGCTCGGTAAGTGCCACGCCGATGATGGCAGTGGCGAAGGCGGGAAGCCAGTTGGAGAGTGGGATAGGAAACACCACGGCCAGCCCGAGGATCAGCGTCAGCAAGCCCAGCCAGCGGTCGCCATGGCGGCGGGCGAAGGGCCATAAACGGGGGCGGATGATGCGCTCGATGCGCCGCAGCCATGGCGTGCCTTTTTCGGATAATTGCCGGAAGCGCTCCGGCGCCAGCGAGCGCTCGCGGATGATGCGCGGCAGCCAGGGCGTCTCGAAGCCCAGCACCATCTGGCCGGAGATCAGAACCAGCGGAATGCCGGTGATGATGCCGGTGCCCGGCGGCAGGGGCAGAAGGTTGAGCAAGGCGAAGAAAGTGAGAAGCGTGGCGAAGCTGCGATCCGAAAGCGCCTGCTCGATCTGCCCGAAGCTGATCGGCTCCTTCGCATTTTCCGCCAGATCTTCAAAGACCTGCGACAATGGCCGACGGTCCGATATGCGGCGCGGGCCAGATTTTTCACGATGTTTGGGCGAGGGGAGCGTATGATCCATGCCCACCATATCGCCCGCCAATGGTGATATTTCAATGACAGGGCGGCGGGTGTTCACACTCTTCAGTCCAGCGCTTTTCCGCCCCCGGCTTTTTGGATCGCCGGGATGAGATCGCCGAAGCCGGTAAAGCGGCGCTCATAGGCGAGGCCCAGAAAGCGCGCCGCTTCCTCCGCCTTGCGCGATAGTTCCGGATCGTCGGTCTGCGCCAGATAGATCATCTTGGAATAATTGCCGAAATACATATCGCGCAGTTCCGGATGGCGGTCGAGACCGAGCGGCTTCACCAGAAACGCTTCGAACTGGCGGGCAAGGAAATCCGTCATGAAGAAGCATGTCATGTCGTCATCCCAGCGCTCCGCAAAAGCCGCGTTGCCGGCATAAAAGGAAAAGCAATGCGGCCCGGCGATGCGCTCCACGCCATATTGCTCGCAGACCTTGTCGAGCATCCCGCCGGTGCCGCAATCGGCATAGCCCACGAAAATGTGTTCGATGCCCTGGCGCCGCGCCCGCTTGATCGCCCGCTCGACGGCGGGCGCGATCTTGTCGGGGTAGTGATGGTAGATGGCCGGGAGGCATTTGAGGTCAAGATGGTCGAGCCCGAACTGCTCGCGGATAGCGAGAATTTCCCGCGCAATCATGCCACAGGCGATGACCCGCACTTTCTCCGGTGGGGAAACCTGCCCCTGGTCCGCCGCCATCTTGCCAATGTCTGTCATCGCGATACCTTCCCGCTGCGGAGCATGAGTCCGCCGATCACGAATCTATCATATAGGAAGGCAACATCCATGAAGCCATCGCTCGTCGCGCCCTTGATTGCCCTTGCATGCGCGTTTTCGCTTGCCGCCTGCGCCAATACGGTTACCGGCGTGAGCAAGGATGTCAAAAGCACCGCCCACGCGGTGAAGAAGGCGGTGAATTAAGCGCCGCCGCTAGTTCCCCTCCCCCCTGCGGGGAGGGGCTAGGGGTGGGGGTGGTTACGGCAAGCACTGCCGCAATTCATCTCAGAAACCGACGGCATATCCAGCAGCACATTGCTTGCGGCGTCCCACCTAGCGTCGCCACCCCCATCCGTCTGCTCCGCAGACAGCGCTCCGCTATGGCTCCGCGCGTTCGTCGCTGGAAAAGCCAAATCGTTGGCTTTTCCTCAGCCTACGGCGGAACGCTCCTCACTCCCCGCAAGGGGGAAAGGAGGGCGCCAGGTTCTTCTACCCCGCGCGCTGATTATGCCGGCGCTTCATAAAATCCTTGGCGGTTTCCACGGCCACCGCCGCATCGCGGCAGTAAGCATCGGCGCCGACGGCCTTGCCGAATTCCTCGTTGAGCGGCGCGCCGCCGACGAGCACGACATAATCGTCGCGGATGCCTTTTTCCTTCATCGTGTCGATGACGACCTTCATATAGGGCATGGTCGTAGTCAGCAGCGCCGACATGCCGATGATATCGGGCTTATGCTCCTCAATGGCGGCGAGATAGTTTTCGACGGGGTTGTTGATGCCGAGATCGATGACGTCGAAGCCGGCGCCCTCCATCATCATGCCGACGAGGTTCTTGCCGATATCGTGGATATCGCCCTTGACCGTGCCGATGACGAGCTTGCCCTGTTTCGGCGCGCCAGTAGCGGCGAGGAGGGGACGCAGGATGGCCATGCCCGCCTTCATCGCATTGGCCGAAAGCAGCACTTCCGGCACGAAGAGGATGCCGTCACGGAAATCCTCGCCGACGATGCGCATGCCTTCAACAAGCGCCTCGGTCAGCACCTTGTAAGGCGCCCAGCCGCGCTCGAGGAGGATGCGCGTGCCTTCCTCGATCTCTTCCTTCAGGCCGTCATAGAGATCGTCATGCATCTGCTCGACGAGTTCCTCGTCGGAAAGTTCGGAAAGAATGATTTCATCGTCGGCCATGGACGCATTCCCTAAGTTTCAAGCCCGGACGGGCCAATCGCATATCTATCACATATCCTGGAAGCGGCAAAAATCCATCGCTCAAAAGCGACTTCACTTGCCGCGCACGGAAACGTTCTTTCTTCCGCCGGGATTAGGGTGGATGTTCATATATCTCATGCTAAGGGAGCCCGTGCCGTTTGTGGGGCGCGGGAGAATTGAATGGATCAGGAAGCATCTGTCGAAACCGGTGAAGAGCGCGGCGGGCGTCGCGGACGCGGGGCTAGCGGCGGCGCGGCGGCGCGGCGCGCGGCGCGGTCCGGGGGCGGTCCCGGCAAGTCGCTGACCTATATCACGCGCAAGGTGCCGGTCTATGAGGTGCTGAACGAGGAAGGGCTGGCTCTGATCGAGGCCAATGCCGACACGGTGCTCGAAGAAGTCGGCATCGAATTCCGTGACGATGCGGAGGCGCTTGAGCTTTGGCGTCAGGCGGGCGCGGATGTGAAGGGCGAGCGCGTGCATTTCCCGAAAGGGCTTTGCCGCTCGCTGCTCAAGACCGCGCCTTCGATCTATACGCAGCACGCACGCAACCCGGAGCGCTCGGTGCAGATCGGCGGCGATGCGACGGTGTTCGCGCCGGTCTATGGGCCACCCTTTGTGCGCGACCTCGACGGCAACAGGCGCTATGCGACCATCGAGGATTTCCAGAATTTCGTGAAGCTCGCCTATATGGCGCCGAATATTCATCATTCGGGCGGGACGGTGTGCGAGCCGGTGGACGTACCGGTCAACAAGCGCCATCTCGACATGATCTATGCGCATATGCGCTATTCCGACAAGCCGTTCATGGGCTCGGTGACCGCGCCGGAGCGGGCGGAAGACACCATTTCCATGTGCAAGATCCTGTTCGGCGAGGATTTTGTCGAGAACAACACGGTTCTTACAAGCCTTATCAACGCCAATTCGCCGATGGTCTTCGACGAGACGATGCTGGGCGCGCTGAAGGTCTATGCGCGGCATAACCAGGCCTGCATCGTGACGCCGTTCATCCTTGCAGGCGCGATGAGCCCGGTGACGGTGGCGGGGACGCTGACGCAAATTCTGGCGGAAGTGCTGGCGGGCGCGGCGCTGACGCAGCTCATCCGTCCCGGCGCGCCGGTCATTTTCGGCACCTTCGCCTCATCCATCTCCATGCAGTCGGGCGCGCCCACCTTCGGCACGCCGGAGCCGTCGCTCGTCTCCTATGGCGCGGCGCAGCTGGCGCGGCGGCTTGGCTTGCCGTTCCGCACCGGCGGCTCGCTCTGCGCCTCCAAGCTTTCGGATGCGCAGGCGGCCTACGAGAGCGCCAATACGCTGAACTCGACCCTGCTGGCGGGTACGAATTTCGTGCTTCACGCGGCGGGCTGGCTCGAAGGCGGCCTGGTGTCGTCCTATGAAAAATTTATGATGGATATCGACCAGCTGGGCATGAGCCAGAAATTCGCCGAAGGGGTGGATCTGTCCGAGAACGGGCAGGCGATGGACGCCATTCGCGAAGTGGGGCCGGGAAGCCATTATCTCGGCTGCACGCACACGCAGGCGAATTTCCAGACGGCGTTCTACCGCTCGTCTATTGCCGACAACAATTCCTTCGAGCAATGGCTGGCCGAGGGCGAAAAGCGGGCCGACCAGCGCGCCAACGAGCTGGCGCGGCGCTGGCTGGACAGCTATCAGGCGCCTTATCTCGATCCTGCTATCGACGAAGCGCTGAAAGCATTCATTGCGGAGAAGAAGGCTTCGATGCCTGATGCTTTCACTTGAAAGAAGCCCGAAGACGGCCGGGCTAAAGTGGCCGATTTGATCCATCGCGAGGTGTGGCGGACAGCGATACGGGGGGACGCAGACTGAGCGGATACGGCGGATACGTTTGCGCTCTATGACACCCCCCTCCGTCCTGCCGGGGGTCTCCCCCGCAAGGGGGAGATCGGCTGTCATTTCGCTCCGCCTCATTTCTTGCAACGTTTGCCATTGGTGCCGAGTGCTGATGAAGGCCTAATCTTTCCCCCTTGCGGGGGAGATGCCCGGCAGGGCAGAGGGGGGCGACGTAGAGCGCCAAGCTGTTTAATGGAGAGTCGGAGCGGAACGAAAGGGCATGATTACCCTCAAATTCATCGCAGCCGCGCTCGCCCCCTTCGGCCTTATCCCGCGCGGCGGTTTCGTTTTCGCGGATGGCGAGGACGCCCCACACGCTACCGGCTCAAACCCGGCGAAATGCGCCGTGCTGGTCGGCCATGCCGGCTCGTCGATCTGGCCGCATTTTTCCCGCTGGCATGCCAATGAGGGCTGGGGCCGGGCCGATCCGCTCGATGACTGGTCGAAGCAGGTATTGGGCGAGGCGGCACGGAGGCTGGGCGCGCGGGCGGTGTTTCCATCGGACAAGCCATGGCTGCCGTTCCAGCAATGGGCGAAGCGGGCGGAAGGGCTGAAACCTTCGCCGCTCGGCCTGCTTATCCATCCCGCTTACGGGCTATGGCATGCCTATCGCGGGGCGCTCTTGTTCGATGGGGCGATCGACTTTCCGGCGCGGGGCGAGTCTGAACATCCTTGCGATCAGTGCATGGCGAAGCCGTGCCTTGCCGCCTGTCCGGTCGAGGCCTTCGACGGCGCCGGCTATGCGGTCGAGCGCTGCCGGGATTATCTCGTGACCGAGGCGGGAAAGACCTGCCGGGATGGTGGATGCCTTGCGCGCCTCGCCTGCCCGGTCGGACGGGAATATGCCTATACGCCCGCGCAGCAGCAGTTTCACATGGCCGCGTTTGTCGGAACGCGGTAAAGACTGGAGAGGCTGGCAGCCCCTAGGAGGGCGCGCTGAGCGGAGCTTTATCCCCGCCGCCCACGCCGTTCCCGCCTTGAAACCTCGGTGCCGTCTCCTGCAGCCTTGTTACGCAGCGGGCCGATGACCTCGATGATCGTCTCGATGGTCGGGCGAGGGCCCGCGACGTGGTTATCCAGCGCCTGACGCATGGCGGCGAGATGAGCGAAGGAGGTGCCGCAGCAGCCGCCGATGATCTTCGCTCCGGCGTTGATCGCCATGTGGGCGTAGTTCGCCATCAGGTCCGGCGTGCCGGAATAATGGATCTCCGAGCCGCGAAATTCCGGAATGCCGCAATTGCCCTTGACGACGATGGCGGCGGCGGGGTCGGCAGCAGTCATGTCGAGAAGCGAGGAGAGGATGTCCGCTGCGCCAACGCCGCAATTGGCTCCGACCGCCACGGGCTTCCGCGCCAGCCCGTCTGCGACGTGATGGATGTCCTTGGGATGGAGGCCCATCATGGTCTTGCCCGCCGTATCGAAGGAGCCGGTATAGACATAAGGCAGATCCAGCGAAATCGCGGCTTCGGCGGCAGCGCGGATTTCATCCGGCGCGGACATGGTTTCGATCCAGGCAATATCGATGCCGCCTGCCTTCAGTCCTTCGAGTTGTTCCCTGAATGCGGCGACGGCATCCTCATAGGTGAGGGCGCCGAGGGGCACCAGCAGCTCGCCGGTCGGGCCGACGGAGCCGGCGACGATCACCTTGCGGCCCGCCCGGCCGGCGACGGTGCGGGCAAGTTCGGCGGCCTTTTTGTTGAGCTCGAACACACGGTCCTGCGCGTGATGCAATTTCAGGCGATGCCGCGTGCCGCCGAAGGAATTGGTAAGGATGATGTCCGCCCCGGCGTCGACGAAGCCCTGATGCAGCGCCTCGATCTTCTCCGGATGGCTCTCGTTCCAGAGCTCCGGCGCCTCGCCGGATTCGAGCCCCGCGGCGAAAAGGTTCGTGCCCGTCGCGCCATCGGCAAGCAGCACGCCTTTTTCAGCGATGAGGTCGGTCAGCACGTTCGGCAAAGAGGCGTTCATATTCGTTCCGATGGCTCAGTTGACGATGACGTAATGCACCGGCCTTTTGATGTCCGGATGGGTGCGATAGGGCAGTTCAGTCGCCGTGACTTGGCTCTGCGGCAGTACGATATGCGCTGCGTTCAGAATGTCCATGACATTTTGCGGCGGCACTGCGCCGCTGAACCACAGGACAAGGAGCGGCTTTTTTATGCGTGTCACGGCATCAGGCGCTTCCGGATAGGCTACGCCCAGGGACGGATCGTAAAGCCGGAAATTACCCGCTATCTGGGGTTTATCCGCCAACACGACGTTGAAATTCCCTTTTTCACGCACCTGCCGGTACAGTTGGGCATAATCGAGCTGGCCGATGGGGGGATCGCCCGGGCCGCCGCCATAAGTCAGGTTGAATGCCAGAACAGGCGGAACCAGACATGCGACGATAACGCTCCCGATGCTGAAGTCCCGCAAGGCCGGTCCCGTCAGCCGGTAGCGATGAAGCAGCCAGGCAAGACAAGCGGGAAGCAAAAACAGCACCGGCTGCAGCCAACGATCCTTCACATTGGTCGCACCGGTCAGGCAAACGCCGACGAAGACCAGCACGAAGCCGATCATGATAAGCCGGGGTATGAAGCTGTCACCTGGTAGCGGCTTGGGAAGGCTGAGGAGCGGCGCTCTCTTTTTGCGATAAAGCAGGAAGACAATGACGGCCACGGCCACGGCGAGGATGGAAAAGAGAAAGCTCACCTCGATGAGACGAGCGACACCCGCCAGACGGTCAAGCAGGAAATTGCCCGTTGCGCCGATCTCGAATTTGCCTGAGCGGGCGAGGACGGCGTTCCGGTGGTGCAGCATCCAGATGCCGGTCGGCGCGAGGCAGAGGGCAAACACGCCAATGGAAATGAAGGTCTGGCGCGAAAGGAGAGCGGCCCTGTAGGCCGGGATTGTCAGCGCCGCCAGAACGAGGGTGACGAGGAAGAAGCCGGCATTGAATTTGCCGAGCAGGGCGGCGGCCATGGCCAGCCCGAAGAGCCCGGCGGAGAGGGGAGATCGGGCGCGCATGTGCCAGGCGAAGGCCAGGAAAGCCCAGGCGCAGCCCGTGGTGCCGGCGACGGAGTGCGTCAGCGCCCGCTGCGATTCCCAGCCGATTTGGGGGATCAGGAACAGGCCCAGCATTCCGGCGGCGGCAACATTGCGCGGCAGGCCCAGCAGACGCATGCCGCCATAGACGCTGGCGAACATGCTGGCGAGCAGGCTGAATTTGACGATCTGCAAGGTCAGAAGGCTGGTGCCGAGGACTGCAGACGCCAGGCTGCTGATCCAGGTATAAAGCGGCGGCTGCGAGCCGCCGTAACCCAAGGCGAGATAGCCGATATTGGCGAGCTGCTCGGCGTCATCGAGCCCTGCGCCATTGGAAATGAAGGCAACGAAAATGGCTTGAAAAGCGAAATAGACCAGGACGAACAGCAAGGCCGGGTGCATGCCAAGCATGCGCCGGGGAGAGGCCGTCGATATCGTCTCGTCCGGTTTCATGAAAGCCGTCGATCCTGTAGAATGCATCATGCCATTCAGGAGAATAATATGCCCCTGCTCCCAACACATAACCCGCCGGGCAGTCTTTTCCCAAAATCCTGGCAGGATTACAACGGCTGAATGACAATGAAGCGGCGAGATAGCGCGATAGTGAACGGTGATTAAGGCTTATCCAGATACGAGCATGCCCTTTCCCGGTGTTCCACGATTGAACTTAAGCAAAGTGGAGGCTCAAGCGGGGAAAAACGGGAAGGGCGAAAACGATGTCAACAGCCTATTCTTACGATTCCGTCACCATGGCGGACAGAATGCTTGGCATGTCGACATGGCCGACGGGTTTCCCGTCCGCGTCGCGTATATGGAGTTTGTCCACGCGCTCCTTCGCCATGACGCGCGCGGCCTGCTCCAGGACCGTGCCGGTGGAAACGGAGGGCAGGCTCGCGCCCTCATTATAAACACCCGATGTCATGACCGCATCGACGAGGATGACACGGCCGCGATTGACCTCCTTGACAAAGCTTTCGATATAATCGTCCGCGGGCTTCAGCACGATGTCCTGCCCGGTGCCCTGCTGCACGATCTCGCCATTTCGCAGGATGGCGATACGGTCGCCGAGGCGCAGCGCTTCGTCCAGATCATGGGTGATGAAGACGATGGTTTTCCGGATTTCCTTCTGGAGGTCGAGGAGGACCGACTGCATGTCCATGCGGATCAAGGGATCGAGCGCGGAGAATGCCTCGTCCATCAATAGGATCGGCGCGTCATTGGCGAGCGCACGCGCCAGCCCGACACGCTGCTGCATGCCCCCCGATAGCTGGTTGGGATAGCTGTCCTCGAAGCCTTCCAGACCGACGCGGGCGATCCAGCGCCTCGCCGCCTCCAGCTGCTTCGCCCGGGGAATGCCCTGGATTTCCAGCCCGTAGACGGTGTTTTCCAGCACGGTGCGGTGCGGCAGGAGCGCGAATTTCTGAAACACCATTGCCGTCTTGTGGCGGCGGAACTGGCGCAGCTCGCCTTCGTTCATCTTCACCACATCGATATTGTCGACCAATACCTCACCGGCGGTCGGGTCGATGAGGCGGTTGATGTGGCGGATGAGCGTGGATTTACCCGAGCCTGACAGGCCCATCACCACCTGAATGCACCCGGCGGGCATGTCGATGTTGATGTCCTTCAGGCCCAGCACATGGCCATGACGGGCGTTCAGCTCCGCCTTGGACATGCCCGCCTTGACAGCGTCGATATGCGCCTTCGGATTTGGCCCGAAGATCTTATAGAGGTTGCGGATGGTAATTCCGGTCGCCTGAATATCAGCCATGAACCGTCTCCAGATGCTTCTGCAGGCGCTTGCCATAGGCCTGGCTGACCCGGTCGAAGATGATGGCAATGCCGACGATGGCGAGGCCGTTGAAAATGCCGAGCGTGAAATACTGGTTGGCGATGGCCTTCAGCACCGGCTGGCCAAGCCCCTGCACACCGATCATGGAGGCGATGACGACCATGGCGAGCGCCATCATGATGGTCTGGTTGATGCCGGCCATGATGGTTGGGAGCGCCAGCGGCATCTGCACGTTCTTGAGCCGCTGCCAGCTTGACGAGCCGAAGGCGTCGGCGGCTTCCAGCACATCTTTGTCCACAAGGCGGATGCCAAGATTGGTCAAGCGGATGATGGGCGGAATGGCATAGATGACAACGGCGATCAGTCCCGGAACGCGGCCGATGCCAAGCAGCATCACCACCGGAATCAAATAGACGAAGCTGGGCATCGTCTGCATCACGTCGAGCACCGGATTGATGATCTTCTGCAGCCGGTCGGACCGTGACATGAGAATGCCGGTGGGAATGCCGATGGCGATGGAAAGCACGGTGCAGACGAAGATCATCGAGACCGTCTTCATCGTATCGGTCCACATGTCGAAGAGGCCGATGAGAAGAAGGGTGACGACCGTGCCTGCCACGATCTTCCAGCTGCGGCTGGCGAACCAGGCGATGCCCGCGATGAGCGCGAGGATGATGGGCCAGGGCGTTCCGGTCATGAAACGCTCGGACTGGATCAGGAAATATTGCAGCGGATCGAACAACGCCTCGATCCGGTCGCCATAAGCGCGCGTGAACGCTCGAAAGCCCTCATCGATCGACTTCTTCAACGCGGTCAGCGTCGCGTCATCAAGATGAGGGAAGCGGGTCAGCCATTCCATTGGGTGATACGTCTCCTTTGGAAGGGAGTAAGGGAATAAGGGAGTATGTGAGTAGGGGAAGGAACAGGGGTAGAGGGAGTGTCTAGAAACAACATACTCCCTTATTCCCCTATTCCCTTACTCCCTTATTTCACCGCCGCCTTGATCTTCTCGGCAGCTTCCGGCGTGACCCACTTAGTCCACACATCCTCATTGTTCTTGAGGAAATATTTCGCGCCATCCTCGCCGGTGGCCTGGTTGTCGGTCATCCAGGCGAGCAGCTTGTTGACGGTGGCGTTGGACCAGGAGCGGGCCTTCAGATAATCGAGCGCAGGGCCGGCGCGGTCGGCGAAGCCCTTGGTGACCAGCGTCTCGACATTATCCTTCGGCCATTCGTTCGGCTTCGGATCGTTGCAGGTTTCCACCGTGTTGCAGCGCTTCCATTCCGCCTCGTCGAAGGGCGCGGCGTGGCCGAGCTTGACCATGTCATATTTGCCGAGCAGCGCGGTCGGCTCCCAGTAGAAGCCGATCCAGCCTTCCTTGCGCTCGTAAGCCTTCGCAATGGAACCATCGAGGCCTGCGGAGGAGCCGGTATCGACAAGCACGAAGCCCGCCTTCTCGCCGCCATAGGCTTTGAAGAACTGCGTCGTGACGCGCGTGCCGCCCCAGCCGGACGGGCCGTTGAACACAGCGCCCTTGCCGGGTTCCTCAGGGGCGGGGAAGAGCTCTGGATGCTTCAGCGCATCGGGAATCGTCTTGATGTCAGGATGAGCGTCGGCGAGGTATTTGGGGATCCACCAGCCCGACACGCCGCCTTCGGCAAGCGCCTTGGAAACGGAGACGATCTTGCCTTCCTTGGTGCCCTGGGCGACCACGTCAGGCAGGAAGTCCACCCAGCCTTCCGGCGCGACGTCGGGCTGGCCCTTTTCGATCATGGAGGTAATGGTCGGCACCGTGTCGCCGACGACCAGCTCGGCGGAGCAGCCATAGCCTTCGGTCAGGATGATCTTGTCGAGATTGGCCAGCACTTCGGCGGACTGCCAGTTCATGTTGGCGATGGTGACATTGCCGCATTCGGCGGCGGAGGCGGCGCTTGTGAAAGCACCGGGCAGGCCCACGATACCGGCAGCCAGAATCGTGGAAGCAAGCAGCTTCTTCATCAGGTAGTCTCCCATTTGCGACAGCATGAAAATTTATTACGTCCGCTGGCGTGCTGTGCGGCCAACGGACAATTTTTTCCCAAGGTCATGCAAACTCCTCGCTTGGCGAATTAGCGTCTTGATAACGACGGATAGTAGTCCGATCGCGACGCGCTCCAGTCGAGCACGAATAAATGCCGTCACAAGCGCCCCGCTCAACGGCATCTGCCCCAAGCATTGGCCATCGAAACCGGAAACTCAAGGCCGGTTCTCCCAATTTTTGTGCTGCGAGGGTGGCTGAGACGTTTTTGGGCAGCCCATCCGAAGGGCTGTCTCGGGTCGCATGAAATTGTGTCGGGCTAGCCTATTTGCGACAAGCTGCGGCGACTTTGCAGCAGCCGCGGCGCGAAATTTGGCGCATTGCAGCAGCGACCGATGAAATCGCCCCGGAGTGCGGCAATGCTTTACGTTTTCAACCGGAACGGCCGCGTTCACATCGCCTGGAATTCAACCGAGCGGAGCAAGACTCGCGCCGACGATAACCGTTCGCGGTCGCTGCTTTCACGGGTGTCCGTGGTCTGGCGCGGTTCGGCTGGCTGACGCGCGACATCGCGCCAAATCGCCGCACCGGGATATTCCTGTGATAATTCCGCTTGCGAAAGCGGAATCCGCCGATTTTCGCCATCCATTTTTTCGCCGCGCTGTGAGATGCGATTCGCTTGGGCTAGACTCGTTCATGTTTTGATGGAAACACTGGATACCCTTTGGCACCGTTGCTGTAACGGAGCTGTTGAGGCATGGATTCCTGTGACAAGCACAGGAATGACGGGTGGAGATTTTTTCCGCGTCACCAAAAACCATTCTTGCCAAGCGGGAGGTTGGAAACTGGGCGCCAACAGCAAAGCAGCCCGTCATTCCTGTGCTTGTCACAGGAATCCATGCCTCAACAGCTATGCTGCCGCAACGAGGAAGAATACGCAATCGTTTCCATCAAAAAGTGAAATGCTCTGAAGGGCGGCGTTTAGAAAAAAATCACCGTGAAACGGCAAAAGCCGTGCATCCCAGAGGAGAGCACGGCCTTGCCAAATTACGCATGGCGCTGTCGCGGAAACGCTGCGGCAGCGAGAGATTCAGCTCCGGTACGCAGTACCTGATCCGGAGCGGAGACGGCGTTGCTTCCGTCTTGAGTTCCTTTCTAGCGCCACATCGTTACCGTCAGGTTAGCAAGAGCTTAAGCAAATCTGAATCGGCGGATTTTTTGGTAAATTTCACGGTTGCCGCGGCGGCGGGCAGCGATTAGTCAAAGAAGCATGACACGCGCCATCATGCTCCAGGGAACGGGTTCGGATGTCGGCAAGACGGTGCTGGTTGCCGGGCTGTGCCGGTGGGCGGCGTGCCGGGGGCTGAAAGTGCGCCCGTTCAAGCCGCAGAACATGTCGAACAACGCCGCCGTCAGCGACGATGGCGGCGAGATCGGGCGGGCGCAATGGCTGCAGGCGCTGGCATGCGGCGTGCCGTCGTCGGTGCATATGAACCCGGTGCTGCTGAAGCCGCAATCGGAAACGGGGAGCCAGATCGTTCTGCAGGGCAAGGTGGCAGGGCAGGCGAAGGGGCGCGAATACCAGCTTTTGAAGCCGCGATTGATGGATGCGGTGATGCAGTCTTGGGACGAGGTGCGCACCGGGGCTGACCTCGTGATCGTCGAAGGGGCGGGCTCGCCGGCAGAGATAAATCTTCGTGCCGGGGATATCGCCAATATGGGATTTGCGACACGGGCGGGGGTGCCGGTTGTTCTCGTGGGCGATATCGACCGGGGCGGTGTTATTGCCTCCATCGTCGGCACCCATGCGATCCTGCCCGAAGAAGACCGGCGGATGATTGCAGGGTTTCTCATCAACAAGTTCCGCGGCGACGTCTCGCTGTTCGATGACGGCCTGGCCGCGATCACGCGCTTCACCGGCTGGCGCTCCTTCGGTGTGGTGCCGTGGCTGAAAGCCGCCGCGCGCCTGCCGGCGGAGGATTCGGTGGTGCTGGAGCGGCTGGCGAAGGGGGAGGGCAGGGCGCTGAAGGTGGCCGTGCCTGTTCTCGACCGCATCGCCAATTTCGACGATCTCGACCCGCTCAAGGCAGAGCCGCAGGTGGAGGTGGTGATGGTGCGCAGCGGCGAGCGGCTTCCTGCCGATGCCGGACTGGTGGTCATCCCCGGCTCGAAATCCACTATCGGCGATCTCAAGCGCTTCCGCGAGAATGGCTGGGACCGCGATCTGCGGATGCATGTGAGACGCGGCGGCCATGTCGTCGGCCTTTGCGGCGGCTACCAGATGCTGGGCCGCTCGGTGCGCGATCCAGACGGGATCGAAGGCGATATCCGCGAAATCGAGGGGCTGGGCCTGCTCGATATCGAGACTATCATGGAGCCGGAAAAGACGGTGCGCAATTCGACCGCGCATTCGGTGATGTTCGATGTGCCGCTCGAGGGGTATGAGATCCATCTCGGCCGGACCAGCGGACCCGACTGCGCGCGGCCTGCCATTATCGTGAACAATGTTCCTGACGGAGCGGTATCGCCGGATGGGCGCGTTTTCGGCACCTATCTGCACGGGCTGTTCAGCTCCGATGCGTTCCGGGCGGCGTTTTTGCGGTCGCTCGGCGTAACCGGCGGTACGGTGTCCTACCGCGCACAGGTGGAGCAGGCGCTGGACGAGGTGGCGGAGGAACTGGCGGGGTGTCTGGACGTGGAGGGGTTGCTGAGGCTGCGGTGGAGGTAGTGCCAGACGCCCTCGTGGTTCGACGGAGGCGCCAAGAACACCCCCCTCTGCCCTGCCGGGCATCTCCCCCTCAAGGGGGGAGATCGGCCTTCATCGATGACGGCCCTTTATTCTCCAACGTCGGCGATTGGCGAAAGCAGACCTCACAGCCAATCTCCCCCCTTGAGGGGGAGATGCCCGCCAGGGCAGAGGGGGGTATCACCGCGCCAACGTTTCCATATTAAAATCCTTACGCCGGCAGCACCACCGTAACCACCGCCCCGCCATGCTCTCCATTCTCCAGCCGGAGCGATCCACCATGCGCTGTGGCGATGGCGCGGACGACGGAGAGGCCGAGGCCGGTGCCGCCGGTGGCGCGGGAGCGGGAGGGGTCGCCGCGCCAGAACGGGTCGGCGGCGGCGAGGTCCATATCCGCGGGAAAGCCGGGGCCGTGGTCGGTGAGGCGGATGATAATGTGGCCGTCTGGAAGCGCGCCGGTCTCGACGCGCAGGCGCTTGCCTTTGGCGGCGTAGCGGCAGGCGTTTTGCACAAGCGCGAGGACCGCCTGGCGGATGCGCTCGGCATCGACCGGAGCAGGCGCGGGAGCGAGGCGGGTTTCGACGGCAAGGCCGCTTGCATCGAGCATGGATCTGGCCGAGTCGAGGACGATTTCAACCTCCTTGGCGATATCGCGCGATTGCCGGTCGATCACCAGCTTCTGCCCGATGGCCAGCGACAGGGTGCGCAGGTCTTCAATGAGCCGGGAGAGGCTTTCGACCTGGGTGAGCAGGCTTGACAGGGTTTTGGGTTCGGTCGGGAACACGCCGTCGAGCATTCCCTGTATTGAGCCGCGCAGGATCGTCACGGGCGTGCGCAATTCATGCGCCACCGCCATATTATTGAAGCGAAGGCGCTCTTCCATCGTTTCAAGGCTGACCGCCAGCGCATTGAAGCTTTCGACCAAGCTCGCTACCTCGCGCGTGTTGGCGTGCGATACGCCGACGCGGGCGGAAAAATCGCCGGATTTCAGGCTTTCCGCCGCATCGGCTAATTTCTGGAGCGGGTGGGCGATTCGCCGGGCAAGCCAGACGCCGATCAGGCTGCACAGGGTGGCCGACAGAAGGCTGCACACCAGCACCGACATCTGGAGCTCAAAATCGGTGGGCTTGTCGAAATCGACGGCTCCATCGACGGATGAGAGATAGCGGAGCAATTCCTGGAGCGCCGCGGCATCGGGTACCTCGCCATTGTTTACAGCGCGGTAGGTCTCCGCCATTTGCGGCGGCGGCAGGCTGTCGACGATCGCATCTTCCAGATGGTTGGCGTACCAGTTCACGCCCAGATAGGTGAGGCTGACGCTCAAGAGCAGCATGGCCGCGATGACGAGGGCCGTGGTTTTCGCCAGGGGCAGAGCGCGCGTTTTCATTTGGGCTCCGAGAAGCGGTAGCCGATGCCGCGCACGGCAGGGAACAGCCCCTTCTGCCCCAGCTCTTCCAGCTTGCGGCGCAGGTTGGAGATGTGGGTATCGACCGTGCGGGCCAGCGCGTCGCTCTCCGGCAGGCAGGCGTCGAGAATGTCGGCCCGGTCGAAGGCGTGGGTGGGGCGGCGGATCATATAGGCGAGAATGCGGAATTCACTCAGCGTCAGCGGGATGGACCGGCGCGTGTCGCCCTGCCGGACGAACGCCGCGTGAGCGTGAAAATCCACCTCGATATCGCCGAAGCGGCGAACGCTCTCCTCAGCGCCACCCCGGGCGCGGCGCAGCACGGCCTTGACCCGCGCGACGACCTCCTGCGGGTTGAAGGGCTTCACCACATAATCATCCGCGCCCAGCCTAAGGCCGCTTAGGCGATCGATGTCTTCGGCCAGCGCCGTCACCATGATGACAGGCGTGTTGCCGGTCTGGCGCAACCTGGCGAGCACCCCGAAGCCATCGAGCCTGGGGATGCGGACATCGAGCAGCACCAGATCGGGCGCGAGCAGCGCATGGTGCTGCAACGCCGTTTCGCCATCGGCGGCCCGCACTGTGCGATAGCCCTCCCGCACCAGATATGCGTCCAATATCCGGGCGATCTCCGGCTCATCCTCGACGATCAGAACGAGACTGTTGTCCACGCGATGTAGCTCCGTTCGCTGCGTCCCGTTTGATAGCGCTTATCGTGAGTGGTGAATAGTGAATGGAACCAATCGCCGACCCTTCACCGTTCCCCATTGACGATCTACCGACCAGCCCTTGGCCGTTTCTTGACAAAACGAGCCCAGACCGCAGCCGAGCCAATCTTTTGAGGTGTTCGATATGCGGGAAACGACGTTCAGACTATATGACAGGCAGCATTGGAATGAGACCGCGCCCGCCACGGCATGGCTGGGGTTGACCATTCTTGTCGTCAGCTTCGTGTTCATTCTCTTTCCCGGCCTCGATCTGGCGGCTACGCGCCTCATCGCGGATGGCGCGCTGTTTCCGCTGGCCGATAGTCCGCTTTTGCAGGCTTTGCGGGATTTCAACCGCGCGGTGATCTGGTGGCTGCTGCCGCTGATGAGCTTGGCTGTCCTGGCCTATGCGCTCTTGCCGCGCCGGGTGGCGTTTCTCGCCCCGCACAAGGCGCTCTTTGTCATCTCCAGTTTCGCGGTGGGGCCGGGATTGCTGGTGCAGGCGGCGAAGAGTTTGATCGGGCGGCCCCGGCCCACTGGCATCGTCGAATTCGGGGGCACGGCCGCGTTTTCCCCGGTTTGGCAATTTGCCGGCTTCTGCAGCCGCAATTGCTCGTTTCCATCGGGCGAGGCGGCGCTGGCGGCGGCGGCTTTGTCGGTGCTGGTGTTCGTGCCCGTCGCTCTGCGCCGCAGCGTTGGGATAGCGTTCACACCCTTTTTACTTGTTGTTGCGCTCAACCGGGTGTTGTTCGGAGCCCATTTCCTGTCGGACGTGCTGATTGCATGGTTCGGCACGCTTTGGGCGATGGCCTGGCTGTGGAGCCGCATCGCAGCTGGCGCCGGCAGGATCGATGGCGTTATCCGCCGGGCCGGGCTCCCGATTCGCCGCGCAATATTCGGCCTATGGGCCGACTGAGAGGCGCTCCAATTTTCCTTTCTGAATGGTGACACATGTCGATGCATAGGCAAGGGCGCGCCGGCCATTGGCAGCATGCGCCGCTCATCAATCCGATCCTGCGTCAGGCGGCGGGCCTCGGCCTGCGGCTGCGGGTGAGAAAAGCAGCGGCCTTCTGGCTGCGTTCGTTGATCTCTCCCGCGCTGACGCTGCGCTGGTTCCGGTTTCTCGCTGTTTTCACCGAACACAAGACGCGGATGCCGCCGCATGACGATATCCTGCGCAAATCGCTCTCGACCTTTCTGGTCTATCGGATGCCGCGGCGCGAAAAGCTCGACCTGCTGATGCAGCATTTCGAAATCGCCGGCGAAATCCTGCGGCCGAAAGTGTTGAAAACGCTTTGGCAGGGCGGCACCGTCCATGCGGGAAACGTGGCCGGGCGCGACCATACCTACCGGCTGGAGCTTTCACTCGCCGAGAATTGCGGCTGCCGTCATGAAGGCGCATTCTCGCTCTGCCTGAAGCGGTCCGATGACATGGCGCTCTGCATGGCCAGCTTCATCTTCACCCCGGCAGGCGGCGGCTCCTACAGCATCGTCATTGGCGGCATGCAGGGCCCTCGCGGTGAGGAGGCGAAGCGGGCGGTGATCTCGGCCACGCGCGATCTGGGCGGCCTCCGGCCCAAGGATGCAGTACTGCTCGGGCTCAGAGGCATGATGACGCGCAGCGCCGTTTCCTATCTCATGGCGGTATCCAATGCCCGCCACGCCATCAACCAGCGCGCGGAGAAGCGGCGCTGCCGAATGCGCACCGATCTCGACGGCTATTGGCTTGAGCGCGGCGGGGTGCATTTTCAGCCCTTCGGCTTTCGCATTCCATTCGAGCGCGCTGCGGAAGGGGGCACGGAAAGCCGGCGCGATGCCAGCAAAGCGGCCTGCATAAAGGCGGGCGCAAGCGTGCTGCGTCATTGACGGCACCAGCCATAAAACATAGTGTGCAGCCATTGCGTTCGGTTCCTGAGGGCGGAAGCCCTAGGGATCAAAAGGGAATGCGACGGACGGACCCATGCCGGGCGTCCATATCGCAGCCGACCCCGCGACTGTAGAGCGGATAGGATCGATGCCACGCGCCGGGATAGCCCCGGCGAGCCACTGGGAAACCGGGAAGGCGGCGCCGATCTTCTGACCCGCGAGCCAGGAGACCTGCCGGGCGCATGAGGGCAATAGTGCCCGCTACCTCAGGGGAGTTTTCCCCCGCTGCCTGCACGGAGGTTGTCATGGCTGCACGTACTGAAGTTTCCCAATCGCTTTCCCTGCCGCTGGCGACGCGGCTCGCGACCGCTGGGGTCTCGCTCTTTCTCGGCGCTTTCCTGATCTATGGCGTCGGGCTCGCCCAGTCCGACACGCTGCACGATTCGGCGCATGACACGCGCCATTCGTATGGGTTTCCTTGCCATTGACGTAAGAATTTGAACAGGAACGGACACGCCGGTTCCGAACACCCCCCTCTGTCCTGCCGGACATCTCCCCCTCAAGGGGGGAGATTACGCCTTCATCGACGTTTACGCCAATCGCAAACGTTCATAATCAGAGGCCGAGGGGCATGCCAGCCAATCTCCCCCCTTGAGGGGGAGATGCCCGGCAGGGCAGAGGGGGGTGTCTCCAACCGCATCGCGATGCAAGGTTCCGCTCCGTTCACAGGGGGAGACAGACCAAATGTACATCCGTTATCTCTTAGCCACGCTCATCGCCGGCCTTTTTGCCGGGCTTCTCGTCACGCCTGCGATGTATCTGCGCACCGTTCCGCTTATCCTGCAGGCGGAAACCTATGAAGACGCCGCTGGCGGGCACAGCCACGAACCGGAGGCGGCGCCGCACACCCATGCTGCCGGCGAAGCGCATGAGCATGAGGAGGCTGGCGCTGAACTACCGTTCGGCCGTCTCGGCAATACCATTCTCGCCAATCTCGTGGCAGGCGCGGGTTTCGCGCTGGCGCTCGGCGGCGTGGCCCTGCTGCTGGGACGGCGGATCACGGCGAAGAACGGCATCTATTGGGGCCTTGCGGGCTTCTTCGTCTTCGCCTTAGCGCCGTCGCTCGGCCTCGCGCCGGAACTGCCGGCCATGCCCGCCGCCGATCTGAGTGAGCGGCAGCTCTGGTGGGGGGGCACCGTGCTGTTCTCCGCCATCGGCCTCGCTCTCGTCGCGCTGATGCACGAAGCCTGGGCGAAGGTGACCGGCCTCGCGCTGATCGCTTTGCCGCATCTCTATGGTCCGCCACGGCCCGATGATATCTCCTCGCCGGTTCCCGCCGTGCTCGCCTCGGAATATGCAGTGGCATCGCTTGCGACCAATCTGTTCATGTGGGCGGTGCTGGGACTGGCGCTCGGCTGGCTGCTGCAGCGCTATGCCGGTGGGGAGCTGGAGGGGTAGGATTTGATGGAGGCGTCGTTCACCCCCCTCTGTCCTGCCGGACATCTCCCCCTCAAGGGGGGAGATCGGCTGACGCGACGCTCCGCCACCTTTCTGCAACGTTGGCGATTGGTGCCGAACGTCGATGAAGGCGTAATCTCCCCCCTTGAGGGGGAGATGCCCGGCAGGGCAGAGGGGGGTGTCTTGGAGCCGCCGATTCCCGCCGAAAGTGAAGGGCTTTAATCAATGCCCGGAACCACCATTCTCATCCTCGGCGGCGCGCGCTCAGGCAAATCCGCATTTGCCGAGCGGCTTGTTGAAGCATCCGGCCTCGACGCGGTCTATATCGCGACGGGGCAGGCCTATGATGACGAGATGCGAGAGCGGATCGCGGCGCATAGAGAGCGTCGCGGCTCTATTTGGACTACGGCGGAAGAGCCGCTTGACCTCATTGGCGCGCTTCAAGCCCATGCGGGCAAGGGGCGGGTGGTGCTGGTGGATTGCCTGACGCTGTGGCTCACCAATCTCATGATGGCCGAACGGGACATTGCGGCGGAAACCGCGCGGCTCGCGGCGGCTATGACCGAACTCAAGGGTACGGTGCTGTTCGTTTCCAACGAGGTGGGGCTTGGCATCGTGCCTGATAACGCAATGGCGCGGGCGTTTCGCGACCATGCCGGGCGGCTCAATCAAGCCGTCGCTGCTCAAGCGGACGAAGTTTATTTCATAGCGGCGGGATTGCCGCTCAAGATGAAGGGATGATCCCATGCAGGGACAAAAGATACCGGCTACCGTCATCACCGGCTTTCTCGGCTCGGGCAAGACGACGATGATCCGCAATCTGCTCGAGAATGCCAATGGCAAGCGCATCGCGCTTATCATCAATGAATTCGGCGATCTCGGCGTCGATGGCGGCATTCTCAAAGGCTGCGGCATCGAGACATGCCGCGAGGAGGATGTGATCGAGCTCAACAATGGCTGCATCTGCTGCACCGTGGCGGATGATTTCATTCCGACCATGACCAAGCTCCTCGACCGGGCGGACCGGCCCGATCACATCGTCATCGAGACCTCCGGCCTCGCCCTGCCGCAGCCGCTCGTCGCCGCCTTCAACTGGCCGGAGATCAAGACGCAGGTGACGGTCGACGGCGTCATCACCGTCATCGACGCCGCCGCCGTCTCGGAGGGCCGTTTCGCCGATGACCATGACAAAGTGGACGCGCAGCGCGCCGAGGACGACGCGCTCGATCATGAAAGCCCGCTGGAAGAGCTTTACGAAGACCAGATCCGCGCCGCCGATCTGATCGTGCTCAACAAGGCCGATCTCATCGATCTGGTGGAACTGGAAAAAGTGCGCGAGGACGTCGCCGCCCGCGCCGCCCGGGTGCCGAACATGGTGCCCGCGAGCTTCGGCAAGCTTGGCGCGGATGTGCTTTTGGGCCTCGGCGTCGGCACGGAAGCCGATATCGCTAACCGCAAGTCCCATCACGAGTTGGAGCATGAGGCAGGCGAGGAGCATGACCATGACGAGTTCGACAGTTTCGTCGTCGGGCTGGGGCCGGTTGCGGAGCCGAAGGCTTTTGTCGAGAAGCTGAAGGATGTGATCGCGACGCATGACATTTTGCGGCTGAAAGGTTTTGTCGATGTACCCGGCAAGCCGATGCGCCTGGTGGTGCAGGCGGTGGGGACGCGGATCGAGCATTATTTTGACCGGGCGTGGGGCGCGGATGAGGAACGCGCCTCGCGGCTGGTGGTGATCGGGCTGCATGATATCGACGCGGAGGGGATTGAGCGGGCGGTGAAGGCGGCCGCGTAATTAGGTAAAGTATATGCTCTTCGATCTCCCAGCGACGCCAGCGAAGGAGAAGCATACATGCATCTTCTCCTAGCCCAGAAAGGAACCATCGCCGAAGGCGGTGAGGCGGTGGATCTTGGCCAATCGCCGGGGGATATCCTGTTCCTTTCGGCGGCGGATACGGAACTGGCCAGCCTTGCGGCGGCCCATGCCAGCCAAGGCGAGGGCGCGCCGACCCTCCGGCTCGCCAGCATCATGGCGCTGGCGCATCCGATGTCTGTCGATACATACATCGAGCGTACCGCGCGGTACGCCAAGCTGATCGTCGTGCGTGTCATCGGCGGGGAGAGCTATTGGCCCTATGGGCTGGAGGCGCTGCATGCCTGTGCGGTCAATCACGGCATTCAACTGGCGGTTCTGCCGGGGGATGACAAGCCGGATGCGGGACTGCATCGGTTTTCGACCATTGCACCTGAAGACCGCGATGCGCTCTGGCATTATCTGATCGAGGGCGGGGCGCAGAATGCGCGCGGGTTTCTTGGATTTTGCGCGGCGATGCTGGGGCGCGGGGAGAAGCCAGCAGAGGCCGCGCCGCTGCTGAAGGCGGGGGTGTGGTGGCCGAGGCGAGGTGTGGTGTCGGTGGAGGAGGTTAGAGGGCAGCGGGCTGCAATACCCCCCTCTGTCCTGCCGGACATCTCCCCCTCAAGGGGGGAGATCAGCCTTCATCAAGGTCCGCATCAATCGCAAGCGCTGAAGGATGGGAGCCAAGAGACCTCCCAGCCAATCTCCCCCCTTGAGGGGGAGATGCCCGGCAGGGCAGAGGGGGGTGAGGGCCGCCGTCAGAACATCAACCATACGGGCTATCCCACAGTCGCCATCTGCTTCTACCGCGCCCTCGTCCAGAGCGGCCAGACCAAGGGCGTGGAGGCGCTGGTCGAGGCGCTCGCAGCCAAGGAACTGAACCCTCTCCCGGTCTTCGTCTCCAGCCTCAAGGACCCCGTTTCCGTCGCAACCCTCGATGCGATCTTCGAAGAACTCCCCCCTGACGTGGTGCTGAACGCCACCGGCTTTGCCGTCTCGGTTCCCGGAGCACACCGCGAGCCGACGGTGCTGGAAAAGCGCGGCGCTGTTGTGCTGCAGACGATCTTCTCCGGCTCATCCGCCGAGTCGTGGGAGGCTTCGCCGCAGGGGCTTTCCGCGCGTGATCTCGCCATGAATGTGGCGCTGCCGGAGGTGGATGGCCGGGTGCTGTCGCGTGCGGTCTCATTCAAATCGGCTCAGGTCTATGACGAGGCGGTGGAGGCGAATATCGTCACGCATGAGCCGCGCGCGGATCGGGTTGCTTTCGTTGCGGAACTGGCGGCTCGCTGGGCGCGGTTGAGACGCAAGCCGGTGGAAGAACGGCGCGTCGCCATCGTCATGGCGAATTATCCGAACCGCGACGGGCGGCTCGGCAATGGCGTCGGGCTCGACACCCCCGCCGGAACGCTGGAGGCGTTGAAGGCGATGCAGGCGGCGGGGTACCCGGTCGCTGATTTGCCCGAGAGCGGCGATGCGCTGATCAAGCAACTCATGGCCGGGCCGACCAATGCGGCGACGGACGGAAGGGTAATCCGCGAAACGCTTTCCCTGAATCAATATAAGCACTTCCTTCAAAAGCTTCCGGTAAAGATTCAAGGTGAGATCACCGCGCGATGGGGCGGGCCGGAGCTTGACCCGTTTTTTCTTGATGATATCAGCGGCTTTGCCCTGCCGCTCATGCGGTTCGGCGAAACGCTGGTCGGCATCCAGCCCGCGCGCGGCTATAATATCGATCCGAAGGACAGCTATCATTCGCCAGACCTCGTGCCGCCGCATGGCTATCTCGCCTTTTACGCTTACTTGCGCGAGGCGTTCGGCGCGGACGCCATCGTCCATATGGGCAAGCACGGAAATCTCGAATGGCTGCCGGGCAAGGCGCTGGCGCTGTCGAAGACTTGCTATCCAGAAGCGGTGCTCGGCGCGGTGCCGCATATTTACCCCTTCATCGTCAACGATCCCGGCGAGGGAACGCAGGCCAAGCGCCGCTCCGTGGCTGTCATCATCGACCATCTGACCCCGCCGCTGACACGGGCGGAGAGCTATGGGCCGCTGAAAGATCTCGAAGCGCTGGTGGACGAATATTACGAGGCGTCGGGCGTCGATCCGCGGCGGCTCAGGCGGCTGAAGGGGCAGATCCTCGATCTGGTGCGCGATATCGGCCTCGATCATGACGCGGGCATTCACGATCACGATAGCGAGGATTTGGCGCTGCAAAAGCTCGACGCCTATCTTTGCGATTTGAAGGAAATGCAGATCCGCGATGGATTGCATGTGTTCGGGCAATCGCCGGAGGGGAGGCTGTTGACGGATTTGCTCGTGGCGCTGGCGCGGGTGCCGCGCGGGACGCTGAACGACGCGGATATGAGCTTGCAGCGGGCGATTGCGCAGGATGCGGGACTGTCGTGCGTGGCAGCACCCCCCTCTGTCCTGCCGGACATCTCCCCCTCAAGGGGGGAGATCAGCCTTCATCGCCCTTCGCGCCAATCGCAGACGTTGCAGGATGAAGGCGGAGCTATGAGCCAGCCAATCTCCCCCCTCGAGGGGGAGATGCCCGGCAGGGCAGAGGGGGGTGCTACGGCGTTCGATCCCCTCGACTGCAACATGGCCGCCCCATGGACCGGCCCCAAACCGGAAATCCTGCAATCCGTCTCCACCGACCCATGGCGCATCACCGGCGATACCGTCGAGCGGATCGAACTGCTGGCGGCGAAATTGGTGGCGGGCGATATCCCATGCCCGGAAGGGTGGACCGCCACGAGGGCGGTTCTCGACGGCATCGCCTCGCGTCTGCGGCCCGTGGTGGAAGCCTGCGGGGAGGCGGAGATATCAGCGCTGCTCACCGCGCTCGATGGCCGGTTCGTCGCTCCCGGCCCGTCCGGGGCGCCGACGCGGGGACGGCCGGATGTACTACCGACCGGTCGTAATTTCTTTTCCATCGACAGCCGCGCCGTGCCGACGCCCGCCGCATGGGAGCTTGGCAGGAAATCGGCCGAGTTGCTCGTCACCCGCTACACACAGGACCACGGCGAATGGCCGACCTCGTTCGGGCTCACCGCATGGGGCACCTCGAATATGCGCACGGGCGGTGACGATATCGCACAGGCCCTGGCGCTGATCGGCGTCAAGCCGGTCTGGGACATGGCCTCGCGGCGCGTGACCGGCTATGAGATCGTGCCGCCGGCGGTGCTGGGGCGTCCGCGTGTGGATGTCACCTTGCGCATTTCCGGCTTCTTCCGCGATGCCTTTCCGGACCAGATCGCGCTTTTCGACCAGGCGGTGCGGGCGGTCGGCGCGCTCGATGAGGACGAGGCCGACAATCCCATAGCCGCGCGGATGCGGCGCGAGGAGACGCGGCTGAAGGCCGAAGGCGAGGAGGAGAAGGCGGCGCGGCGCAAGGCGGGATACCGCGTCTTCGGCTCCAAGCCGGGGGCCTATGGCGCAGGGCTGCAGGCGCTGATGGATGAGAATGGCTGGCGGGACCGAGGCGATCTGGCAGAAAGCTGGCTCCTCTGGGGCGGATACGCTTATGGCGCGGGCGAGGAAGGCAGGGCCGAGCGCGGGCTCTTGGAGGAACGGCTGAAATCGGTCGAGGCGGTGGTTCAGAACCAGGACAACCGAGAGCATGACCTGCTCGATTCCGACGATTATTATCAGTTTGAAGGCGGCATGGCGGCGGCTGTCGAGCACCTCAATGGGGTGAGGCCGACAATTTATCACAATGATCATTCCCGGCCGGAGCGTCCGGTGATCCGCACGCTGGAGGAAGAAATCGGCCGGGTGGTGCGGGCGCGGGTCGTCAATCCGAAATGGATCGCCGGCGTGATGCGCCATGGCTACAAGGGCGCGTTCGAGATGGCGGCGACGGTGGATTATCTCTTCGCCTTCGCCGCGACGACGGGCGCGGTCAGGAACCATCATTTCGAGGCGGTCTATCAGTCTTTGCTTGCGGACAACGACGTGCGCGAATTTCTCGCGGACAAGAACCCGGCGGCGCTCAGCGAGATGGCGCAGAAGCTGATGCAGGCCATCGATCGCGGGCTATGGACGCCCCGCTCCAATTCCGCCCGTTTCGATTTAAGTGAAATAGCGAATTCTAATAAAGTGAGTCAGGGAGCGATGCCAAATGGCTGAAAAATCAGAAAAACTTTTGGGCCTTAGCGAGGAGGAGCTCAATCTTCGCCATGCCGAGAAGATGAAGAAGAAAAAAGCCGCGCGCGACAAGATCCTTGCCACCAAGACGGATGAAAAGGGCCTTGTCATCGTCAACACGGGCAAGGGCAAGGGCAAATCGACGGCGGGCTTCGGCATGGTGTTCCGGGCGCTCGGCCATGGCATGAAGATCGGCGTGGTGCAGTTCGTCAAGGGATCGTGGGATACGGGCGAGCGCTGGGTGCTGGAGAAATTTCCTGAGCAGGTGACGATTTCGGCCATGGGCGAGGGCTTCACCTGGGAGACGCAGGACCGCGTCCGCGACATCGCTATGGCGCGCGACGCCTGGGAACAGGCGAAGAAAATGATCCTCGACGAGAAGCACGACATGGTGCTCTGCGACGAGCTGAATATCGTATTACGGTATGATTATCTGCCGGTGGAGGAGGTGATCGAGGTGCTGAAGGAGAAGCCCTTCATGAAGCATGTCATCATCACCGGCCGCAACGCCAAGGAAGAATTGATCGAGATTGCCGATCTCGTCACCGAGATGGAGATGATCAAGCACCCGTTCCGCTCAGGCGTGAAGGCGCAGAAGGGAATCGAGTTTTAATATGGAGCGGGCGGCGCGAGGCCGCCCGCATCGGTATGTTACACGCCCTTCAGCAGGCAGCCGACGGCCAGGATCACATAGGCGATCAGCAGGATCCAGAAGGCGGCGAGCGGAATGAAGGACAGCGTGCCGTAGAATGCGAGCAGCGCCAGAATGGCGATGATGACGCTGAGGAAAAAGACGATCTGTGTGGGGGCGGTAAGATTCATGAGTAGGCTCCTCTCCTTGAGGGTCGGTTCAGGGTGTGAACAACCATCCAGATAAAGTCCCCTCTGGATCAGTTGCATGGCGTTTATCAGCCGCATAATCTTATCCAACAGCTGGAAGATCATGCTGGTTTGCAAAGCAGCAGACACGTACACAAACAACCGATTCGCGAGACGAAGATTAGCAGAAATGATATTTGGCCGAAATGTCGCATGAACCAGTAAAACACCGGGAAAAGACCGGAAATAGACCGTTTCTGGCGCTTGGGGTGGGGTGCGAGACGGGCGCGGACCCGGTGGAAGCGATCGGTCTGGCGGAGCGCGCCTTGCAGGAAGCGGGTCTCGCGGTTGATTCGCTGGGGGGGATATTCTCGCTCGACAGGAAAAAGGACGAGCCGGCGATTCAGGCGCTGGCGGAACATTTCGGCTGTAGAATCGTGTTTTTCGACGTGGCACGGCTGGAGGCGGAGACGCCCCGGCTGTTGAACCCATCCGAGGCGGTGTTTCGCGCCGTGGGCTGCCATGGCGTGGCGGAAAGCGCGGCGCTGGCCGGGGCCGGGGCGGAGGCAAGGCTGATCGTGCCGAAGCTGCGAGGGAAGGGCGTGACTGTGGCAGTGGCGGTGAGGTAGTAGGTTTTTATGGAAAAAGTTCGTGGCTGGCACATCACCCCCCTCTGTCCTGCCGGACATCTCCCCCTCAAGGGGGGAGATTACGCCTTCATTGGCGCTTGGCATAAGTCGCGGGCGTTGGCGAGAGGTGCCGCGGTTGGTATCAGCCAATCTCCCCCCTTGAGGGGGAGATGCCCGGCAGGGCAGAGGGGGGTGTTCCAGCCATGACCATCCATTTCATCGGCGCCGGGCCAGGCGCGCCTGACCTCATCACCGTTCGCGGCCAAAAACTGATCGAGCGCTGCCCGGTCTGTCTTTATGCCGGATCGCTGGTGCCTCGGGAGGTGGTGGCGTCGGCGCCGGAAAATGCGCGGGTGGTCGATACGTCCAGCCTGACGCTCGACGAGATCATTGCGGAACTGGAATCCGCGCATAAGGCTGGCCATGACGTGGCGCGGGTGCATTCGGGCGATCCGTCGATCTATGGCGCGATTGCAGAGCAAATGCGGCGGCTGGATGCGCTTGAGATTCCCTATGACGTGACGCCCGGCGTGCCCGCCTTCGCCGCCGCCGCCGCCGCGCTCAAGCAGGAACTGACGATCCCGGAAGTCAACCAGACGGTAATCCTGACGCGGACCTCGATGAAATCCTCGGGCATGCCCGAGGGCGAGGAATTGGCGACGCTTGGCAAATCAGGTGCGACATTGGTGATCCACCTCTCCATTCGCAATCTGGAGCATATCAAGCGCGAGTTGACGCCGCTCTATGGCGCGGACTGCCCGGTCATCGTCGCCTATCGCGTCGGCTGGCCGGACGAGCGGTTCGTCAAGGGAACGCTTAGCGATATTGCGCAAAAGGTCGAGGCCGCTAATCTCAGCCGCACGGCCATGATCTTTGTCGGGCGCGGGCTTGGTCCGAGCAATTTCCGGGATTCAGCGCTTTATCACAAGGAGCATGTGCACTCGCTACGGAGTACGTAGCCTATCCGGCCGTCATTCTCTGGCTTGTCCCACAGCTGTCCGGTTTAAATCGCGCATAGATTCAAGCTCATTTGCCTTTGATCTATCGGAGACGGTGTCGGCGGTGTTTTGAGGGCATCGATTGGGCGGCGATGCATGAGATTGAGGCGCACGAGGCAAGTGAAGGCGCGCGGCTGCTTTATGATTTGCTGCGTGGCCTGAGCGGCGCGCAGCACGAGATAAGCAATAAGGGCGACGAAGACCTGAATGCGCACGGCGTTCTCGGATGTGCCGAGGAACCGGCGCAGCCTGAGATTCTGCTTGATCCATTTGAAGAACAGCTCGATCTGCCAGCGCTCCTTGTAGAGATCGGCGATTTCCTCGACGGGTGCATCGAGATCATTGGTGACAAGACGGATGATCGTGCCCGTTTCAATGCGTACGGTGATTTCACGCACCGGATCGGGATAAGGACTGCGGCGCGAATGGGCCGTGCGCTGCGGCAGAAAGCCGATGCGGTCGCTGAGGATGTGGCTATCTCCGGGGATCGCCTGTTCGGCGGCAACCTCAATCATGGTGTTGTTCTTCAGGCGGGAGACGAAGCGGCAGCCTTTGGCGTCGAGTTCGGCCCACCAGCGGAAATCATAAAACCCCAGATCGAACACATAGGTCATGCCTGGTTCGATCGTCATCGCCTTGGCCGGGGTGATATCGTTGATCTTCTGGCTGGTGAGGCTGGCTTCCAGCGCAATGCCGTCACGCGGATCGAAGGCGATGTGCAGCTTAATGGCGCGGGCGCCCTTGACGGTATCCACCCAGCCATCGCTCAGCGAAGACAGTTGCAGTCGCGTGGCATCGAGAATGCGCACCGCATCGGCCACATGCCGGCGGGTACGGCGGCTGGCGGACGCGGCCATATGGGCAAAGAGGTCTGCGAACACAGCTGCCGGCCTTTTGGCATTGGCATCGGCAAGGGTCGAGCGGGCCGGGCGTCCGGCACCCAGATGGTAGAGCCGGGCTTGATGGCTCTCAAGCCCGGCCTCGATCTCCCGCAAGGACGCCGCGCCCGAAAACTGTCCGAACAACAGCGCCAGGAACTGGCTTTTCGTGTCGAGCCGTCTAATCCGATGGTCCGCTTTGTACTTGTCCACAAGCCGGTCGAACACATTCCACGCAATATGCTTCAGAAGGCCATGAAAAACGCTATTCTCATGCCGCATGACATTGGTCTCCTACTCGTGTCCAGAACGATGCCAAACGTCTGAAACCGAGTAGAATCAATGTCATGCACCTTGTCCAGAAATTTAAACCGGACAGCTGTGGGACAAGCCCGAGGATGACGGCGAGGCGACGGCTACGCCAGGTGGGTCCTGACGAACTCCAGCACAGCCTCGATATCACTCACCGCATTGGCGTGGATCTGCGGCGGACGGGCGATGAGAATGACCGGCAGATGCAACAGACGGGCGGCTTCCAGCTTGGCGTAGGACGCCGTGCCGCCTGAGTTGCGGCAGACGATATGGGTGATGCGCCGTTCGCGCAAAAAATCGGTTTCTTTCTCCACATTGCCGGGGCGGGCGAGCACCAGTTCATGGAAGGCAAGGCCCAGCGGCGTTTCCGGCGGGTCGATCATGCGCACGACAAAATGCACGTCCGGGCGCGTGGCAAATCCGGCGATGTGCTGGCGGCCGAGGGCAAGCAGGACGCGGGCGCCCGATGGAATTGCCGTCGCGGCTTCTTCCAGCGAGGCGAGTTCCTGCCAATTATCACCTTCGGATATTTTCCACGCGGGGCGTTCGAGCCGGATAAGCGGACGCCTGGTCATTTCGGCCGCTTTCGCCGCGTTGGGAGAAATGCGCGTGGCGAAAGGGTGGGTGGCATCGACCACCAGCGTGACATTTTCCGCCTCGATATAGCGGGCAAGACCCTCCGCCCCGCCGAAGCCGCCGCTGCGCACTTCGCCCGGAAGCTTAGCCGGATCACGCGTTCGGCCGGCGAGGGAGGTGATAACGCGGATGGGGAGGGGGGCGAGGCGTTTCGCCAGTTCCGACGCTTCGGTGGTGCCGCCGAGAATGAGGAGGGTGGGAGTCACAGCGGATCGAGCGTCGAGCGTGTGACACCTCCCTCTGTCCTGCCGGACATCTCCCCCTCAAGGGGGGAGATTGGCTGGAAGGACCGCTTTCGCCAATCGCCAATGTTGCAAAATAAAGTACCGGCACGGATGAAGGCTAATCTCCCCCCTTGAGGGGGAGATGTCCGGCAGGACAGAGGGGGGTGCTCATAAGGCGCATTCATTTGAAACTATACCCTAGCAAGCACATTCCCCTTGCGATCCGTGAGAATCACCTCCACCTCCACCGGCGCGCCCCGCAGCACCTCCAGCCCGGTGGCGCGGGCGCGTTCGGCTATGGGGCGAGCGAGGTCGAGGCCTGTTTCCCGAGTCATCTCAAGCACTTCCAGCGCGCTGTTGGCAGACAGAATCCGCTCTTTCATCTCAGCCGGTGCGCCGATTTTTTCCGCTTCCGCCCAGAGAAAGCCCATATCCACCTGGCTGCGGGAGGAATGGAGGTCCAGCGCGCCTTGCGCCAGTTTGGTCAGCTTGGCGAAGCCGCCCGCGATGGTGAGGCGGTCGATGGGGTGGGCGCGGAGATATTTTAGGAGCCCGCCGGCGAAGTCGCCCATGTCTAGAAGCGCGAAATCGGGCAGATTATAGATTTTCTGCGCCGCGCCTTCAGAGGTCGAGCCGGTCGCGCCCAGCACATGCTTTTGTCCGGCGGCGCGTGCGACATCGATGCCGCGATGGATCGAGTGGATCCATGAAGAGCAGGAGAAGGGGTGGACGATTCCGGTGGTGCCAAGAATGGAGATGCCGCCGATGATCCCTAAGCGCGGGTTCCAGGTCTTCTTGGCGATTTCTTCGCCACCGGGCACGGAAATGGTGATGACGAGATCAGCGGGGAGGCCATATTGCGCGCAAATTTCCTCGCAGACCGCCTGCATCATAGCCCTTGGCACGGGGTTGATCGCCGCCTCGCCGGGCGGGATCGGCAGGCCGGGCCGGGTGACGGTGCCGACGCCTTCGCCCGCGGCAAAGAGAATGCCGCTTCCGGGCGGGGCCGGGAAGACGGTGGAGATTATGGTCGCGCCGTGGGTGACATCGGGATCGTCGCCTGCATCCTTGACGATGCCGGCCATGGCATAGCCATCGCCAAGGCTTTCGATGGCGAGTGGGAAATATGGCACTTCGCCCTTGGGCAGGATAATGCCGACGGGATCGGGGAACTCGCCGGTAATGAGCGCCGTCAAAGCCGCCTTGGTCGCGGCGGTGGCGCAGGCGCCGGTGGTCCAGCCGCGCCGCAGGGCTTTTTCGTCGCCGGTTTTTCTTGTTCCGGCATCTGGTTCGTCGTTCATGGGGGCTTTATAGAGCAAGCGGATTGATAAGTAATTAGTTAGTGACTCTCTCACTAGCTCGTTAGGAGACCGAGAATGATCACAACGAGCGCGCGCAAAGGCCTGCCGCTCTTCGAGCCGGGCCATGTCTGGCTGGTCGGCGCGGGGCCGGGCGATCCCGGACTGCTGACGCTTCATGCCGTCAACGGGCTCGAACAGGCGGATGTGATCATCTATGACGCGCTGGTGGATGAGCAATGCCTGGCGCTGGCGCGGGAGGGGGCGGTGCTCGAATATGCGGGCAAGCGCGGCGGCAAGCCTTCGCCGAAACAGCGCGATATCTCGCTTCGGCTGGTGGAGCTTGCGCGCGAGGGCAAGCGCGTGCTGCGGCTGAAGGGCGGCGATCCGTTCATCTTCGGGCGCGGCGGCGAGGAAGCGCTGACGCTGGTGGAAAACGGAATCCCGTTCCGGATCGTGCCCGGGATTACCGCCGGCATTGGCGGGCTGGCCTATGCGGGCATTCCGGCGACGATGCGCGAGATCAACCATAGTATTACGTTTCTTACCGGCCATGATGCGACGGGCGTCGTGCCGGATACGATCGACTGGGAGGCGACGGCTAAGGGCTCCCCTGTCATCGTGATGTATATGGCGATGAAGCATATCGCCCTTATTACGCAGCGGCTGATCGATGCGGGGCGGTCGCCCGACGAGCCAACCGCCTTCATCTGCAACGCCACTATGGCGAACCAGCGGGTGCTGGTGACGACATTGGCGCGCGCAGAAGCGGACGCGGCAGAGGCCGGGCTGGAACCGCCGGCGGTCGTCGTCATTGGTGAAGTGGTAAGGTTACGCGAAACGCTCGACTGGATGGGGGCGGCAAGCGGCCTTATGTCAATCTCCCCTCGTGAAACGGAACAGACAGGCAAATGAAGGGATTTCTGATCGCCGCGCCGTCCTCGGGTTCGGGCAAGACGACGGTGACGCTCGGGCTGTTGCGCGCGCTGAAAGAACGGGGTGTGGCGCTTGCCCCTGGCAAGGCCGGCCCTGATTATATCGACCCGGCCTTTCACGCGGCGGCGAGCGGGGCCCCATGCTTCAATCTCGATCCATGGGCAATGCGGCCCGACCTTTTGAGCGCGCTTGCCTCGCGCATGACCACAGGCGACAAGCTGCTGGTCGCGGAGGCGATGATGGGGCTGTTCGACGGGGCCATCGACGGAACGGGCTCGGCGGCGGACCTTGCCGTACATCTGGGCCTGCCGGTGATTCTGGTGGTGGATTGCAGCCGGCAGTCGCAATCGGTGGCGGCCCTGGTCAGGGGCTTCCGTGATTTCCGGCCGAATATTCTCATCGCCGGGCTGGTGCTGAACCGCGTCGGCAGCGCGCGGCACGAGGCGATGCTGCGGGCGGCGCTGGAGCCCCTGGGTATCTGCGTGCTGGGCGTGATCCCGCGCGACGAGAAGCTGGCTTTGCCGGAGCGGCATCTGGGCCTCGTGCAGGCGGGCGAGCATGGCGACCTCGAGGCTTTCATCGCCCATGCGGGCCGCGTGATGGGCGAGCGGCTGGATTTGAAGCATATCGAAGACATTGCGCGGCAGGCTCATACGGACCCTGCGCCCGCCGGTGTGCCTCGGCTGCCGCCATTTGGGCAGAACGCAATGATCTTATCCGAAAGGTCAACTTTTCCGGATCATGCGCCCGGCCAGCATATCGCGGTGGCGCGCGACGATGCCTTCGCCTTTTCCTATACGCATATTCTCGATGGCTGGCGCAGACGCGGGGCTGCGTTGAGCTTCTTCTCGCCGCTCGCCGATGAAGCGCCCGATACTCAGGCGGATGCGATCTACTTGCCGGGCGGCTATCCGGAATTGCATGGCGGACGGCTTGCTTCTGCGTCGACCTTCCGCGAGGGGCTGCGGCAGGCGGCGGCGAAGGGCATTACCATCTATGGCGAGTGCGGCGGCTATATGGTGCTGGGCGAAGGGCTGGAGGATGCGGAAGGGCGGCGGCACGAAATGCTGGGCCTTTTACCTCTCGAGACGAGCTTTGCCCGCCGCAAGCTGCATCTGGGCTACCGCAAGCTGACGCCGCTTGCTGGCTCGCCCTGGCAAATGCCGCTGCGCGGCCATGAGTTCCATTATGCCAGCATCGTGCGGGAGGGGGCGGCGCAGCGCCTGTTCCGGGTTGCCGATGCGCTGGATGAGGATCTGGGCGAGGCGGGCCTGCGCGTCGGGTCCGTGGCGGGCTCCTACATGCATGTGATCGACATGGCTGGAGACGGCATATGACCATCGAGCATGGCGGGGCTCTCGACCGGGCGATTGCGCGTTTCGGCGGGGCGCGGGAGGACTGGCTCGACCTCTCCACCGGCATCAATCCGGAAGCGCTTCCCCTGCCTGACATGGCGCTCGATATCTGGAACAGGCTTCCGGATGACTCGCTTTTGGCCCGGGCGCTGGCGGCGGCGCGAGGCTATTACGGCGCGGCTGAGGGGGCTGCCATCATCGCCGCGCCGGGCACGCAGGCCTTGATCCAGATCGTGCCGGAACTGACGTCCCCCGGTGAAGTCGCCATCCTGTCGCCCACCTATCAGGAGCATCACGCCGCCTTCGCGCGGGCCGGGTGGGCGGTGGTGCCTTGCGCCGATATCGGCTCCGTTCCGGCGACGGCGAAGGCTGCCGTGGTGGTCAATCCGAACAATCCCGACGGCCGGATCGTGCCGGCAAATGAACTGCTGGCGCTGGCGGAAAGGCTGGAACGGCGAGGCGGGTTTCTGGTCGTGGACGAGGCGTTTGCCGATGCGCATCCGGAGGTGAGCGTTGCGGGGGAGGCGGGTGGCGATAGCCTTATCATCTTGAAGTCATTTGGGAAATTCTTCGGCCTCGCCGGTTTGCGGCTGGGTTTTGCGGTGTCCGGCGCAGGCATGGCACGGAAACTGGCTGAACGGCTCGGTCCATGGGCGGTTTCCGGCCCGGCGCTGGCGATTGCCGTTCATGCGTTTGAGACGGGCCCTAATCTCGATGCGTTTCGGCAGCGCATTTCTATCCGCCGCGTCGGGCTTTCGAGGGTTCTTCAGCGGGGAGGGTTCGAAGAACTCGGCGGTACGGCGCTGTTTGCGCTTATCCGGCACTCGGATGCCCATGCGCTGCACGAGCATCTCTGCCGGCGGCATATTCTGACGCGCCGGTTCGACTATGCGCCGGACTGGCTGCGCATCGGACTTATCCTCGATGAGTCACAGTTGCGCCGTTTTGAAGACACATTGCGGGATGCATAACCCCTACCTGCATATTGTTGCCACATTGGCCTAGTTCTTGGGTAAGCCCATGGAAATAAAGCTGATTATCCTGTTTCTGGCGCTTGTTCTCGACCGGTTCCTCGGCGATCCCGAATGGCTGTGGCGCAAGGTGCCGCATCCGGTAGTTCTCTTCGGCAGCGCCATTTCCTTCATCGACAAACGCTATAACGATGCTCGCCAGAGCGAGGCGGAGCGGGAGAAGTTCGGCATCTGGACCATCGTCGCGCTGCTGCTGGCGGCGGTGGTGGCGGGGATGCTGCTCCAGACCTTTCTCCGGCAACTCTCCTGGCTCGGCGCGCTCATCGAAATCGCGCTGGTGGCGATCCTCCTGGCGCAGAAGAGCCTTGCCGACCATGTATCGCGCGTCGCCACCGCCTTGCGGGAGGAGGGGCTGGACGGAGGCCGCCGCGCCGTCGCCATGATCGTCGGGCGCGACCCGCAATCGCTCGATCAGGCCGGGGTGAGCCGCGCCGCCGTCGAAAGCCTTGCCGAAAACAGCTCGGACGGGATCATCGCGCCGGCCTTCTGGTATCTGCTGCTCGGCCTGCCGGGGCTCTTCGCCTACAAGCTTCTCAACACGGCGGATTCGATGATCGGCCATCTCAACCCGCGCTATCGCGCCTTCGGGCGGTTCGCGGCGCAGCTGGACGATGCGGCGAACTGGATACCTGCGCGCCTCACCGGCTGCCTGATCGTACTCGCCGCGTGGTTCCATGGCGGGCGCGGTGCGGCAAAGCGCTCGTTTCAGGTGATGATGCGCGACGCACGCCTGCATCGCTCGCCCAATGCCGGATGGCCGGAGGCGGCTTATGCCGGAGCGCTGGACGTGGCGCTGGCGGGTCCCCGGGTCTATGGCGGCGAGACCGTCAGCGAGCCGATGGTCAATGGCGCGGGCCGGCAGGATGCCGGCGCCGGCGATATCGAAGCGGCGCTAAGGCTGTTCTGGATGTCGATGACGGTGCTTGCAACCATCGTGCTGCTGCTGGGTTTGATCGGGTTATGTTAATACCGTAAAATTATAGCGCCATCGCCGCCCTTGCCGCCATTCGAACCGTTGGCCCCACCGCCACCGCCGCCGCCCCGGTCATAACCATCTGCACCGGGCGAGGGGCCACCGCGTGCTCCAATGCCGCCGAAGCCTCCTACCGCGGATTGGCCGCCACGGCCGCCCCATTGCTGCGTCCCGGCAACGAAGCCGCCCTCGGCCATTTCGCCTAACGAAACATGGCCCCCAGTCTGTGTTGTGATCGCTGCCGGAGAGCCGGCAACGGCGCCGACATTGGCGGGCGCGGTTCCGCCTTTTGCCACAACCGTGCCGAAAAATGTGTCTTCACCCGGCTGGGCATCGGCCGTCGGGGTTCCGCCGCTTCCGCCCTTTCCTATTTTCACACTTATCGTCTCGCCGGGCGTTACCGCTAGCCCCCACTGCACGACATTGCCCCCATTGCCGCCTGCGGCCGCACCCCCGGCCGCGGCATAGCCTCCGCCTCCGCCGGCGCCGACGACCTGGACATCTATTGTGTAGACGCCGGCAGGCACACGGAAATTAGGAATGATCTCACCGCCGTCTATGAAGAGGTTAGTTGACAGGTAGCGTTTAGGGCTTCCGGTCGGCGTCAATTGCCAGTTGGCGCCGTCGTAGATGAGAGTGACAATGGCGCCCTGTTGCAGATCGCCGGCACGCACCTCGTTCGATCCGTTATAATACACATTCTTCGCCCCAAATCCGTTCAGGTCCAGGGTGACGGCTCCCGTGTTCGTTGCGGAGATAAGCAAATCAATTTTCATGCCTGCAACAAGAGCCGCGGGCGCAGGGGCCAAGCTTGCCATAAGGGCGTTCGCCGTACCTCCAGCCAACGCATAAGTCCATTGGCCCGACTGGGCGTCCTGAGCAATCTTCTCGATATAGACGCCATTCACGCGCTCAAACACCTGCCCGTCCGGCAAGCCGATGCCGTGACCGTCAACCGGCACGCTGAAGCTCCATGCGTTATCGTGCCACTGGGCGAGTTCTCCGGAGTGGCCGGCCCAGAACCCAATGGCGCTTGCCGGCACGAGATAGGTCTCTCCCTCAATAGGAACTGACGGCGGACTCGTAAGAGTCATGGAAACAACCGGAATCCACGGCACGAGCGCCAGCTGTGCCAGCGGCACGGTGGTGGTATCTTGTGCGCTCAGGCCGGAAGCGGAAGAAGGGTCGTTGGTCATGGCGAAACCTATCTATTTGGATGAAATAGAGCATGATCCCGAACCGAAGGTCAGCGTCAGCAAAAAGGAGCAGACATTCCGGGTAAGATTATGCATCGAAAACAAATAGTTAGAGCAAAATGCCCGATTCAATTGATTGCATCCGGCTCTAACCGGAGCAAATTTGTATTTTAGGAGTTTCTAAAGCTGCTATGCAATTACGACCATATCCTATAATCGTATAAGGTGCAATTACTCTATTCTACCCTTTTGGGTCGAGTAAATCCCTCAACCCATCACCCAGCAGATTGAGTCCCAGCACTGTCACCACAATGGCGAGGCCCGGAAACAGAGCCATGTGCGGGGCGAGGCCGATCATGGTCTGCGCCTCGAACAGCATGCGGCCCCAGCTTGGGCTCGGCGGGGGCGCGCCCAGTCCCAGATATGAAAGGCCGGCTTCGGCGAGGATGCCGAGGGCGAATTGGATCGTCGCCTGGACGATCAACAGGCTCGCGATGTTGGGCAGGATGTGGTGAAGCGTGATGCCGCCCGGACTCCTGCCGAGCGCCTTTGCCGCGAGAATGAACTCGCGCTGCATCACGGCCAGCGCGCCGCCGCGCGCCACCCTCGCGAAGACCGGAATGTTGAAGATGCCGATGGCGAGGATTGCGTTGAAGGCGCCGGGGCCGAAGACGGCAGTGACCATGATCGCGGTGATGAGCGCGGGGAAGGCGAAGACGAGGTCTTGCAAACGCATCAGCATTTCGTCGAGCCAGCCGCCGCGTGTGGCGGCGAAAAGGCCGAGCGGGATGCCAAGCCCGGCGCCGATGCCGACAGCGACGAGCGCCACGGCGATGGAATTGCGGCTGCCGGCCATGATCATGGAGAGAATATCGCGGCCGAAATGGTCGGTGCCGAGCCAGTGCGCCGTCGATGGTCCCTGCAGCTTGGCGGCGATGTCGATGGCCACGGGGTCGTAGGGCGTCCATATAAGGGAGGTCATCGCCATGGCGACCACGGCGAGCGTGATGGCAAGGCCGATGAGGAGGGAGCGGTTCATGGCCCATCCCTCAGACGCGGATCGGCCAAAGCATAGGCGAGATCCACGATCAGATTGACGAGAATGATGGCGGCGACCAGCACCATGATGACGCCTTCAACCACGATCAGATCGCGCTGGGCGATGGCCTGAAAAATCAGCCGCCCGAGGCCCGGCAGGTAGAAGACATTCTCGATGATGATGGTGCCCGCCAGCAGGAAGGAGAATTGCAGGCCCATGATCGTCAGCACCGGGATCAGGGCATTGGGCAGCGCATGGCGGCAGAGGATGGCCCATTGCCCTAGCCCCTTGGCGCGAGCGGTGCGGATATAGTCTTCCGACAGGGTTTCGATGAGGGCGGAGCGGGTGACGCGCGCGAGAATGGCGGCTTGCGGCAGGGCGAGGGCGATGGCGGGGAGGATCAGGGCCTTCAGGGCGGGGCCGATGCCGCCGCCCCATCCGGGAAACCCGCCGGCGGGCACGAGGCGCAGGCTGACGGCGAAGATATAGACGAGCAGCAGCGCGAACCAGAAATTCGGAATGGCGACGCCGAGCTGGGTGACGCCCATGACGGCGGCGTCCGACGCGCTGCCATGCCGGTTGGTGGCATAGAGCCCGACGGGAATGGCGATGGCGGTGGAGAGGGCGAGCGCCATGATTGCCAGGGGAAGGGAGACGGCGAGGCGTTCGAGGATGAGATGGGCGACCGGCACGGAATAGGTGTAGGAGCGGCCGAAATCGCCCGACAGCATGTGCCCGGCCCAGGTGAGATAGCGCAGGACGAGCGGCTGGTCGAGGCCCATCTGGTCCCGGAGCGCCGCTACCGCATCCTCGCTCGCGCCGATGCCAAGCATCAGGCGTGCTGGGTCGCCGGGAAGGATTTCCATGACTGCGAAGACGGTAATGGAGGCGACGGCGAGGGTGGCGAGGGCGATGGTGAGGCGTTTCAGGAGGTGGGGGAGCATTGGAGGCCTCCCCTTGACTTTATTGGAAACGTTGGCGGGACAGTACCCCCCTCTGCCCTGCCGGGCATCTCCCCCTCAAGGGGGGAGATTACGTCTTTATCGACGTTCGGCACTAACCGCAAACGCTGCAGAAGGGAGGCGGAGCGTTGTGTCAGCCAATCTCCCCCCTTGAGGGGGAGATGCCCGGCAGGGAAGAGGGGGGTGTTCAGCGATGCCATCTTTATCCGCGTTCTCAAGTGATACGCCGGATTTCCTCTCACTCCGCCCACTTCACCGCCGTCAAATCATTCGCCGGGATGGGGTAATTCTTCCACATCCCCTCCAGCTTCGCATCCCAGATGCCGATCTTAGGAAACTGCATCAGAAACGCCACCGGCGCGTCGTCGGCGAGCAGTTTCTGGGCCTTCCCATAAAGGCCGTTGCGCGCCTCCCCAGCCTCCGTCGCCGCGATCTCCGCCAGCAGCGCCTTGAAGGCGGGGCTGCGGTAGTTGAAGTAGTAGTCGTCGCGGGCGAAGATGTTGAGGTCGTTCGGCTCTGTATGGGAGATGATCGTCAGGTCGTAATCCTTGGCCTTGAACACCTGGTCGAGCCATTGCGCCCATTCGATGGGGATGATCCGCGCCTCAATGCCGACCGCCTGCAATTGCGCCGCGATGATCTCGCCGCCGCGCCGGGCATAGACCGGGGGCGGGAGTTTCAGCGTCGTCTTGAATCCATCAGGAAAGCCTGCTTCGGCGAGGAGCTTCTTTGCCAGGTTGGGATCGTATTTTCTTGTCCCCGTCAGGTCGACATAGGCCTGATGGTGCGGCGGGAAGAAGGAGCCGATGGGGGTGCCGAAGCCGAACATGGCGCCGTCGATCACCGCCTTGCGGTCGATGGCGTGGGCGATGGCCTGGCGCACCTTGGGATTGTCGAGGGGCGGACGGGCATTGTTCTCACCCATGATGATCTCGCCCTCGGTGGTGCCGATTTCCACTCGGAAACGCGGGTCGGCTTGGAATTGCGGTACCGCTTCCGGGGCGGGGAAGGAGGGGAAGGCCTGCACGTCTCCCGCCAGCAGGGCAGCAGTGGCGGCGGCGGGGTCCGGGATGAAGCGGAAGGTCGCCTTGTCGAGCGCAGGGCTGGCGCCCCAATAGTCGGGATTGCGGGTGAGGGCGATTTGCGAGCCCTTGGCCCAGCTTTCGAACCTGAACGGGCCGGTGCCGATGGGCTTTTCCTTGTTGGTGGCGGCGCTCTCGGGCGCGACGATCACCGCATCTCCCCAGCCCATATTGTAGAGGAAATCGCCCGAGGGGTGTTTGAGCGTTACCTTCAGCGTGGCGGGGTCGATGACCTCCACCTTATCGATGGCCTCGAACAGCGCTTTCTGGGCGTTGGTGGAATCGGGCGCGCGGGCGCGGTCGAGCGAGAATTTCACGTCACCTGCGTCGAAGGGCGTGCCGTCGTGGAATTTGACGCCCTTGCGAAGATGGAACGTATAGGTCTTGCGGTCAGGGGAGATGTCCCAGCTTGCGGCGAGCGCGGGTTCCACTTCGCCATTAGGGCCGATGCGGGTCAGGCCCTCGAAGACGTTCGCATACAGGATTTCGTCGATGGCGCCGGCAGCGCTGGCGGTGGGATCAAGATGCGGCGGCTCAAGCACCATCGCCAGGGTCAGGTCGGAGCGGGCGGCGGCAGTCGTGGCCGACAGGAGAAACGCGGCCAGCGCGAGAAACGCATATTTGCGGGCGGTTGCTGATATCATGATGGCTGCTCCCCCTATCCAAATGAATGTCGGCGGGGCAGTACCCCCCTCTGTCCTGCCGGACATCTCCCCCTCAAGGGGGGAGATTACGCTTTCATAGACGTTCGGCACTCAATCGCCAACATTGGAGAAAGGAGCGGTGCCATCGATGCAGGCCGATCTCCCCCCTTGAGGGGGAGATGCCCGGCAGGGCAGAGGGGAGTGATTGGCGTCAGCAAGCATTCCTATCCCCACCGCTTGTGGAACCACATCCACTGGCCCGGATACTCCCGCACCCAGCCTTCCACCGTGTCGTTCAGCAATTGCGCCGTGGCTTCGACGTCGATCTGGCCCTTTTCGTCGCGCGGCAGTTCCATGCGGTCGTAAAGCTCCAGGCGGTAACGTCCGCCGGGAAGGCGGATGCAGCGGGCGGGGTAGACGTCGCAATCGAACTGCCGGGCGAGCTTGGCGACAAGCGGGTTCGTCCGGACCGGACGGCCGAAGAAGGTTGACGGCACGCCGCGGCGGAACTTCTGGTCCACCAGCATGCCGACATTGCCGCCTTCCCCCAGCTCATGGGCCAGCGACCAGGCCGCTCCGGCCTTTGACGGCACGAGATGGCCCATATTGGTGCGCCGCGCCTGCAGGACCTTCTTCGCGATGAAGGGGTTGTTGGGCGGGCGGAAGAGGGCGGTGACGTTGAGCCCGAAGGTCGCGGCGCAGACGGGCAGCAGCTCGAAATTGCCGGTGTGGGCGGTGAAGAAGATGTGCGGCTTCTTCTCGTCGCGCAGGCGCTCGAAGATTTCCCGGCCCTGGACTTCGATCAGACCCGGCTCGGTGGCGTCGGGGTCGTAATCGAACACCGCGTCGAGGAAGATATATTCGGCAAAAAGCCGCGCCATGCCGTCCCACATGTCGCGGGCGATGGCCTCGATCTCGGCGGGCGTTTTCTCGGGATAGGCGTTTTTCAGATTCTCGACCGCGACGCGGTGGCGCGGGACGAGGGGACCCAGAGCGCGGCCTGCCTTGGCGGTGAATTCGATGGCACTGCGGGCGGGGAGAAAACGCAGCAGGCCCAGCACGGCAAACACCGCCTGCGCCCATAGCCAGTAATTGGCCAGGCGCAGTTTCTGCCAGTAGCGCCAGAGGAGGAGTTTGAGCTTTAGCATGGGGTGCGCGTTTTCTGTCGTTGGCGCTCACCCCCCTCTGCCCTGCCGGGCATCTCCCCCTCAAGGGGGGAGATTGGCTGGCGCGACGCTTCGCTGCCACCCGCCAACGTGTGCGATTGGCGCCGAGCGTCGATGAAGGCGTGATCTCCCCCCTTGAGGGGGAGATGCCCGGCAGGCCAGAGGGGGGTGCCTCGCAAATCGATCAAACCGGGACCCACTTAATCCACACGCAGAATAATCTTGCCGAACACATCCCGGCCTTCCATGCGCTTCAGCGCCGTGTCGATGTCGTCGAAGCCGACGACCGTATCGATGACGGGATGCACAATGCCGCGCGCCATTTTCTGCATGGCGTCGGCCATGTTTTCCATGCGGCAACCGAAGGAGCCGAGCAGTTTCAGCTGTTGCTGGAAGAGCATCATCAGGTTCATGTTGGTGGAGACGCCCGAGGTCGAGCCGCAGGTGACGAGGCGGCCGCCGCGTTTGAGGCTCAGCATGGAGCCGGCCCAGGTGTCGGCACCGACATGCTCGAACACCACGTCGACGCCCTTCTTCTTCGTCAGCTTGCGCACGACGCCCTCGAAACGGTCTTCGCGGTAGTTGATGACGTGGTCCGCGCCGAGCGCCTTGGCCTTCTCGATCTTGTCGTCCGAGCCGACCGTGGTAATGACCGTGCAGCCCATCTTCTTGGCAAGCTGGATCGCCGCCGTGCCGATGCCGGAACCGCCGGCCTGGATGAGGATCGTCTCGCCCGGTTCCAGCTTCGCATTGTCGAACAGCATGTGCTCGACCGTACCGAAGGTTACGGGAGCGACCGCCGCTCCGATTTCATCGACGCCGGGAGGGGCGGGGACGAGCAGGCGGGCGGGGAGATTGACCTTCTCCTGCGCAAAGCCATCGAGATGGAAGCCGTGGACGCCGGAGACGTGCTCGCAAAGATTGTCGCGGCCTTCGCGGCAGGGGCGGCAGAGGCCGCAGGTCTGTGCGCCATAGATGGAGACGAGCTGGCCGGGGCGAATGCCCGCCACGTTGGGGCCGAGCGATTCCACCACGCCGGAGGCTTCCGCCCCGATGACGAGCGGCATCTTGCGCTTGGCGAAAGCCATGCCGCGCCAGCCCCAGACATCGATATGATTGAGCGCCACCGCCTTGATGCGCACTGTCACCTCGCCAATGCCTGGTGGAGGCGGCGGGGCGATGTCGGTCAGTTCGAGGCGGCGGTCTTCGATGAGTTGCAGTGCGCGCATGTGTCTTTCTTCACTTGAAAAGGGAGTAGGGGAGTAAGGGAATAGGGGGAGTATGTTTCCCTACTCACTTACTCCCCTATTCCCTTACTCCCTTAATTACAGGACCGGTTCCGCGCCCATGACAAGGCAGGTGTTCTGGCCGCCGAAGCCGAAGGAGCTGGAGAGAACGGTCGAAACCTGCTGTTCGCGCTTCACGTTGGGCACCACGTCGAGCAGGATGGTGGGGTCAGGATTGTCGTAATTGATGGTGGGGGGCAGGGTGCCGGTCTGGATCGTCAGCAGCGAGAAGGCCGCCTCGATCGCGCCCGCCGCCGTCAGCGTATGGCCGATCATCGACTTGTTAGAAGAGGTCGGGATCGAGCCGATGCGGTCGGCGAAGACGGTGGAAAGCGCCAGATATTCCATCTTGTCGTTTTCCGGCGTCGAGGTGCCGTGGGCGTTGATGTAGTCGATCTCATCGGTGGTGACACCAGCATCGGCGAGCGCCGCGCGCACCGCGCCGATGGCGGGGGAGCCGTCCGGCTTGGAGCGGGTGCGATGGAAATCGTCGGCCTTTTCGCCGCAGCCGGTGAGGAAGCCAAGGATCTTGGCACCACGGGCCAGCGCGCTTTCCAGCGATTCCATCACCAGCGCGCCAGCGCCCTCAGCCATGACGAAGCCGTCGCGGTCTTTGGAGAAGGGCTTTGCCGCCTTGTGTGCGGGGTCGTTCTGCGTGGAGAGGGCGGAAAGGAGGGAGAAGCGGATCAGCGCCTCGGCGGAAACGGAGCCGTCCGTGCCGATGGAGAGCACGCGGTCGCTCTCGCCGCGCCTGATAGCTTCGACGCCGAGCTGAATGGCGGTGGCGCCGGAGGCGCAGGCGGTCGAAAGCGTGATCGGCAGGCCGCGTGTGCCGAATTTGTCGGCGATGCGCTCGGCAATGTAACCGAACTGGGTGGTGTTGAAGAAATCCCGGTTCGGGTTCGCGCGGCAGGCGGCGAGAATGCGTTCATAGCTCGCTTCGCCATCCTCGACCGTGGCGAGGTCGAGCGCGAAGCGGTCTTTCCAGTCGAGCTCGACCGGGGGAGCCGCGAGGAAGAGGGGGCCGCCGAAATCGCTTTGGGACAGGCCGGACTGCGAAACGGCCTCCTCGGCGGCGAGGGCCGCGAGCTTCTCGGAGAGCGGCACGGGGCCGGCGCTGCTCTCGGGCAGGAAATCGACCGTGCCGGCGATGCGGGTGTTGAGGCCCTCGGTGGGGAAGCGGGTGATGGTATGGATTCCGGAGCGTCCGCCTGTCAGCGCCGCCCAATTGTCTTCCTTGCCTTGCCCCAGCGAGGAGACGATGCCGATGCCGGTGACGGCAACGATCGGACGGCCAAGATGATCGGTATATTTCGCCATCTGCTTTCTCCCTCAGGCTTTCACAAGACGAGCCGCACCCTCGGCGCGGGTCACGCCGATGGTGGTGGCGATGGCGGCGGTCAGGGGCTGGTCCAGCGGCTTTTCACTCGTCTCCAGCGGGCCGAAGGCCTCGCCCTTGGAAACGCTAAGCGCAGCCAGTGCGACCGCGAGAGGGAACTGCGCCTCGCGCAAATGGCCGGTGATGCCGGAAATGCCGCGAATGGCCGCGCCGGGGAGGGCGTCGAGCGCCGCCTTTTCCGCCGCCGTGGGTTCATGCGCGCCGGATGCGCCCGAGACGACGAAGGGTGCTTCGCTGTCGCGAGCCACTTTTTTCAGGATCTCGCCGATGGAACCGGCCAGATCGTCGCGGCCGCGGCGAATCTGCCTGCCGACGATCTGCTCAATTTCAGCATAGGCGCGCGCGCCGCGCTTTGCGGCATGTTCGGCGCTTTCCAGCACGAGGAACACGCCGCCCGATCCCGAGACGAGCCCGCCACCCGTGCTGCCCTGGCGCTGCCAGAGCGGAGCCCAGCCATCGGACTTCAAATAGCCGCCAAGCTCGTGGCCCAAAAGCATGTTCCAATGCTCGGCATTATAGGAACTGCCCACCAGCATATGAGTGCTCTGGCCGGAGCGGATGCGGGCAGACGCGGTCTCGAGAGCCGAGATGCCCGAGGCTTCCTCGCCCATGAAGGTGCGGGACGAGCCCGTCACCTTATGGACGATGGAGATATTGCCTGCGGCCAGATTGGACAATTGCGCCAGAAACAGCGTCGGGCGAAGCTCGGTTGAGAGCCTCTGGTTCAGCATGACGTCGCGGTCGTTGCTGGTGCGGCCCTCGGTGAGGATCAGCGTATCGACGGCGACATCGCGTTCGCCGCCGCCGGCTGCCACGACCATGTCCATGGTCGCGCACAGCGCCTCATCTTCTTTGATGCCCGCATCCTCGAGCGCGAGGCCCGCCGCATAGGTTCCCAGCCGCTGCCAGGTTTCCATCTGGCGCTGGTCGCTACGCTTGGGGATCTGCAGGTTCCAGTCCACCTCGCCCAGCGGATGCACTGTGTAGGGCGCAAAGCTCGTGGTGTCGAGCTTCGGCTCCGGTTTGGCAGAAAGCGCGTTCCAGTGAGCATCCACCCCCTCGCCAAGCGACGAGACGATGCCGATGCCGGTGATGAGGACTTGGTTGTTCTGCATGATTCCCGAGCTTTTTTTAGCGGTCGCATGATCCTTTCCGAAAAGCCTGCAACTTCTCGGGACCATGCTCCGATCAGGCCTTCTTGGCGGCAACCAGTTCGTCGATCTTGGCGCAGAGATTCTTCAGGACGAAATATTCCTCGGTCGGAACCTTGCCCTCGTTGACTTCCTGCGTCCACTTCTCAAGCGGGATCTTGATGCCGAACGCCTTATCGATGGCGAAGACGATGTCGAGGAAGTCGAGGCTGTCGATGCCGAGATCGTCGATCGTATGGCTTTCGGGCGTAATCGTGTCGCGGTCGATCTCGCTGGTTTCGGAAATGATGTCGGCGACTTTATCGAAGGTGGAGGACACTATCCAATTCCTTTTGGCTCACGCCCTAAAGAGGCGTTTTTGTAATCAATCGGCGCGTGTCTAGCGTTTTTCGCGCGAGAGGGAAAGATGTGAAAGGCGATAGGTGTTTTCCGCGTGGCGCACTCTTAGAGCGTGATGCGATTAAGCCCGTGCGGGCATCACGCTCTAATTTTTTTGTTTTTCGCATGATCTTCTCCGAAAAGTCTCCAACTTTTCAGGATCATGCTCTAGGCCCCATCAGTAAAGCGTTTGCTAAAATTCCCCTCGTTTCCAGTTGCATCCGGCCCGGCCAAATTCTATGGCGGGGATATGGGACTCGCCGGCACGATATTCATCATCTTCGCCATCATTTTTATCGGCTATGCGGCGGCGCGGTTCCGCGTGCTTTCCGAGGCGGCGGGGGATGGGCTTTCGGAATTCGTCTTCGTGATTTCGACGCCGCTTCTTCTCTTTAAAACCACCAGTACGGCAGATTTCCACGGCAGCGCGCCATGGGCATTGTGGGTGGCCTATTTCGCCGGCGTGGTGGGGGCGTGGACTATATCGCATGGCGCTGTGCGCGCCGTGTTCGGCCGTGACCGCAGGGCGGGCGTCGTCGCAGGCGTGTCGGGCGCGTTCTCCAATCTGGTCTATCTTGGCATACCGCTGATGCTCGGTATCTTCGGGCAGGAGGGGGTGACTACGATCTCGCTCATCATCTCCATCCACATGCCCTCGATGATGGCGGCCTCCATCGCGCTCAATGAGTGGGCGACGCGGCGCGACGGGGTGGCCGAGGGCGAGACGAGCCTTACGGCGACGGTCACGACGTTTTTCAAGAGCCTGCTGCGCAATCCGCTTGTGGTCGGCATCCTCTCCGGCTGGGCATGGCGCCTGTCAGGGCTCGCCATGCCGGAATTCGCCGCTACGCTCATCGACATGCTGGCGGGCGTGGCCGGGCCGCTGGCGCTTTTCGCCATGGGAATGGGCCTCAAGAAATTCGGCATATCAGGCAATGTCCGGGCGGCATGCCTCGTCGCGACGCTGAAACTTATGCTGATGCCCGCGATCGTGCTTGTTGTCGCCTATATGCTGCAATTGCCGCCGCTGACCGCCAAGGTCGCCGTCACCGCGGCGGCGCTTCCCTCCGGCATCAACTCCTACCTCATCGCCACGCGGTTCGGCACGGGGCAGGCACTCGCCTCCACTTCGATGGTGATCGCCACGGGCGTTTCGGCGCTGACGCTCGGATTGTGGATTTCCATCGCGACGCATGTTTTTGGTTGATACGCCTATAAATTGATACTTGCGATAAATATCGTCTTAAGATTGCAGTGGTAGACCTTCGCTGCGGCGCGATGCCCATCTGGAGAGATATTAGCTATGAATATTACAGACGATATCAAACGCATGGTCGCCTCGATGACAACAGAGGAAAAGATTGGCCAGAAGATCATGCTGGATTTCAGAACCTGGAATGATGAGGACATGACGGAGCCGAATGCGGACGTCAAATCTCTCATCGTCAGCAACAATATCGGCGGCGTGATCCTGTTCTCGAACAATCTGAAGGACACGACGCAGATCAAAAGACTGACGGACTGGCTGTCCACGATCGAAACCGCGCAGGGTGCGAGGCTGCTTCTTGGAGCGGATGATGAAGGCGGAGATGTCTACCGGCTTCCGCGGTGGATCTACCCTTCCTATCCGGGCAATATGGCGCTGGGCGCCGCTGCGATGGGCGGAGCCGGCAGCGATCTCGCCTTTCGCCAAGGGAAGAGCATAGCGCAGACCATGCGGTCGCTCTATATCAACACCAATTTCGCGCCATGCGTCGACGTCAATACCAACCCCTACAATCCCGTCATCAATGTCCGCTCGTTCAGCGATAGCGTTTCGCTTGTGACTGAGCTCGCGGAGCAGCTCGTGGCCGGGATGCGTAGCGAACAAATGATCGTCGTGTACAAGCATTTTCCAGGGCACGGGTCAGCGTCGGTCGATTCCCATATTGGACTTCCGCTCGTGACAAGGGACCGCCACGACGCATTCGCCATCGACATCGCGCCTTACAAAGCCGCCATCGACAAGGGCGTTGCGCCCGACATGATCATGACGGCGCACATCCAATATCCCTCGCTCGACAATACCACGATCCAGTCGAAGACCGGCGAGATGATCATCATACCCGCGACCATGTCGCGCGAAATCCAGACGGCTATTCTCCGGGATCAGCTGGGATTCAAGGGCGTCACTGTCTCCGACGCGCTGAATATGGGGGCGATTACCGACCATTTCACGGAAGAGACAGCCATCGAGAATGTCTTCAAGGCCGGCGTCGACATCTCCCTGATGCCGACGGGCATCTATGCGGCAGGCGATATGGACCGTTTGCCCAGGTTTATTCGGGGCGTGGCCGATAAGGTCAGAAACGGAACGATCAAGGAGGCCGAGATCGATGCGTCGGTGGAGCGTATTCTGGCCCTGAAAGCCGCGTTTTCCCTGATGGGCGCGCGTGTTCCCTATAGCGGATCGGCGGATCTCTCTTCTACCATTGAAAACGAGATTTCAGACAAGTCAGTCACCTTGCTTCGCAATAAGACCGGCGAATTGCCGATAAAATCCGCCGATAAAAAATTCTTTGTCTTCACGCCCTGGCAGGAGCAGGCGGACGGTATTCAAAAGGCCCTGGCGGACAATGGATATTACCGGGTGGTCGCCGCAAAGCAGGGGGACCTTACCGACAGTCAGCGCGATGATTATCTCCAGCAATGCAATGTTTTCGTCATGGGAACCATGGCCGAAGGCTTCGATCCGTCCGATCCCGATATAAAAAATACGCTGGATTTGATGACTCTCTGGCAAAAGAGGGGCAAAACCGTCGTTCACGTCTCTGTGCGCGCGCCATATGATATCGTTTTTTATGATTACGATGTAAACAACTGTATTGTGACCTATGCGCGCTATGGCTACGAGGATGGCTACTGGCTTGGCTCTTCAATGAGATCGCTAGCGGAGGTGCTGATCGGCAAACGGAACCCCGTGGGAAAGCTGCCGGTCGTTCTCTACCGTAGTTATGACAGCAAGACCAATGCCGGGGTTATCGCGGCTCCCTATCGCAGAGGATATGGACTGAGTTACGGCAGCAAGGCCAGCATAGGCGTATAGCATGAGATTTTTATAAGCCGGAGGGGTGGACAACGCTTCCGCCCGCGCAAAATATCAGAGCGGTTCTCACTTCAAATGAATGTGAGCGCCGCTCTCTTCTTATGTCCGGCCGCTCGCTTGACATTCCCCACCATCACCCCGAACTTCCAATTTTAGACGCATGCTTGTTCTCAAGGAGAGGTGCGATGCTTCAGAAGACCAGCCATTTCATGAAACAGGCCAATCTGATCGGCGGCGAATGGGTGGAGGCTGATTCCGGCGAAACCATCGACGTGATCAATCCGGCGACCGGTCTGAAGATCGGCACGGTGCCGAAATCGGGCAAGGCGGAGACGGCGCGCGCCATCGAAGCGGCGGCCAAGGCGTTCGAAAGCTGGAAGAAGACCTCCGCCAGCGAGCGCGCGGCGCTGATGCGCAAGTTGCACGCATTGATCCTCGAGAATCAGGATGCGCTGGCCGAACTTCTGACGCTGGAGCAGGGCAAGCCGCTGGCCGAGGCGAAGGGAGAAATCGCGGGGTCTGCGGCCTATATCCTCTGGTACTCGGAAGAAGCGCGGCGGGTTTACGGCGAAACCATCCCATCGCCCTGGCGCGACCGCCGCATCATGGTGACGAAAGAGCCGGTGGGCGTGGTGGCGGCCATCACGCCGTGGAATTTCCCGTCATCGATGCTGGCGCGCAAGATCGCGCCGGCGCTGGCTTCCGGCTGCACGATCGTGACCAAGCCGGCGGAATATACGCCTTATTCCGGGCTTGCCTGGGGCGTGCTGTGCGAAGAGGCGGGCATTCCCAAGGGTGTCGTCAATATCTTGACCGGCGTCGCTTCCGAGATCGGCGGCGAGATGACCAGCAATCCGCTGGTGCGCAAGATCACCTTCACCGGCTCTACCCGGGTGGGCAAACTGCTGCTCAAACAGGCGGCCGATACGGTCAAGAAAGTGTCGATGGAACTGGGCGGTAACGCGCCGTTTCTTGTCTTTGACGACGCCGATCTCGACAAGGCGGTGGAAGGCGCGATGGCGGCGAAATACCGCAATTCCGGCCAGACCTGCGTCTGCACCAACCGCTTCTATGTGCAGGCCGGGATTTACGATGCCTTCGTCGAAAAGCTTGCAGCGGCGAGCAAAAAGCTGAAGCTCGGCAACGGCATGGACAAGGACACGCAGCAGGGGCCGCTCATCAATGAAGATGCGGTCGAAAAGGTGGAGGAACTGATCGAGGACGCCAAGGCCAAGGGCGCACGGATCGTGACCGGCGGCAAGCGGTCGGAGCTTGGGCTGACCTTTTTCGAGCCGACGGTCATTGCCGACGCCAAGCCGGATATGCGCTTTTCGAAGGAAGAAATCTTCGGCCCGGTCGCGCCGGTCTATAAGTTTCAGACCGAGCAGGAGGCGATCGACCTTGCCAATAGCACCGAATATGGTCTTGCCAGCTTCTTCTATACGCAGGATCTCGGCCGTGCCTTCCGGGTGCTGGAGGGACTGAAATACGGGATGGTCGGCGTCAACGAAGGGGTCATCACGACCGTCGAGGCGCCGTTCGGCGGCGTGAAGGAATCGGGCCTTGGCCGCGAAGGCGGGCATCAGGGCATCGAGGATTATCTCGATACGAAATATGTGTGTATTGGCGGGCTGGGAATTTAAGGGAATAGGGGAGTAGGGAAGTAAGTAAATTAATTTCCCCTGTTCCCTTACTCACCTATTCCCTTACTCCCATTTGGAAAGGCGCTATAAATCGTGACATCGGAAATTTTCGGCGAGACGCCTGACGGAGAGGTGGTGCATCGCATCACCCTTATGGGCGGGGGACTGACCGCGAAGGTGCTGACCTATGGCGCGGCGATTCAGGATTTGCGGCTGGAGGGCCATGAGCCTTCCTTGGTGCTGGGCTATGAGGACTTCGCCGATTACCCGGCCCATTCGCCGCATCTGGGTGCAATTGCCGGGCGCTCCGCCAACCGTATCCGCAACGGCACATTCACCATCGACGACCAGACTTACGAGGTGGACCGCAACTTCCTCGGCCAGCACAATCTGCATGGCGGGCGGAGAGGCCTCGGCAAGCGCGTCTGGCGCGTGACGGGCGAGGGGCGGGATTTCGTCACGCTCGCCATCCGCGCCGCCGATGGCGAGATGGGCTTTCCCGGCAATCTCAACGTCCACTGCACCTATATGCTGAGCCCCGAGGGCACGCTGGTGGTGCGGCTTGAGGCGGTGACTGACAAGCCGACAATCTGCAATCTGATCCACCACAGCTATTTCAATCTCGACGATGGCGGCGAGACCGACATTCTCGACCATCAGGTGATGATCGGGGCCGAGGCCTATCTGCCCGCCAATGACGCGCTGATGCCTGATGGCCGGGTGCTGCCCGTGGCGGGCACGGATTATGATTTCCGCCAGTTCCGCCCGGTGCGAAGGGAGCGGTACGGCGCGCAGGTGGTTTATGACAATAATTTCTGCCTGGCCGCGGCGCGCGGCCCGCTTAAATGGTGCGCGGCGGCGAAGGGCGCGAAGTCGGGCGTTCGTCTCGATGTGTCGACAACGGAGCCGGGCGTGCAGTTCTACACCGGCAACACCGTGGCGCGTCCCGCGATCGGGCTGACCGGCAAGCCCTACGAGAATTATGCCGGCCTATGCTTCGAGCCGCAGATCTGGCCGGATTCGCCGAGCTTTCCCTATTTTCCGCAGGCGGTGCTAAGACCGGGGGAGGTTTATTCGCAGACGACGCAGTATCGGTTTAGCAGGTAGGGATTTCAGTTGCGGGAAACGGATCGCGCCCTCCCTCCCCCTTGCGGGAAGGGTGGCCCGAAGGGTCGGGTGGGGGTGGTGACGTTTTCTCCAAGTTCTCCAGTAGAGGCGCAAACGTCACCACCCCCATCCGCCCGCTCCGCGGGCACCTACCCCGCAAGGGGGAAGGAGGGCGCCCGCTCTACACCGCTTTCTCAAACATCTTCCGCGCTTCTTCCATCGGCGCCAGCGCCCCATGAAATTCTACCACCCGCGCCGCCACCGCATGGGCGCGTTTTGTGGCGTCGGCGGGGGGCAGTCCCTTTAGCCGCGCGGCAAGGTAAGCGCCGTTGAAGCTGTCGCCTGCGCCGGTCGTATCGACGGCGTTGGCCTGGACGGCGGGAATGGATTCCGTGTTTCCGTCTGCCAGCAACAGGGCCGGGCTGGTGCCATCCTTCACCACGATTTCCTTGACGCCCAAGCCCGCTATGCGCCGGGCCGTCGCCTCGGGCGAGGCGTCGCCGAACAGGTCCTTTTCGTCCGGAAAGGTGGGGAGGGCGATGTCGGTGAGCCACATGGCCTCGCCGATCACGGCGCGGGCGGTTTCGATATTGTCCCAAAGCCGCGCGCGATAGTTCGGATCGAAGGCGATGCGGCTGCCATTGTCGCGCGCCTTTGCAATGGCGCTGAACAGAGTCTCCCGGTCCGCCGGGGCGAGGATGGCGAGCGTGATGCCGGAGAAATAGATGATATCGCGGGTTTCGAGGCTCGTTGCGAGCGCTTCACGGTCGCTCGCGAGCTTGCGCGCCGCGGCGTCGCTGCGCCAGTAGGTAAAGGAGCGCTCGGCGTCTTCGAGCGTTATCGCGTACAGGCCGGGGCGGGCGCCCGGTATGATCGGGCTGCCGGCGGTTCCGATGCCGTTTTCGGCGAAGAAATTGCGCTGCTTGACCGAGAAAGGATCGTCGCCGAAGGCGCTGACATAATCGACCGGATAATCGGGAGCCGATAGCGCGCGGACATACCAGAGCGTGTTGAATGTATCGCCCGCAAAGCCCATGCGCCAGCTATCGCCCGCCGCGCCTGAAAGCTCGATCATGCACTCGCCGATGGATGCAAATCCGCCCACTGTCTGTCCTCCGCGTCTACCCAAACAAAGGGGCTTATACGGGATTTTGTTGGCATGTCATATTCGGCATGTAACAAAAAGGGGAACAAGGATTCGACCATGCGCTATGCGATCTATTTCACCCCGCCAGCCGGGGACCCGCTGACGAAGGTGGCCGCCAACTGGCTTGGCCGCAATCCATTCAGCGGCGCGTCCGTGAAGGCACCGGCGATCCGCTCCTTCGAGCCCGAGGAGGTGTGGCAGATGACGGAGGAGCCGCGCCGTTACGGGTTCCACGGCACGCTGAAGGCGCCTTTCCGGCTTCACGAGAATGTGACCGAGCGCGATCTTCTGTCGGCGCTGATGCATTTCGCCTCGTCGGTCGCGCCCGTCACCATTCCACGGCTCCATGTCACGGCGCTCGGGGACTTCTTCGCGCTTACGCCGGAGGAAGCGGTGCCGGAGCTGGACCAGCTCGCCAACGATATCGTCGTCGCCTTCGACCGCTTCCGCGCGCCGATGACGGAGAAGGAGCGCGCCAAGCGCAAACCAGAGGCTTTAAGCAATTCCCAGTTGAGGAATCTCGACAGGTGGGGTTATCCTTACGTGTTCGATGATTTCCGCTTCCATATGACTTTGACCGGGCGGGTCGCGGAGAAGGACAAGCTTCGCGTCGCGCGGATGCTGGATGCGTTTTTCGAGCCCGTGCTGAGCGAGCCGGTGGAGGTGAACCATCTGGCGCTATTCATGGAGGCGGAACCCGGCGCGCCGTTCGAGGTGCATTCCCTGCATCCGCTGGCCATGCCGCTGACCGGAGCGGGGCGGCCCAAGAAGAGTGCCTGACAAAGATTTGCGCTCGACCGGGCGCCTGAAGAAAAGTGCATGATATGGCTCACGAATTCATACTCAAAAATGCCCGCATCATCCTCGGCGACGAGGTGCTTACGGGATCTGTTCTGGTCCGCGACGGGCGGATCGCCGATATCTCCGAAGGAAACATTGCCGCCGGCGAGGATATGGAGGACGATTTCCTGACGCCGGGCCTCGTCGAGCTCCACACCGACCATCTGGAGGGACATTACGCGCCGCGTCCGAAAGTGCGCTGGAACCCGGTCGCGGCGGTGCAGGCGCATGACGCGCAGATATCAGCTTCCGGCATCACCACCGTGTTCGATGCGCTGCGCGTCGGCCTCGATGATGAGGCGGAGGTGGGCGTCGAGGATATGCGCGTGCTGGCCGGGGCGATTCTCGATAGCATCGAGGCAAGGCGGCTGCGCGCCGATCATTTCCTGCATCTGCGCTGCGAGGTGTCCGCGCCCGACTGTCTCAATGCCTTCTCGCTGCTTAAGGACAATGAACGGGTGCGCATGGCCTCGCTGATGGACCATGCGCCGGGACAGCGGCAGTTCGCCGATCCAGAGGCCTACCGCGTCTATTACATGCGCAAGATGAAAGCCTCGGAGGAGGAATTCCGGCAATATTGCGAAAGGCGCATGGCCGATTCGATGCGCCATTCGGCGGCGAACCGCAAGGCGATCTCCGAGGCCTGCCATCAACGCGGCATCGTGCTTGCCAGCCATGACGACGCGACTGTCGCCCATGTGGAGGAGGCGGTGGAGCAGGGCATCCGCGTGGCGGAGTTCCCGACCACGGTCGGCGCCGCCAGCGCGTCCAGGGAGGCGGGGCTGTCGGTGCTGATGGGCGCGCCCAATGTGGTGCGTGGCGGCTCGCATTCCGGCAATGTCTCGGCCCGCGAACTGGCGGAGAGGGGATGCCTCGATATTCTTTCGTCCGATTATATCCCGTTCAGCATGATGCAGGCGGCGTTTTTCCTGAGCGATGTGGTTGATGGCATCACGCTGCCGCAGGCCATGCGGCTTGTCTCGAAGAACCCGGCGGAGGCGGTGGGGCTCGATGATCGCGGCGAGATCGCAGTGGGCAAACGCGCCGATCTGGTGCGGGTGCGGGCCCCCGCCAGCGACCGCAGGGAGCTTAAAGGCGGGGCAGAGATGGCTGACCATGTGCCTGTTATCAAGACGGTGTGGCGCGAGGGGGAGCGGGTGATATGACCGCCGCAAGCTCTATCGAACGGATCTTGAGCGAGACGCGGCCTATCCGCAACGGTGTGTTCATTGCCGTGGTGGGGCCGAGCGGCTCGGGCAAGGATACGATTTTGACCTATGCGCGGGAGCGGCTCGAAGGCCGGCCCGAGTTTCACTTTGTGCGGCGGATCGTGACCCGGACATCCGTGGGGAACGCGGAAGAGCACGATACGCTGAACGAGCGGGCCTTCGATGCCGCCCTGCGATCGGGTGCTTTCAGCCTCTCGTGGGATGCCCATGGCTTACGCTATGCGCTGCCGAAGGCGGTCGATCACCATGTCGAGAATGGCGAGGTGGTCGTCGCTAATGTCTCACGCAGCATGCTGGACGAGCTTGCGGCCACTTATGCGAATGTCCGCGTGGTGCATCTTTATGCCGACCCGGAGGTGCTGGCGCGCCGATTGGCCCAACGCGGGCGGGAGGATGCGGCGGCCATCGAGGAGCGGCTGCGGCGAAGCACCCAGGCGATGGCGCATCGGGATGGGGCGATTATGCTCGATAATTCGGGCCAGGTAGAAATCGCGGGCGAGCGGTTCGTTGCGATACTGGAAAAAGCGGCGGCATTTGCGGCGGTTTGCGGGGAGATTTGAGAGGCGTGCACAGAAGACGAAGTTTTTGCAATTTTTGATAGATTTTTATTGCATATATGCAATCATTGATTTATGGTGGTGATGCATATCAATAATCATTTTAACAGTCTGGATATTCCAATGCGTAGTATCTTAAGATACGTATTTCTCCTCGGCCTTATCAACGCTCTAACTCTTCAAATTGCTTCCGCCCAATTTGCAAGTTGGGTTGACAAGATAGTAAACACCCCTCCGCCTGGAGTGGGTTGTTTTACTGCGCGTTACCCTGATGAGGGCTGGACGCAGCGGAGTTGTGCTTGGACAGCCTCTGACTTGCAAAAAGCAAGGCTGCCATCAATATCAGAACAAGCAACGCAACCTGCATCAAAAACGGTCGGTTCCGGCAACGATTGGACTCTATCGGCTCCAAATACGATCAAACAAGCCGTTGGTACTTTTAAAAATATGTCGGGAGTATCGTCCGTATATGATGAGACCACGCTGGGCCACCAAACGCCCGGGGCGTTTTCATTGCAAATGAACACCAACCTTAAAGAGTGGCCTTGCGGCGGTCCGACCGGTGACTTTGATTGTGATGCTGCAACACAATTTGTCATAGAGCGGTCGGACTCCGGGGCCACGCTGTTTATCGAATGGTTGCTCGACTGGCCAGGCGACTGCCCAAATGGATGGAGTGCTGGCCTGCACACCCGGTTTGGAAGCATATGCTATAAAAACAGCGATGGGATATCTGTCAACACTTGGAACTGGGATATACGGGATGTCAACGCGTTAACCCTATATGGTTATTTAGCGAGAGGGCCGCTCAAATTAGATGGAACTGTGGCCATCTTTGGAGATACCGCTTTTACGGTTACCGGACAAAATGGCATATTTGATATGTCAGATGCATGGAATACGGTCGAATACAATATTTTCGGTGCCGGTAATGGCTCTAAAGCCGTCCTAAACAGTGGTTCTGCGCTTGGTGTAAAGGTCGGTGCATGGTATGATTCTTCGAGTAGTGTTCCACCCTTATGCAAGGAAGGTGGCTTTACTGGAGAGCAGAATAACTTGAATTTGGGGCCTTGCATTGTTGTTAACTCCGACCCGACGAAATCCGACTCCTACCCTTATATCTTATTTACAGAGTATCTTGGGACTCCTGAGGCGCCTCAGGTTTTCATGCCTCAAAACGGAGCCCAAATCCCAATCGGTACGTTAAATATTAATGGTGGAGGTACATCAAACGCAACTGTGAAAGCATCGCTAGACCAAACGCAAATCTGCGAAACAAACGTGAGTTTGGTGGAGGTATGGTTTTGCCCGTCCGTGCAGATAACGACTCCGGGCAATCATTTATTAACAGTTGTACAAACCGCCGCTGACGGGAAAAGAAGTCCTCCTACATATGTGTCTTTCTTCACACCGAAACCTTGATGGTTTTTTCCTGAGGCGCCTCACCTCTTGAACCGGGGGCGAGGTGCCGAAGGCATAGTGCCATCTTGAATTATACCCTGCTCCACTTTAGTTGACCGGGATGGAAAGATATCCGCGATACAGCCTGGCCATTGCGCCGATGATGGACTGGACGGACCGGCATTGCCGGTTTTTCCATCGCCAGATGACGCGGTATGCGTTGCTTTATACCGAAATGGTGGTGGCGGATGCGGCGATTCATGGCAATCGCGAGCGGCTGCTTGGGTTCGGGGTGGAGGAACATCCGGTCGCGCTGCAATTGGGCGGGTCGGATCCGGTGAAGCTGGCCGAGGCGGCGCGGATCGGGGCGGATTTCGGGTATGACGAGATCAACCTGAATGTCGGCTGCCCTTCAGACCGCGTGCAGTCGGGCACGTTCGGCGCTTGCCTCATGAGAACGCCGGAACTGGTGGCGGCCTGCGTCGAGGCGATGAAGCGGGCGGTTGCTATTCCCGTCACGGTCAAATGCCGGATCGGGGTGGATGATCAAGACCCGGAAGTGGCGCTCGATGCACTGGCGCGGCTCGTAGCGGATGCCGGGGCCGATGCGCTCTGGGTCCATGCGCGCAAGGCGTGGCTACAGGGCCTTTCACCGAAGGAAAACCGGGATATTCCGCCGCTCGATTATGATCGCGTCTACCGGCTGAAAGGCCATTATCCGAACCGGTTCGTCGGCATCAATGGCGGCATCGCTACGCTCGATGAGGCGCTCGATCATCTCGGCCATGTCGATGGCGTGATGATGGGCCGTGCCGCCTATCATAATCCCGGCCTGCTCACGGATGTGGACCGGCGGATTTATGGCGATGAGCGCGAGCCCGTGGATATGGCTGTCCTCATCGACATCATGTGCGATTATACCGACCGGCATATTGCTCATGGGGGTCGGCTCTCGCATGTGACGCGCCATATGGTCGGGCTTTTCCAGGGCCAGCCCGGCGCGCGGCGCTGGCGGCAGATCCTTTCCAGCGAAGCCACGCGCCCCGGTGCCGACAGCCGGGTTATCCGCAAGGCATTTGCGGAGATCGGGGTTGGGGCCGTGGAGGCGGCCTAATCCGTCAAAATCAGCTGGTCTCCCTCCACCGAAAAGCTGTGCAGGGTATCGAGAAAATTCATGCCGAGCAGGCTGCCGATGGGGCCGGCATCCTCGGTTACGAGCGCACGGACGTCGCGGCGGGTGATGTCGCCGATCTGGAGCGTGTCGATGGTCGCCATGGCGGCGCGGGTGCCGCCATTGGCCGTCATGATCGGCACGGAATAGGTGAGGTCGGCGGTATCGATCCCCGCGCGCCTGGCGTCGTCCTTGGAGAGCACCACCATCGATGCGCCGGTGTCGACGAGGAAGGAGACGCGCGCGCCATTCACGCGGCCATTGACCTCGAAATGGCCGTTGAGGGACTTTGCCAGCGTCACGGTCAGATTGCCGCCGCTGTTCCTGCCGGAAATCGGGCTACCGGGGACGAGGCCGGCGGTGATACGATTGGCGACGTCCTGTAATTCGTAGCGATATTGATATCCGGCGACGAGCGCGAGGAGGATGACCATCCAGATGGCGATGGAGCGGGCGAAATCGCTCAAACGGATGCGCGAGCCGAGCAGAGCGGCGGCAAGGACGATGCCCCATATGCCGAGATAGGCGGCCTGAGCGAAGGCGTCATTGGCGAGCCCGAGCGTCGCGCCGCGATCATTGTTCGCCATCAGCAGCAGCACGACCGCGCCGATGATGGCGATTATGATCCAGAAGAGCCGGTTCATGCCTCGTGCCCCTGCTTCAATCGCGCCATGCGGGCGCGGCGCGTCTCGCGCCGGGGCTTGCGCTCCACGGTTTCAAGCCGGGCGGCGAGCGTGCCCATGATTTCGCGGCGGCGTTCCCCCGTCATCGCGGACCATGTGCCGATTTCATCGATCGTGCGGCCGCACCCGAAGCAATAGCCGGTCCGGGTGTCTATCGAGCAGACGAGAATGCAGGGCGATTCGATAGAATCCATTGCGTTCCAAAGGCTAAAGGGAGTAGGTCAGTAGGGGAATAAGGGAGTAGGTTCGAGTATATTTACGCCCTTGTGCCCGTACTCACCTACTCCTTTATCTCTAATACTTTAACAAATATGGCTTATCCCGCCATCATGACAAGCCCTATCAACAGCGTCACCGCCGCGATCTGCTGTGCCGCGCCCAGCGTGTCGCCGGTCTGGCCGCCGATCTTGTCGCGGCAGAGATTGGCGAAGGCGAAGCTTGCCGCGCCGCAAAGCAGTATGGCGACCAGCAGCCCGCCAATGCCGCCGCTGGGCACATAGGTGACGATAAGGGCGAAGAAGCCGGTGAGGAGGGCGGAATAGGCTGCAGTTTCGTCGGGCGCGCCCGCGGCGTCGGCTACGCCGCCGGGGCGCACCGAAGGCAGCTTATGCCACATGCCGACCATGATCGCGCGGCTCGCCGCTTCGGTTCCGATCAGGGCGAGGGCGGCATATCCGGGGCCGGTCCGCTCGGCGAGCGCCGAAAGCAGCAGTGTGCGCAAGCCGACCGAGAGGATGAGCGCGAGCCCGCCAAACGTGCCAATGCGCGAATCCTTCATGATTTCAAGGCGCCGCTTTTCCGTCGCTCCGCCGAAAAAACCATCGGCGACGTCGGCGAGGCCATCCTCATGCAGCGCGCCGGTGATGGCGGCGAGAACGCCGATGGCGAGGAGAGCGGCAATGACAGGAGGGAGATTGAGCTCGCTGGCGACAACAAGGACGAAGGCGGCGGGCAGGGCGATCAGGACGCCCGCGAGCGGAAACACGCGGGCATTTTCTGCAAGCGATCCATTATGGCCTTCAAACCAGGTGGGGGATATGGGCAGGCGGGTCAGGAAACCGAGCGAGCGCATGATTTCCGCCAGAAGGGCGTCCATATTCGTGATCCCTTGGATATAACAAAGCACCCGGCCCGAGGCCGGATGCCTCCCAAGATAGCTGATTCTCAGCCGTTATCGGCGGGAATGATCCCGGATTTCTCCTTCGGCTCGAAGCGAAGCGCGGTGCCGACCTGGCAATCGAAAACCATCGGCTTGGAGATCCGCTTGTAACCTCGGGGTAAAAACCTGTTGGCGGTGACGGTCGCCGTATCATCGGGCATGACACGATACTGGACGACTTCGAGAACGGGCGTCCCGTCGGGCGTTACCGTCATATGATTGTCGGAATATCCGATACTGGGATGCGGTTCCGGCATGATCATGAAATCCTGGATGAGGAGGCCGCCGACCGGACCGAGTGCGTCGGGCTTTTTGCCGTCCTTCATCTTGCACTGGCTGAGGTCGACGATCGATACCGTCGGCAGGCCGGCGAGCAATCGATCCCGCAAATGCTCGTATTCGCCTGTGGACTGGGGCCGGGCGGCCTGCGCTTGCACCGCGCTGCCAAGAATAAAGAGGGCCGTGAGCGCCTTGCTGAAATACCGCATGATGATTACCTCGCTGCGATTTCTATCTGGACTTATATAGAAGCGTGCTTCTCATTATCCAGACCGGGTATTTTTCAGCGCTCTCCCGACATATCCTTTCTGGCCTTGTCCAGTTCTTCGGCGTAGCGCCGCAGAAGATAGCCTTCCGTGAGCAGGCCCTGCACCTTGCGGTGGGTGAAATCGTCGACGACGGCAAGCTCTTCGCTGCCGGACCGGGAAAAAAGCTCGGCGGCTTCCTTCACATTCATCGCGGGCCGGAGCATCGCGTCGCGGTATTTGAGCAATTCCGAGACAGGCTTTTCCTGTTCCTCGGGGGCAGGCGGCAGGGCGTGGACCTCGGCAACGATCAGGATGCCGGCATAGACCTTGCCGGGCTCCGTGGCGATGACGCGCTGGACGGAGCCGAGCGGTATTTCCTTGCGGAATTCCGCGACCGTCAGGCCGCTCGACACGGTGCGGATATCCTTGCGCATCATGCGCCCGACGGTCAGGCTCCGCATCCAGCCGATGTCCTGCGCGCTGCGGATGGTTTCGCCGCGCAAATGGAAGCGCCAGGTTGAGAAGGAGTAGCCGAAGGTTTCCCGCACCAGCATGGCCGACATGATGGCCGCCGCCAGCACGACGCCGGTAAGCTCGAGATTGCCTGTGGATTCAAGGGCGAGGAAGGCCATGGTCAGCGGGCCGCCGACGACGCCAACCGCCAGTGACGTCATGCCGACAACCGCTGCGACGGTCGGGTCGATGCTCATAGCCGGAAAGAGGATGGTCATGATGCCGGCGAAAATCTTGCCTGCCAGCGCGCCGAGGAATAGGGACGCGAAGAACAGGCCGCCGCGAAAACCCGATCCGAGCGAGATGGCCGATGCGAGGACCTTCAGGAGGAAAAGCACGATGATGACGACCAATCCATAATCCATCGTCAGTTCCCGGTGCAGTGCGCCATGGCCGCTGGAGAGTACCTGCGGGGTGAGGAGCGCAAGCAGCCCCAGCAGGCAGCCGCCGATGGCGGGACGCAGGGTGTTGCTGATCGCGAGCTTGGTGAACAGGCGCTCGACCACCGTCACCAGATGCATGATGGCGATGGAGAGCCCGCCGGCGGTAAGGCCGAGGATGAGGAAGGGCAGATATTGCCGCGCGTCCATCGGGGGTAGCGGCCCGAGTTCGATGGGGAAGGGCGGCGCGCCGAGATAGCCGGCGACCAGCGTGGCGGAGACGGCGGCCGCCATCATGGGAGCCACGTTCGCCACCGTGTAGATGCCGACAATCAGCTCGAAGCCGTAGAACGCGCCGGTCAGCGGCGCACCGAAGGCGGCGGCAATGGCCCCGCCCGCGCCGCAGCCGACGAGCAGCCGGACATCCCCCCGGCGCAGATTCAGGAAGGCGGCGATCTTGGAGGCTATGCCGGAGCCGACCTGCGTATAGGCCGCTTCCAGCCCAACCGATGCGCCGAAGCCGCTGGACAGGATCGTCTGCACGGCGACGATCAGCGTGTCGGTCATCGACATGCGCCCGCCATAGAGCGCGTTGGCTTCGATCGGGTCGATGGGGTGGCGCAGCTTGCGGCGGCGGACGAAATAAATGGTGAGCCCCATCAGGATGCCGCCGATGACTGGCACGAACGCCATGTGGCGGCTGGCAAGGGCGTAGGTGCCCGACAGGCGCTCGCCCTCGGGGATGGCGTAGAGGAGGCTGTGCAACTGGCTCACGATCCAGCCGATCAGCATCACCCCCGCCCCGGCGAAGACGCCGACGATGCAGGCGAGCAGCACGATGGCGACGCCGCGCGCATTGAGAATGCGCAGGACAGCAAGGGCTCGCAGGCGCAGCCTGCCTACGTCGAACTTTTGCATTTCGAGGCGCACGGACGATCCAATCGACTGATTTGAAATGTCAATTTAACGCCATGCGCGGGAACGGCAACCTGTCGGGAAGCGCTTTGGGTTAACGGGGGATATTTACTGGCGCCTCCAGGGCTGTGGCCGCTGCCGGCCGGCGGTGTGTCTTGGATTTATAGAAGACGCTCTCGACATATTTGTTGCAGAGGAAGGACATGGGTATCGCAGTGGCGAAGGTCAGTGTCGTCAGCAGGAGGGCGTAGGACGCCTGTCCGAGGTGGAAGCCATTGATGACATACATCCAGAAATAAAGCGGGATCATGTGGAGGAGATAGAGCGAATAGGAAATCGCGCCGAGCCAGAGCATGATTGGGTGCTGGAGAAGGCTTGCGACATAACCGGTGGGGCGGTTCTGGTCGCGAACGATCAGCGCCGAGCCGAAGACAAAAATCCATCCCGCAAGTGCGAAGTCCAGCCAGCACATGAGGGCGGAGGCGAGGATCACCGTTGCCGGGTTGAAGAAGCGCCGGTCCGACCAGTCGCGCTTCCAGGCGTAGTAGCTCACAATGCCAGTGGCGAAATAAACGGCGTATTGCGCGAGGTCGGCATTGTTCGGCCATTTGCGGAATAGCCACCAGACGGTGAAAAGCCCCGCGACCAGCAAACCTCGCAGCAGAAGGCTGGGACGGTGCAGGCACCAGAAGACGAGCGGCGCGATCACGTAGAACTGGAATTCCGTGGAGATATTCCATGCCTGCCCAAGAAAGGCATAGGCGCCGTTCGGCAGCCAGTGTTCAGGGATGATGCCGTGGGTGAGCGTTGCGTGGGCCAGCACGTGATAAGGCCAATGCGCGAAGCTGTCTTCGAAAAGCTTCAGCCGTAGAGCGTTGCGCGCGCCGCCATATTCGGCTGCCTTCAGCGCTTCATAAGCGATGCCCGACATCAGGATAGACAGAACGAAGGCCAGGATGAAAACCGGGTAGATGCGCTTCACGCGACGTGCGAGATAGACGGGATAGCTCTCCTGCAGCTTGGCCATCATCATGAAAATGACGAAGCCGCTCATGATGCAGAATATCTGCACGCGGATGAGTTCGCCGAAGAGCGGCGCGAATATGCCGAACGAATGAGGCTCGATCCCTGCGGCCGGGAGCAGGTGGACGGCAACCACCCAGACCGCGAGAAGCCCGCGCAAGCCTTCCAGCTCATCAATCCTGTTCATGCGAGAGCATCCCCGGGATGTTGGCATTGCTGCGTTGCAGCATTAGTGCACTGCAATAAAATGAGGTCAACCCCAAGAATGACGGCGGAGAGGGCTTTACCGGTTTCCCATCTTGCGGAACCGCCATGCGTCACCTTATGTATGGGACGATCACGAATCCGATTTGCAGCCGGTTCCGGACTGCGATATCCACAGGCAATCTCCAGACATTTAGAGGCCCCCATGAGAGACCCGATCGAAACAGCCATGAACCTTGTGCCGATGGTCGTCGAGCAGACCAATCGCGGCGAGCGGGCCTATGACATATTCTCGAGGTTGCTCAAGGAACGCATCATCTTCATCACGGGGCCGATCGAGGACGGCATGGCGTCGCTGGTCTGCGCGCAGCTTCTGTTCCTTGAAGCGGAGAACCCGAAGAAGGAGATCAACCTCTACATCAACTCGCCCGGCGGCGTGGTGACGTCGGGCATGTCGATCTACGACACGATGCAGTTCATCCGCCCGCCCGTCTCCACGCTCTGCATGGGACAGGCCGCTTCCATGGGCTCGTTACTTCTGACGGCGGGGGCGACGGGTATGCGCTATGCGCTGCCGAATGCGCGCATCATGCTTCACCAGCCCTCGGGCGGTTTCCAAGGGCAGGCTTCGGATATCGAGCGCCACGCGCAGGACATCATCAAGCTGAAGCGCAGGCTCAATGAGATTTATGTGAAGCATACCGGTCGTGATTATGACACGATTGAGCGTACGCTGGACCGCGACCATTTCATGACGGCGGAGGAATCGAAGGATTTCGGCCTCATCGACAAGGTCATCGAATCGCGGGAAGTGATCGAGGGTGTGGCGAAATAAGCCTTTTCGAGCCAAATGACCGAAGCCGGCAACCTTCCGGTGCATCTCTGCACCGGAAGTGCGGCTATAATGTCACAAAATTGCTATCCTTCGGGCTTGTGCATGGCGCGGCAGTCGTTACGTTAAGTGAAAATTGGGTTTCATCGGCCTAGCCTGGAGAAATGCTGGAAACGCCGTCGCCATTCGGATTCAGTTCGTTTGATTGACAAAGGCTTCCGCGGCAGGTTGATTTTGAGAGGGTTGCCCAGGTGATCGGTGTTTTTCGGTCGGGATACCGAGCAGGGCAACGGGTTTGCGGTAGCATCGTTTATAGCGGTGCGGCCGATTTTGAAAGGAAACTGCGATGAGCAAAGTCAGCAACAATGGTGGCGATTCGAAGAATACGCTCTATTGCTCGTTTTGCGGAAAAAGCCAGCATGAAGTCCGCAAGCTGATTGCCGGTCCGACCGTCTTCATCTGCGATGAGTGCGTCGAGCTTTGCATGGACATCATCCGCGAGGAAAACAAATCCTCGATGGTGAAGTCCCGCGAGGGCGTGCCCACGCCGCAGGAGATCATGGCCGTCCTCAATGATTACGTCATCGGGCAGAACCATGCGAAGCGGGTTCTTTCCGTGGCGGTGCACAATCATTACAAGCGGCTGGCGCACCAGTCGAAGAACAACGAGGTGGAACTGGCGAAGTCCAACATCCTGCTCGTCGGGCCGACCGGTTGCGGTAAGACCTATCTCGCTCAGACGCTCGCCCGCATCATCGACGTGCCGTTCACCATGGCCGACGCGACGACGCTGACGGAAGCCGGCTATGTCGGTGAGGATGTGGAAAACATCATCCTCAAGCTGCTGCAGGCCGCCGACTACAATGTCGAGCGGGCGCAGCGCGGCATCGTCTATATCGACGAGGTGGACAAGATCAGCCGCAAGTCGGACAATCCCTCGATCACCCGCGACGTGTCGGGCGAGGGCGTCCAGCAGGCGCTTTTGAAGATCATGGAAGGCACGGTCGCCTCCGTTCCGCCGCAGGGCGGACGCAAGCATCCACAGCAGGAATTCCTGCAGGTAGACACGACCAACATCCTCTTCATCTGCGGCGGCGCATTCGCAGGTCTCGACAAGATCATCTCCGCGCGCGGCGAGAAGACGTCCATCGGCTTCGGCGCCAACGTCAAGGCGCCGGATGATCGCCGCGTTGGCGAAATCTTCCGGGAGCTGGAGCCGGAGGACCTGTTGAAATTCGGCCTTATCCCCGAATTCGTCGGCCGTCTGCCCGTCATCGCGACGCTGGAAGACCTCGACATCGACGCGCTGGTGCAGATCCTGTCCGAGCCGAAGAACGCGCTGGTCAAGCAGTATCAGCGGCTGTTCGAGATGGAGAATATCGAGCTGACCTTCCACGAGGACGCGCTTCGCGCCATCGCCAACAAGGCGGTGGAGCGCAAGACCGGCGCGCGCGGACTGCGCTCGATCATGGAGAAGATCCTGCTCGACACCATGTTCGACCTGCCGACGCTCGATGGCGTGCAGGAGGTGGTGATCTCCGGCGATGTGGTGGATGGCAATGCCCGCCCGCTTTACATCTACTCGGAACGGCATGAGGAAAAGGGCAACGCCTCGGCGTAAGCCTTTCCCATGACAAGCGGTGATAAAACGGGAAGGGCTGCGGTGGCGGCCCTTTTTCGTGACGAGTGGATGCATGTGAATACCCCCCTCTGCCCTGCCGGGCATCTCCCCCTCAAGGGGGGAGATTGGCTGACACCGCTGACGGCTTCATTCTCCATCGTTTGGCGATTGTGCCGACGTTTGATGAAGGCGTAATCTCCCCCCTTGAGGGGGGGAGATGCCCGGCAGGGCAGAGGGGGGTGAGCGCGGAGGGGGAGCCGGTTGCGCGAACGTACACGAAGAACCGACACTAAATCGTGTCGTCACTTGAATTGAACCTACCGGGTCGCCAACTAGGATTTTGAAGCATGTTTGTGACTTGCCAATGACGGTTTCAGGGAGCACAAACGTGGCAATCGGGCCGAAAGCCTATTGTTTTGGCGCATGATCTTACCTGGAAGTCTGCAACTTCTCAGATCATGCTCAAGAAAGGACTGATGATGACGGGCATTGAAAAGAAGACTTCGGCGAGTGGCAATGATGGGCTTTATGCCGTTCTGCCGCTGCGCGATATTGTGGTCTTCCCGCATATGATCGTTCCGCTCTTCGTGGGACGGGAAAAATCGATCCGCGCGCTCGAGGAAGTGATGGGCGTGGACAAGCAGATCCTGCTGGCGACGCAGAAGAACGCCGCCGATGACGATCCTGCCTCCGACGCGATCTTTGACGTCGGCACCATCGCCAATGTGCTGCAATTGCTGAAGCTTCCCGATGGCACGGTCAAGGTGCTGGTCGAGGGAACGGCGCGGGCCAAGATCAGCCATTTCACGGATCGTGAGGATTATCACGAAGCCTATGCCCAGGTGCTTGGCGAGCCGGAAGAGGATGAAGTCGAGATCGAGGCGCTCGCCCGCTCGGTTGTGGCCGATTTCGAGAATTACGTAAAGCTCAACAAGAAGATCTCTCCGGAAGTCGTCGGCGCGGCAAGCCAGATCGAGGATTATTCGAAGCTGGCCGATACGGTCGCCTCGCATCTGGCGATCAAGATCCCTGAAAAGCAGGAGATGCTGTCGCTTCTCTCCGTCCGCGAGCGGCTGGAGAAGGCGCTTTCCTTCATGGAAGCGGAAATCTCCGTGCTGCAGGTGGAGAAGCGCATCCGCAGCCGCGTCAAGCGGCAGATGGAGAAGACGCAGCGCGAATATTATCTCAACGAGCAGATGAAGGCGATCCAGAAGGAGCTCGGGGACGGCGAGGATGGTCGCGACGAGGCTGCCGAACTGGAAGAGCGCATCAACAAGACCAAGCTCACCAAGGAAGCGCGCGAAAAGGCGCAGGCGGAGCTTAAGAAGCTGCGCAGCATGAGCCCGATGTCGGCGGAAGCGACCGTCGTGCGCAATTATCTCGACTGGCTGCTCTCGATCCCCTGGGGCAAGAAGTCGAAGATCAAGCAGGACCTCAACTACGCGGAAGAAGTGCTCGACGAGGAGCATTTCGGCCTCGACAAGGTCAAGGAGCGCATCATCGAGTATCTCGCCGTGCAGGCGCGCTCGGCTAAGATCAAGGGCCCGATCATCTGCCTCGTCGGCCCTCCGGGAGTAGGCAAGACCTCGCTCGCCCGGTCGATCGCCAAGGCGACGGGACGCGAATATGTCCGCATGTCGTTGGGCGGCGTGCGGGATGAAGCGGAAATCCGCGGCCATCGCCGCACCTATATCGGCTCGATGCCGGGCAAGGTCATTCAGTCGATGAAGAAGGCGAAGAAGGCTAACCCGCTGTTCCTTCTCGACGAGATCGACAAGATGGGGCAGGACTTCCGTGGCGATCCGTCATCGGCGCTCCTCGAGGTGTTGGATCCCGAGCAGAACTCGACCTTCATGGACCACTATCTGGAGGTGGAATACGACCTCTCGAACGTGATGTTCGTAACGACGGCGAACAGCCTGAATATCCCCGGTCCGCTGATGGACCGTATGGAAATCATCCGCATCGCCGGTTACACCGAAGACGAGAAGCTGGAGATCAGCAAGCGGCACCTGCTGCCGAAGGCGATCCGCGACCATGCGCTGCAGCCGAAGGAATTCTCGGTCAGCGATGACGCGATCCGCGCCATCATCCGCCTCTATACTCGGGAAGCGGGCGTGCGCAGCCTCGAGCGCGAGCTGATGAAGCTGGCGCGCAAGGCCGTCACCGAAATCCTCAAGACCAAGAAGAAATCGGTTGTTATCACGGAAGAAAACCTCGCCGATTATCTCGGTGTGGAGCGGTTCCGGTATGGCCAGATCGAGGGCGAGGACCAGCTCGGCGTCGTCACAGGGCTTGCCTGGACCGAGGTGGGCGGTGAAATCCTGACCATCGAAGGCGTCATGATGCCCGGCAAGGGCCGCATGACGGTGACGGGCAATCTGCGCGACGTGATGAAGGAATCGATCTCGGCAGCGGCATCCTATGTCCGCTCGCGGGCGGTCGATTTCGGCATCGAGCCGCCGGTGTTCGACAAGCGCGATATCCACGTCCACGTGCCGGAAGGCGCGACGCCGAAGGATGGCCCTTCGGCGGGCGTGGCGATGGCGACCGCAATCGTCTCCATCCTTACGGGCATTCCCGTGCGCAAGGATGTGGCGATGACGGGCGAAATCACGCTCAGGGGCAGGGTGCTGCCCATCGGCGGCCTCAAGGAGAAGCTGCTCGCCGCTCTGCGCGCCGGCATCACCAAGGTTCTGATCCCGGAAGAGAACGCCAAGGATCTGGCTGACATTCCTGATAATGTGAAGAACCATCTGGAAATCGTGCCGATTTCGCGTGTCGGCGAGGCGCTGCGCCATGCGCTGGTGCGGATGCCCGAGCCCATCGAATGGTCGGAAACGGAAGCCTCGGATGCGCCCATCCCCGGCGTGGCGGACGAGGATACGGTGGCCTCGGTCGCGCACTAAGGCAAATTCGAGCCTGAATTTACGGAAATGCCGGGCAAAAAGCCCGGCATTTCTGTGTTTAACCCCGGATTTCCGGGCTTTTTGGGCTTGCGTGGCTTGGCGTCGGGGATGATTCGAATAAACTCCCGCCCATGCCGGTCGAGTCGCAAGACCCGGCAAATAAAAGAAAGGAAATGCCCCTATGAACAAGAACGAATTGGTTGCCGCGGTTGCGGAAAAGGCCGGCCTGACGAAGACCGATGCGGCTTCGGCTGTCGATGCCGTCCTCGAGTCGGTTACCGCTGCGCTGAAGGCTGGCGGCGATGTGCGTCTTCCGGGCTTCGGCGTTTTCTCCGTTTCTCACCGCGCCGCCTCGACGGGCCGCAACCCCTCGACCGGCAAGGAAGTGGCGATCCCCGCCCGCAACGTGCCGAAGTTCTCGGCCGGCAAGGGCCTTAAGGACGCGGTCAACGGCTGATCCTTCATGCAGCGCTTTTGGAAGAAAGCGCTGCATTTTTTCTACGGAAGGGGTAGGGAATGACTATTTTGCTCTATTCGCTTTCAGGCGTCACGCCGCCGCTTCCACATCATATTCGAAATGAATGCGGGTATAGGGGAACTCGACTCCCTTATCTGTACGGTCGATCATGCCTATCTTAATGAGCATTGTCACATCGCGATGCACGGCCTGTATATCGCGCCCGACGCGACGTGCGACTTCCCGGATCGACAGCGGCCCTTGGCCCGCCAGCGTCGTGAGGATGGTGAGGCGCGAGGGCGAGAGGGTCTGGTGCATGTCGTCATAGGACTCGAAATTGTATTCGGGAACGGCTTCAAATGTTTTGTCGCCAGCCAATACACGCCGCTCTGCCTCGAGAATGCGGGCCAAGATATCATCGTCCGTGGCGATACGCACAAGTAACGTTGTCATTTCAGCATCCTTTTCATATCCGCACGAAAGGCAGAAAAAAGTGCTTTCAGCGATGTGAATTCAAAGGCTTCTTCCCGGCTTCCAATATGCCGGTGATCTCCTTTCCCTCGCTCATTATCGTAACGCAAAATGCATTTATCGTCCTGGACGAGAGCAAGCCTGTACTTGTAATAATGCGTGCATCCGAGAACAGGACGAGGCAAATGCCAGATGACAACTTCGTAAAAAGTCGTGTCATCGACCTTTTTGTGCCTTCGTACGACAAGCTGTGCCCCCATGTTGTTATTAATAACAACATCACGCTGCTATGTCAATCTTTACGAGTGGAGCGCTGATTATTTCCGAGGCGATTTCATCGTCCCGACATCCACGGTAATATCACCCGATATCGTCACGTCCGTATTGCCGATGCGAAATGTGTTCGGCTTTGAAGGATCGGTCATGCGGTCCGGCTCGGGAGGAGGCGCGGTGACGATGGGCTTGGGCGCTTGCACACCGGGAAGGGTGGGGTTTTCATCGGCAAAAGACGTGCCGATAGTCGCCATACTAGTGAGGATGGGCACAATAAGGGCAGGAAGCGGTTTCATTTTCAGCTCCTATGCTGCCGCCGCCATGAGCAATTCCTGCGCCATCTCCAGCGTCAGCTCATCATAGTGCGAGATGATACGGCTCGGCTCGAAGGTCGAGACGGGCAGATCCGTATAGCCGAAATCGACCGCGATGACGGGAATGCCGGCCGCTTTGGCGGCGTCGATGTCCGCCCGGCTATCGCCCACCATGATGGCCCGGGCCGGGTCGCCGCCGGCGCGCAGGATGGTTTCCACGATATGGCGGGGGTCTGGCTTGCGAATGGCGAATGTGTCGCCGCCGCAGATCGCGGCGAAGCGATCGGCTTCACCGAGTTCGCTCAGAAGCTTGCGGGCGAGGGCTTCGAACTTGTTGGTGCAGACGGCAAGCATAAAGCCCGATGCGGCGAGCCGGTCCATCATGGCGACAGCGCCGTCGAAAAATTGCGACTCGCCGGGCATGTGTCCGCCATAATGCTCCAGAAACAACCCGACCAGCCAGTCGAGCTGCTCGGGCGAGAGCTGCTTTTGCTGCGCCTCGAAGGCGCGCTCGATCATTACCCGCGCGCCCTGACCGACGAAACGGCGGAGCGCCAGCGGGTCTACCCGGTCCAGCCCCGACTGGCTCAGGCAATAGTTGAGGCTATCGAGGAGATCGGGGGCTGTGTCGACCAGCGTTCCGTCGAGGTCGAACACGACAATTGGCTTTGTCATCGTTGAGTCCATGTTGGGGTACAAAGTAAGTACCGGATCGATCCTCTTTGCTCAAGGTTTGGCGAAGAGAAAGGTCCGATCAGGCTGCAAAACAAGGCTTTGTGCATTTCAATTCGCGTGATAGATGCAACGCAAATCAGCTGTTGGCGGGGAAGGGAAAGCGATATGGATGCGCGCAAGCAGAAGATCGAGGCGGCAGCCGCTGCGCTTGAATTCGTGCGCGATGGGATGCGGCTCGGCATCGGCACCGGTTCCACGGCTGAGGAGTTCGTGCGGCTGCTGGCCGAAAAGGTGGTGGGCGGCCTTGAGATCATCGGCGTGCCGACCTCCGAACGCACCGCCAGGCTCTGCCGCGAGCTCGGCGTACCGCTGACGACACTAGATGAAACGCCGGAACTCGACCTTGCCATCGACGGTACGGACGAGGTGGACGCCTCGTTATCCTTGATCAAGGGCGGGGGCGGGGCGCTGCTGCGCGAGAAAATCGTCGCCGCCGCGGCTGAAAAGATGATCGTGATCGCCGACGAAACCAAGGTGGTGGAGACGCTCGGACGGTTCCCGCTTCCCATCGAGGTTAATCCATTCGGTCTTGAGACGACGAAAATTGCTATTATCCGCGCTGCAGCTGAACTCGGCCTTGCCGGACCGGTGACGTTGCGGTTAAAGGATGGAGAGCCCTTCGTTACGGATGGGGGACACTATATCCTGGATGCATCTTTTGGCCGCATTCCCAATTCAAATGCTTTGTCTTGTGCTTTATTTGCCGTTCCCGGCGTGGTGGAGCATGGGCTTTTCCTGGGGCTGGCAAGCGCCGCGATCATTGCCGGCGCTGGCGGCATCCGCACACTGACTGTAGTTTAGCGCATGGCCTCGCCCGAAAAGTCTGCAACTTTACGGGACCATGCTAGAGTTTAAACGCATGGCCTTGTCCGAAAAGTCTGCAATTTTTCGGACCATGCTGAGAGACAACGGAGTAATGACCATATGACCCAGGCAACTGGTTTTCGCTGTTTGGTTGCGCCGCTCGCGGCGCTTGCGATGATCGCGGGCGTCAGTGCGGCTTCTGCGCAGGAAATCTCGGAATCCCATCTCGCTGCGGCGCGTCAGGCAATTGCCGCCATCGATGCAACGGAACAGTTCGACGCCATCCTGCCGCGCGCCGCGCAGGCGCTGAAGGCCGAGCTGATCCAGAAGGACCCGAACCTGGAAGACGTGATCACCAAGACCGTGGATGAGAAGGCGCTGGCGCTCGCCGCACGCCGGGCGGATCTCGAGACGGAAGCCGCGCGGGCCTATGCGAAATCCTTCTCCGAAGACGAACTGAAGGCCATCTCCGCCTTCTATGAATCGCCGGCGGGCAAGAAGCTGATCGCCGAAGGGCCGATCGTCACCCGCGAAGTCCTCCGGGCGGCCAATATCTGGCAGAACGGCATTGCACGCGACCTGGCGCAGTCGGTTGGTGAGACGCTCGCCAAGGTGGAAGATGCCCAGCCGCAGCCGGCCGCACCGCCGAAGCAATAGGCCGCCTTCTCACGCGACATTGAAAGCCCGGTCTCAAGCCGGGCTTTTTTATTTGCGTTCAAACCTATATGTCTGCTCGCGAATCTAGTTTTTAGAGTCTCGCGGGGTTTTCATGGCAGCTTACGATTATGATCTCTTTGTCATCGGCGGCGGTTCCGGCGGTGTACGTGCCGGGCGGCTGGCGGGGGCCATGGGAAAGCGCGTGGGGCTCGCAGAAGAATACCGCATGGGCGGCACCTGCGTCATCAGGGGCTGCGTGCCGAAGAAGCTATTCGTCTATGCGTCCCAATTCAGCGAGGATTTCGAGGATGCCGCCGGCTATGGCTGGAAGGTCGGGGAATCCAGTTTCGACTGGCCGACGCTGATCGCCAACAAGGACAAGGAAATCGACCGGCTGGAAGGGATTTACCGTGCCGGCCTGATGAACTCGAAGGTCGAGATATTCGATAGCCGCGCGATTCTGGTGGATGATCATACGGTCGAGATCGTCTCTTCGCGCAAGAGGGTGACGGCGGAGCAGATTCTGATTGCCACAGGGGCGCGGCCCAACCCGCATGCGGCGCTGCCGGGGCACGAGCTCTGCATCAATTCCAACGAGGCGTTCCATCTGGCCGAACTGCCGAAGTCGATCGTCATCGCCGGCGGTGGCTATATCGCGGTCGAGTTCGCCAATATCTTCCATGGGCTTGGCGTGGAGACGACGCTTGTCTACCGGGGCCGGGAGATTCTGCAGCGCTTCGATGGCGATCTGCGCCGCCTTCTCCATGAGGCGATGGAGGCCAAGGGTATCCGCATTCTCTGCGGCGAGGTGTTCGAACGGGTATCGCGACGCAGCGATCGGCGGTTGGATGTGGTACTCTCAGGCGGCGAAATCCTGCTCGCCGATCAGGTGATGCTGGCGCTTGGCCGCATTCCCAATACGGAAGGGCTTGGGCTGGAAGCGGCTGGCGTCGAGACTGACGTTGTCGGCGCGGTGCGGGTCGACGAATATTCTCGCACCAATGTTCCCAACATCTGGGCTGTGGGTGACGTTACCAACCGCGTGCAACTGACGCCGGTAGCGATCCACGAGGCCATGTGCTTCCTGGAAACAGCGTTCAAGAACAATCCGACCAAGCCCGACCACGAGCTCATCGCCACCGCCGTGTTCTCGCAGCCGGAGATCGGTACGGTCGGCCTGTCGGAAGAAGAGGCGGCGGAGAAATATGCGCAGGTGGAAATCTACCGCGCGCATTTCCGCCCGATGAAGAACACGCTCTCAGGGCGGCAGGAGAAGATGCTGACGAAGCTGGTGGTGGACGGTCTCAGCCGCAAGGTGCTTGGGGCGCATATCCTCGGCCCCGATGCTGGCGAAATGGCGCAGCTCATCGCCATCGCGCTGAAATCAGGCGCCACGAAGGACGATTTCGACCGCACCATGGCAGTGCATCCGACGGCGGCCGAAGAGTTCGTCACGATGTACCAGCCGACCTACCGGATCGTGAACGGAAAGCGTGTGTAAACGTCGGCTCCGCCTTCTTATACTCGATTGCATATCCAGTCGAGTATGAGGACGGCGCAAGAGCCGTTTGCTGAAGCAGGTATGACTCCAGCCACATCCTCTTGCGGTTCGCACATCTTGACCGCGGTGGCCGCCCGTGGCAATCTGAAGGTGATCCTGCGGCGTGTAGATATTGTTCGTAATATTGCGGGTATAAAGAATATTATGATGTTTACATATTTAGAGGGCGTAATATGCCGAAGTTTTTTTATGCGCTGGAGTATGGGCTTATTTACCGTTATGTAATGCAATCGGATGGCTCGCTATCGACCCTCGGAGAGCCCGTTTCCTGTATAAATGCAGTCGATATCGCCTATTCCAATGCCTCAAGGTTCGCAGGCGGTGATAATTATCTGTTTGTTATCAGCACCACGCCCGCCGGGGCTGAAGCCTGCCAGGGCATAAGTGTCTATCATGTTGAAAATGACGGGTCTTTGACAGAGCGAGTTACATATTATTGTGACGGGGTAGGGTCGTCTCCTCAAGATATCATCGCCCTGTGGTGGTACGGAACGGATTCTTATTTCGTCTACATCGTCAATCGTGGCGTAACTGGTTCTGAAATAAGCGGATATCGTTTCTCGGAGTCCGGCTCCATTGAGTTTCTTGGCGATCCGCTCACCCCGTTACCCGCCGATCTTGCTATCGATACCATTTCTTTGTTCGAAATCGTCGCGGAAGATGGGGCAGGCGGGCATCCGTCACGTCCGGTTCCCTGCGTCTATGCGCTCTATACGACTCCTTGTGGAAAAACGAAGATCGCTTCCTTTGAGATCGATGAATCCGGGTTCCTGAATTATGCGGGCAGTTCGATAAGCAGCGACGGAATAGGCATCGCGCTCGCCGCTACTCCGCAGGGGGATTTTTCCTACATCACACATAGCAATATCAATTCCATTGCCGGATCCACAGTCGGCGCCGGCCGGTTCCAGCCATTGGGGCCAGTGGCGCAGATGACAAGCCACGGCCCTTGCGTGGCGTGTCCCGAGGGCAAATATCTGTTCGTGTCGGCCATTGCAGACCATTCATACGTCATCATCTCCTATCGTATTGGGGCTGACGGTTTGCTGGTGCAATCCGATCAAAAACCATGCGGGGCTGGGATCTGGACGCTCGGGATAGAGCCTGACGGTCAATATCTTTACGCGCCTTCCAGTGATGGACTTGTTTATATTTATCAAATCAATCGGAATGACGGGACGCTAGTCCCGAAGCCGCCAAGCCCCAGGAGCAATGGGGGCAATGTATGCGGGATGGCAATATTGGATGTGTAACCTATCACAATCGATGTGTAACAGCCTGCAATTCCATCGGCTGTCTTCCGTCATCCGGCCTAGAATATCTCTTAATTTTCCTTTATAGAGGCGCAACCTCCGTACCCTCCGGTACGGAGGTGTAAACCTATTCCATAAACAGGTGCTATAATGACGAAGAACTGGACACCGCAATCCTGGAGGACCAAGCCGATCAAGCAGGTGCCGTCCTATCCGGACGCGCAGGCGCTGGCCGATGTGGAGTCTCGTCTTCGTTCTTATCCGCCGCTCGTTTTTGCAGGCGAGGCGCGCAAGCTTACCCGGCAGCTGGGTGAAGTCGCCGAAGGACGCGCATTTCTGCTGCAGGGCGGGGATTGCGCCGAGAGCTTCGCCGAGCATGGCGCGGACAATATCCGCGACTTCTTCCGCGTGTTCCTGCAGATGGCGGTCGTGCTGACCTTCGGCGGCTCGAAGCCGGTCGTTAAGGTGGGGCGCATTGCCGGGCAGTTCGCCAAGCCGCGCTCGTCGGATGTCGAGGTTAAGGACGGCGTCGAGCTGCCGGCCTATCGCGGCGATATCATCAACGGCATCGATTTCGAGCCGGCGTCGCGTATTCCCGACCCGAACCGGCAGGATATGGCCTATCGCCAGTCCGCGGCGACGCTCAACCTTCTGCGCGCTTTCGCCCAGGGCGGCTACGCCAATCTCGAAAATGTGCATCAGTGGATGCTTGGCTTCGTCGGCAACAGCCCGCAGGGCGAGCGTTACGAGGCGCTGGCCAAGCGCATTTCCGAGACGATGGATTTCATGCGGTCCATCGGCATCACATCGGAAAGCAATGCCGCCTTGCGCGAGACCGATTTCTACACCAGCCATGAGGCGTTGCTGCTCGGCTATGAAGAGGCGCTGACGCGCGTCGATTCCACCTCCGGCGACTGGTACGGCACGTCCGGCCACATGATCTGGATCGGCGACCGCACCCGCCAGGCGGATCACGCGCATGTGGAATATTGCAGCGGCATCAAGAACCCGCTCGGCCTCAAATGCGGCCCGTCGCTGGAGCCGGATGACCTCCTCAAGCTCATCGACACGCTCAATCCCGAGAACCAGCCGGGACGGCTGACTCTGATCGCGCGTTTCGGCTATGACAAGGTGGCAGACCACCTGCCGAAGCTCATCCGCGCCGTGCAGAAGGAAGGGCGCAAGGTGGTATGGTCGTGCGATCCGATGCATGGCAACACGATCACCGCCAATGGCTACAAGACCCGGCCCTTCGACCGGATCCTCAAAGAGGTGGAAACCTTCTTTGCCGTCCATCGCGGCGAGGGGAGCTATCCCGGCGGCATCCATATCGAGATGACGGGCAAGAACGTCACCGAATGCACCGGGGGCGCGCGGGCTATCTCCGCGGACGATCTTTCCGACCGCTACCACACCCATTGCGACCCGCGCCTCAACGCCGACCAGGCGCTGGAACTGGCGTTCCTCGTGGCGGAGTTGCTCAAGAAGGAGCGCGATACACAGCCGCAGAAGCTGGTCGCAAACGGCTGAGATTTCTTCGGATTTCGTCGATCTGCAGGGCAGGGCGGGAGTTATGCTTCCGCCCTGTTACATTTTATCTAGGGAGGAAGAAATTGTCCGAAAACGAGCGTCACGCGGGATCATGTCTGTGCGGAGCGGTGCGGTTCGAAACGAACGGTCCGCTGCGCGGCATTCTCTATTGTCATTGCACGCAATGCCGCAAACAGTCGGGGCATTATTTTGCCGCCACCAATGTGGCCGACGATGACATACGCATCGACGGCGCGGAGAACATCAGCTGGTATCAGTCGAGCGAGAAAGCGCGGCGGGGTTTCTGCAGGATTTGCGGCTCGGTGCTGTTCTGGAAGCGGAACGGTAGCGGTGATCTATCCGTCCTGGCGGGCGCATTCGACAAGCCGAGCGGGCTTCATGGCGAGATGCATATCTTCACCGCCGACAAAGGCGATTACTATGGCATTGATGACGGCTTGCCCCAGCGGGAGTGACGGAAGCCGGAACCACTCTCCGTGCCTGACTTGACATGCTGCCTACTAGTAGGTAGGTTGAGGCATGAGCAATTTATCAACGACGTCCGACGACATTCTGGCCTGCGCGCGGTCTCTTATTATCGCTGGCGGCTATAATGGTTTCAGCTATGCTGACATTGCGGATGTGGTCGGAATTCGCAAGGCGAGCATCCACCATCATTTTCCCAGCAAGGCCGACCTGGTGCGGACGCTCGTCGCGCGGTACAGGGAAGAAGCGGAAGCGGGGTTAGCAGATCTCGAAGCTCAGGTTTCCGACCCGCTCGCGCAGCTTCGCTCCTACACCGGCTATTGGCAGGCATGTATCGCGGATGCCAGCGCCCCGCTTTGCGTCTGTGCGCTGCTGGCAAGCCAGCTCCCTGTTCTGCCCGAGGAGATCGGCGTTGAGGTTCGGGCGCATTTCCGTACCCTCTCGGACTGGCTGACATCCGTCCTGGAGCGCGGGGCGCAGCAGGGGCAACTCCAGCTGTCATCTACGCCTCGCGCCGAGGCAGAAGCGTTCATGGCGACGGTTCACGGCGCGATGCTTTCGGCGCGGGCCTATGGCGACCCCAAGATATTCGGCGTCGTGACGGACGCCGTTTTGGCGCGCCTCGCTCCGCACTGATCAGGCGGTTGGAATAGCCAGCATCGTTTGCCTTTTTAGCCTATCTACTAGTTGGAAGAATATAGAGGAAATCAGGAATGTTTGGAATTTCACCGATCGGCTGGGTGCACACGCTCGGCAGCCTGCCTGCCATTCCACTGGCCATATATATGTTCGCCCGGCATGGACGGATCGTGCCGCGGTCAACGCCGGGGGCCGTTTACCTTGTCTCGATGCTGATCGGGGCGGCAACGGTGTTCCTCGTTGCGCATCAGCCGGTGAGTTACGCCATCGGCGCGGTAACGATCTTCCTGCTGCTTGCGGGATATGGCGTGGGCCATATTTCCAGCCTCGGACGAGCGGGCAGATATCTGGAAACGGTCTTTCTCAGCCTCACGGCCTTTCTGCTGATGGTGCCGACCGTTAGCGAAACCCTGCGCCGGGTTCCTGACGGTCACCCCTTCGTAACCGATCTGCACTCGCCGGTCCTGCTGGGCGCGCAAGCGAGCCTCCTCGTTATTCTCATCGTGGGCCTCACCGCGCAAATCATCCATTTGCGCAGGGAGGGGACGCGCAGCGTCCGCCTGAAAGGCTCCGTCATTTAATCGAGCCAAGAATCGCTTAGCCTGTCCCCCGACATTGCCGGGGGATAGACATGCATCGCATCTGGCTTGCATTCATCAATTCAATGCGGGCGCTCAAATATCTGGCGCGCCATGAAAAGGCGGTGCAGCAGGAGCTGGCGCTGTTGGTTATATCCATTCCGGTCGCGTTCTATATCGCGCCCGATGCGCTGATGTTCATGCTCATGATCGGGGCTATTCTATTCCTGATCATGATCGAGGTGCTGAACACCGGCATCGAGGCGGCGTGCAACGCGTTTTCACGGGAATTCCACGAGGATATCCAGATCGCCAAGGATTGCGGCTCGCTGGCGGTGCTGATTTCGATCATTCTGGCGGCAGGGGTGTGGGGCTACGCGCTTTTCATCGCTATATATCAATAAGCTTGATTGCGACTCTCCAACCCGCGCGGTAAAGCTTGGCCATGACCCAGAAGACATCCTCTCCCGATATACTTCGCATCGCCGTAGCCCAGTTCAATCCCGTGCTTGGCGACATAAATGGCAATCTCGCCAAGGCGCGCGACATACGCGCCGACGCCGCGCGGCAGAAGGCGGATATCGTGCTCTTCACCGAGCTTTTCATGTCAGGCTATCCGCCTGAAGATCTGGTGCTGCGCCCGGCTTTCACTGCCGCCTGCGAGAGGGCGGTGCGGGAGTTCGCCGCCGACACGGCGGATGGCGGGCCGGGCGTCATCATCGGCACGCCATTGCGGCGCGGGAGCGGCCTCCATAATTCGGTTATGGTGCTCGATGGCGGCGAGGTGATCGCCGAGCGTTTCAAGGTGGACCTGCCCAATTATGGCGAGTTCGATGAGAAGCGCGTGTTCCAGCCCGGCGCCTTGCCGGGGCCGGTCAATTTCCGCAGCGTGCGGCTCGGCATTCCCATCTGCGAAGATATCTGGGGTGATCTCGGCGTCTGCGAGACGCTCGCCGAAAGCGGGGCGGAAATCCTGCTCGTGCCCAATGGCTCGCCCTATTATCGCGGCAAGGTGGAGGTGCGCCATCAGACGGCGATCAGGCAGGTGATCGAAACCGGGCTGCCGCTCGTCTTCGC